>NZ_CP055481.1:1808766-2110227 GCF_013705725.1 Klebsiella sp. RHBSTW-00484 | reverse complement strand
CTAACGCCTTACCTGACCTACGCACCCCCAGGCTATTACTCTTTTAAGCTGCCGCCGTTAGTGGCAATCACTTCTTTATACCAGTTGAAGCTTTTCTTGCGGCTGCGCGCCAGGGTGCCGTTGCCCTGGTCATCGCGATCGACGTAGATAAAGCCGTAGCGCTTGGACATCTCCGCCTTCGACGCACTCACCAGGTCGATTGGCCCCCAACTGGTGTAGCCCATTAACTCAACGCCATCTTCAATCGCCTCGCGCGCCTGCACCAGGTGATCGTTGAGGTAGCTGATGCGATAGTCATCGTTGATGCTGCCATCAGCTTCGACTTTATCCTTCGCGCCAAGGCCGTTTTCAACGATAAACAGCGGTTTCTGATAGCGATCCCACAGCACGTTCAGCAGCGTACGCAGGCCCAGCGGGTCAATCTGCCAGCCCCATTCCGAGCTTGCCAGGTGCGGGTTCGGCACCATGCTGAGAATATTGCCGCGCGCTTTTTTGTTCAGCTCTTCATCGGCGGTGACGCAGCCGGTCATATAGTAGCTAAAGGAGATGAAATCAACCGTCTCTTTCAGAGCTTCGCGATCGGCATCGGTGATCTCAATATTAATGCCGTTATCGCGGAAATAGCGCAGCATATAGCCCGGATAAGTGCCGCGGCACTGTACATCGCCGAAGAACTGCCAGCTGCGGTTCTGCTGCAGGGTTTCAAAAATATCGTCCGGTTTGCAGCTGAGCGGGTACATCAGGCCGCCGAGCAGCATGTTGCCGATTTTGCCTTCCGGGACGATCTCATGGCAGGCCTTCGTCGCCAGCGCGCTCGCCACCAGCTGATGGTGAATCGCCTGATAAACTTCGGCTTTGCTGCTGTCAGCGGGCAAGCCGACGCCAGTCATCGGCGCGTGCAGGGACATATTGATTTCGTTGAAGGTCAGCCACAGTTTGACCTTAGCCTGATAGCGCGCAAACACAGTGCGAGCATAACGATCGAAGAAACCAATGACCTTGCGGTTGCCCCAACCGCCGTAGTTTTTCACCAGCGCCCACGGCATCTCGTAGTGCGACAGGGTCACCAGCGGCGTGATGTTGTGCTTCGCCATTTCATCAAACAGCTTATCGTAATAGGCCAGTCCCGCTTCGTTTGGCTGCGCATCATCACCGTTAGGGAAAATACGCGTCCAGGCAATCGACACACGCAGGCAGTTAAAGCCCATTTCAGCAAACAGGCTGATATCTTCCGGGTAACGATGGTAGAAATCGATGGCGACATCTTTAATGCTGCTATCGCCCGGTACGCGTTCCACAACCTCGCTAAAAATGCCGCCGTTTGGCTGGATATCAGAAGTCGACAGTCCTTTTCCGTCCTCCAGATAAGCGCCTTCGACCTGATTTGCCGCGGTCGCACCGCCCCATAAAAACGCCTGTGGGAATGTCTTCATTGATCTCTCTCCTGTGATTAATGGCTTACGGACAACAGCGGCTGACCGGCATCCACCGCGCTGGCGGATACGATATCCAGAGCACGATAATCGTCGCTGTTGCTGATAATAATGGGCGTTGCCAGGTCATAACCGGCATCCAGAATCGCCTGGCGGTCAAACTCCAGCAGCAGATCGCCCGCTTTCACTTTGTCGCCCTCTTTAACATGAGCAGTAAACGGTGCGCCATCGAGCTTCACGGTATCGATGCCGACGTGGATAAGCAGTTCGATACCGCTATCGCTTAGCAGGCCGATGGCATGTTTGGTTTGAAAAATTGAGGCAACTTCACCTGAGAACGGGGCGATAACCTTGCCCACGGACGGAATAATCGCGACGCCCTGGCCGAGCAAACCGCTGGCGAAGGTGCTGTCAGGTACCTGATCCAGCGCCAGTACGCTACCGGTCATCGGTGCCAAAATATCGTTTTCTGAGGCAGGTGCGACGGCAACAGCAGTCTGCTCAGCGGTGCTGCGCGGCAACCCGGCGATAAAGGTCAGTACGCAGGCGATAACCAGCGCCACCACCATACCGACCACACCGCCCCAGACGCTGGCGTCGACGCCGCCTGGCGGGATCATCAGCGCAGGTAAAAAGATATTAGGGAAGCCGAAAGAGTAGATGCTGGTATTAAAGAATGCGGTAATCGCGCCACCAATCGCCCCGGCCACGCAGCCAAAGATAAACGGACGGCGCAGCGGCAGCGTCAGACCATAAATTGCTGGTTCGGTGATACCAAAAATCCCGGCGGAAAAAGCAGAACCGGCCAGCACTTTCTGGCGGGTATCGCGAGTACGCAAGAAGATACCCAACACTGCGCCGACCTGCCCCATCACCGCAGGCAGCACCATCGGCCCCATGGTATCGTGGCCCAGTACAGCCAGATTGTTAATCATCAGCGGTACCAGCCCCCAGTGCAGGCCAAAAATCACGCACACCTGCCACAGCGCGCCCAGCGCGGCACCCGCCAGCCACGGAGCGACGGCGTAGATTATCTGGTAACCCTGCGCCAGCAGTTGGCTTAGCCAGGTGGCTACCGGGCCGATCGCCAGGAAGGTCAGGGGAACAACCACGCCCAGGCAAATCGCCGGCGTGAAGAAGTTTTTCATGGCCGATGGCAACAGCGCATTGCTTCTGCGCTCCAGCCAGCAGCTCACCCAGGAGGCGAGAATAATCGGGATCACCGACGAGCTGTAATTAATAAACGTCACCGGGATGCCTATAAAATGCTCGACCGGTGCGCCCGGCGCCTGAGCGGCCTCAAAGGCCTGAATCATCAGCGGATGCGTTAGCGCGCCGCCAATCGCCATAGTGATAAACGGATTACCACCGAATTTCACCCCGGCGGTATAGCCGAGGAAAAGCGGGAAGAAGAAGAACAGCGCATCGCTGGCGGCAAACCAGATTTTATAGGTCGCATCGCCAGTATTGAGCCAGCCGCAAACTACCGCCAGCGCCAGAAAACCTTTAAGCAAACCGGTGGCCGCCAGTACGCCGATAAACGGGGTGAAAATACCGGAAACGATATCGATAAGCTGGCCAAGCAAAGACGTTTTCTCGCCCTTTTCCGCGACCGGCTGACTCTCGTCCGTCAGGCCCGCTTCGCTACGCACCGCTTGCCAGACATCATGCACATGGTTACCAATGACCACCTGAAACTGGCCGCCGCTTTCTACGACCATAATAACGCCAGGATTCGCCTTCAGCCCTTCAGCATCCGCCTTTTTGCTATCTTTGAGCTTAAAACGCAGTCGTGTAGCGCAGTGAACCAGACTCACAATATTCTCTTTGCCGCCTACCCGGCTGAGAATATCCTGCGCGAGTGCTTTATATTCCATGCTGTTTTTCCTTACTTCCGCTGCCCGCAGGCATCGTTAACTGAGTATTAAAAAATAAAAAAACCCGAGAACAACGCCGGTTTTGGCGTTGCGCTCAGGTTTTGCCTGCGTAATGCAGTAACAATCCAGTTTTAATGAAGGAGCTAAGAGCCAGGCCCGATAAGCGCTTAGCGACCCTCTTTTCTCACCCTTTCAATATGAATGGCGAGAAACATAATTTCTTCCGTCGTCAGCGACCGCTGATAGCTCTTTTGCAGATGCCGGGCAACGGTTTCTGCACATTTCCACGCTTTCGGGTAGTTATCCTTTACCGCGCTGTGCAGCGTCACATCGTCATCTTCCACCACCGTTCGCGTCAGCATCCGCTGGGCGAAAAACTTAAGATGGGTGACAAAGCGCTGATAGCTCAACGACTCTTCGTCGTAGTTGAGCGTCAGCTGATACTTCACCAGTTGCAGGATCTCCTGCATGACGCGGGTAACGTGCATCACCTCCGGCATTTCGCTGTTAAGCTGCGCCGTGACCAGATGCAGGGCGATAAACCCGGCTTCATCTTCGGCAAGCTCAACCCCGAGCCGTTTGGCAATAATCGCCCGCGCTTCCTGTCCTAACTCAAACTCCTTCGGATACAGCCGCTTAATTTCCCACAGCAGGACGTTACGAATCGCCATGCCGTTCTTTTGCCGCTCAATCGCAAAGTGGCAGTGATCGGTCAGGGTAATGTACAAACTGTCCTGTAACTTACCGAGACGACCGCGCGCCAGATCGATAATCCGATCGCAGGTGGTCATCACTTCTAACGGTATCTGACTGAGTAATTCGCCTAAACGGCCAACCAGTTCATCGCTCTGCAGCGCGAAGACCTTTTCAATTTTACTTTCATCAAGAGAGTCACCAACGCGTTTTTGAAAGGCAAGTCCTCGGCCCATGACCACCTGTTCGCGCTGCTGCTCATCTACAACCACCACTACATTATTATTAAGTACTTTGGCGATTTGCATATGAACCCCAAAAACAAAAAAACCTGACCCCGACGGATGCCAGGAAATCAGGTTTTGCCTGCCGGAGCAGTAACAATCAGGGCTGAGTATTTCACTGTCCGCAGGGTAATCTCAATGGGACAAACAGAAAAATGTGATGCAGGTCAGATAGTTTAACTACGCCAGTCGTTAATTGTGCGCGCGATGCTCTTTGAATCCTGCAGGGCGCGTACCGCGCTAAAAAGCTCAGAGGCTTCAAGGTATTCTTTACGTAAATAACCCAACCACTGTTTGATACGCGCAACGTGATAAAGACCGGTGTCGCCCTGTTTTTCCAGGTGAGCGTATTTTTTCAGTAGCCCGACCACCTCAGGCCAGGGCATGCGCGGTTCGTTATATTTGATCACCCGGCTTAAGTTCGGCACGTTCAGCGCGCCGCGGCCAATCATCACCGAGTCGCAGCCGGTTACCGCCAGACAACCCTGGGCGCTTTGCCAGTCCCAGATTTCGCCGTTGGCGACCACCGGGATGGTCAGGCGCTGACGAATTTCGCCGATCGCCTGCCAGTTGATGCGCTCCGCTTTATAACCGTCCTCTTTGGTGCGCCCGTGAACCACCAGCTCGCTGGCCCCCGCCTGCTGAACCGCATCGGCGATTTCAAATTGCCGCTCGCCGCTATCCCAGCCCAGACGTACTTTGACCGTTACCGGTAGATGATCCGGCACAGCCTCGCGCATCGCCTTCGCGCCGCGATAGATAAGTTCAGGGTCTTTGAGCAACGTCGCCCCGCCGCCGCTGCCGTTGACCAGCTTTGACGGACAGCCACAGTTGAGGTCAACGCCCCAGGAGCCAAGCTCGACCGCGCGGGCGGCGTTTTCCGCCAGCCATTGCGGATATTGCCCGAGCAACTGAATGCGCACGCGAGTACCGGACGGCGTCAGGCTATTGTTGTGCAATTCCGGACACAACTTATAGAACGATTTTACCGGCAGGAGCTGATCCACCACGCGCAAAAATTCGGTGATGCAGAGATCGTAATCATTCACTTCGGTCAGCAACTCGCGTACCAGCGAATCGAGCACACCTTCCATCGGCGCCAGTAATACACGCATATTGTTTATCATTGCCCGGAAAAAAAGAGGCGCTATGGTAGCGCCTCCCGGGGCGGGTTGAAAGGGGGCCAGTACGTTTTCCCGCAGGCGCTGCTGCTTCCCGGCTTGCGCTGCGCTTAGCCGGGCTACAATGTCACAGCTGTCTGCGACCCGGGAAATGCTCTGCAGGTTAACGTGCTTCCAGGCAGTTATCCTCTTTCCAGCCGTATAACCACTCGATACCGCGATAAAACTCACTCTGGGTTTTGCCTTTCCATAGCAGGTTGCGTACCTGGCGCTCGACCCCGGCAGCATGATAAACCCGCCCCATCTCACGGGTTGACCAGACAATACGCGCGGTGCGTGGGATGCGTACCGACTCATACAGCGCAAACGCGCGGGCCGCATCGCCGTCGCACTGCGCCAGCGCTTTGCCCAGCGTCACCGCATCTTCCAGCGCCATGCAGGCGCCCTGGGCCATATACTGCGCCACCGGATGGGCAGCATCACCAACCAGCGTAATGCGATCGTTGCCCCATTTCTCTACCGGCTCACGGTCGGCAGTGGACCAGCGTCGCCAGGAGGTTGGCTTATCCAGCATCTGCCGGGGGCGCGGATGGATACCTTTGAAATAAGAAAGCACCTCTTCCTTGCTGCCGTCGCGCACGCCCCACTCTTCTTTTTCGCGGCTGTGGAAGGTCACCACCAGGTTGTACTGCTTGCCGCCGCGTAACGGGTAATGCACAAGGTGGCAGTGCGGCCCGGCCCACAGCACCGGGGCGTTAATACGTAAATCTTCCGGCATATCGGCAGCGTCAACCACCGCGCGATACACCACGTGGCCGGTCACTCTTGGCGCATCGCCGAGCAGGCTCTGGCGCACCACCGACTTTCCGCCGTCGCAGCCGATCAGCACATCGGCCGTCCAGCTGTTGCCTTTATCATCGAAAACCGTCACGTCATTGGCGGTTTGACGAATATCCACCACCTGCGTTGAGGTGCGATATTCCACGCCAGGATGGGTCAGCACCGCTTCCCAGACGGTGGCGTGGATGTCCACCCGATGGATCACCGCATAGGGGCCGCCAAAGTGGTCGCGGAAGGCCTGCCCGGTCTCAATGCACACCACCTCTTCACCGTTTACTGCGTCCATCATGGTGATGTGATCGGTAAATACCGCACGTTGACGGGCGATTTCGCCAACACCCAGGCTGTCCAACGCCGAGAACGCGTTTGGGCCAAGCTGGATCCCCGCGCCGATTTCGCCAATTTCATGGGCCTTTTCTAATAGCATCACCTTGATGCCCTGGCGCGCCAGAGAGAGCGCCGTTGCCGCCCCGCCGATGCCGCCGCCGACAATAATTGCTCGCATCACTTTTGCCATGTTGCCTCCTAAGCCGGGATCTTATCTTGTTGGTTTTCCGGCGCGGCGGCGATAAACGCCGGGAGCCGGGTGCAGGCGTCATAGACCGCCTGGCAGCGCGGATAGTGGCTCAGGTCACAACCCATCCGCAAAGCGTTAGCCCACTGCGGCACCAGGCAGCAGTCCGCCAGAGTTGGCGCATCACCCACGCAGAAACTACTGGATTTAGCGTGGCGCAACAGTTGCTCCACGGCGCTAAATCCCTGCTGGATCCAGTGCGCATACCAGCGTTTTTTATCTTCTTCACTCACCTTCAGCTCGTCGCCAAGGTAGCGCAAAACGCGCATGTTATTTATTGGATGAATGTCGCAGGCGATGGCGTAAACAATCTCCAGCACCCGCATCCGCGCGCTATCTTCCTGCGGCAGAAGCAACGGCTGCGGATAGTGACGGTCAAGCCAGTCCGCAATCGCCAGCGACTGCCCGAGAGACTCGCCCTCGTCGGTGGTAAGCGTCGGCACCAGGCCAACCGGGTTCAACCGCCGGTACTCCAGCGCATTCTGCTGGCCAATGCGGATGTTGACGCCCACGCTCTGGTAGTCAATGCCCTTCAGCGCCAGCGCAATCCGCACGCGATATGACGCCGAGCTATTAAAAAAACTGTACAGCTTCATCATTCACCTCACACCACGCGAACCGCGATTGGCGTCAGACCCTCTACGTTGCCGGTGATCACATCACCTTTCACCACCGCGCCCACGCCTTCCGGTGTACCGGTGAAAATCAAGTCGCCGGGCTGAAGTTCGAAGAAACCAGACAGGTAGCTGATGGTTTCATTGACCGACCAGATCAGATGGCGGATATCGCTGCGCTGGTGATCTTCGCCGTTAACCTGTAACCAGATCCCGGACTGATTCACATCTGCGGTATCGGCTTTATGCAGCGGCGCAATCGGCGCGGAGAGATCGAAGGCTTTGCCGATTTCCCACGGACGGCCCATCTGGCGCATCTCCATTTGGCGGTCGCGGCGGGTCATATCCAGGCCGGTGGCGTAGCCCCAGATATACTCATGGGCCTGCTCCAGCGGAATATCGCTGCCCTTCTTACCAATCGCCACCACCAGCTCAATTTCGTAGTGGTAGTTATCGGTTTGCGACGGGTACGGCAGGTTCAGCGTTTCCCCTGCGGCAACCGGCACCACCGCATCTGCGGGTTTGCAGAAAAAGAACGGCGGTTCGCGATCCGGGTCAAAACCCATTTCGCGGGCGTGTGCGGCATAGTTACGCCCCACGCAGTAAACGCGGCGCACCGGGAACTGCTCATCGCTGCCAACAACCGGCACGCTAATCGGGGCCTGGGGTGCAAAAACGTATTGAGTCATGATTCGTTTCCTTATTTTTAATAACGCGCTTCGCGGAACAGGCCGAGAGCTTCCTGCACGGGACGATCCGAAAAGCTGAATAACACGGTATCTTCGGCGGAAATAAATGAGACGGCGTGCCAGGTCGGCACCACGAAGATATCTTTTGCCTGGAAAGAGAAAGTCTGCTCGCCGATAGTGACCTGACCGCTACCTTCCACTACGTGATAGATAGTGCTGTCGGTGGTCTTCGCCGCGCGCGAGGTAAATCCTTTCGGCAACAGTTGCAGGAATGCGCCCATTGACGGCATCGGATACCCCCCGGTCACCGGGTTGACGTAGCGCATTTTGTAGCCATCCCACTCGTCGGCCTCGCCTAAGCGCGTCAGGTCGTGCAGCGCCTCGCGGCTGCGGTCATAGCGATAATTGAAGATGGGGGAAGAGTTACCGACCTGATGGCGCAGCGGCAGCATATTGGCGGCGTAGCGGGGCAGGTAGTCCCCTTCTTTACGGGTTACCGGCTGCTGATCTTCAGGATAATCCTCAGCAAAAGCGCAGCCCAGATAGTTCACCAGCGGCAAGTCAAGCCCATCCAGCCAGACAACCGGCTCATTACCGGGGTTGCCGTGGTCATGCCAACGCCATTGCGGAGTCAGGATAAAATCGCCTGCGTGCATCGGCGTGCGCTCGCCATCAACGGCGGTAAACGCCCCTTCTCCTTCAACGATAAAACGTAACGCCGACTGGTTATGGCGATGGCTCGGCGCGACTTCGCCGGGCATAATCAGCTGTAAACCAGCGTACAGAGACGATGTTATCGACGACTGTCCGCGCAGCGCCGGATTCTCCAGCACCAGCACGCGGCGTATTGCTTCTTTCGCGCCAATCAGCTTGCCGCTTTCCATCAGCAGCGGACGGATTTCCTGGTAATTCCAGTAAGCCGGCGCGCAGGTGGCATTCGGCGTTTTCGGGACCAGATGGTGCAGCGATTCCCAAAGCGGCGTCAGATTTTGACTGGAAATATGCTGGTAAAACTGCTGACGACCATTGTGTGTTTGCGTAGTGGATTGAGACATTATTCTTCTCCTTATTTATTCACGATGCCTGCAGAAGGCAGCTCGGCAGGTACAGATGTCGGGTTGCGGACGGCGAGCGTCAGCAGAATAAGCATCACGGCGCTAACAACGGCCGGTACAGCGATAACAAAAAACAGGGTGTCGAAAGAGAAATTCATCGCCATCATCACACCGCCGGAGAGCGAGCCAACGATGGCGCCGCAGCGGCCCACGGCATTTGACCAGCTCACGCCGGTGGCGCGGCTTTGGGTGGGATAGAGCGTTGCGGTCAGCGCATTCAGCCCGACCTGCGAACCGCTGATACCGATGCCAGTACCGAAAATCGCCAGCGCCATCAGCCACAGACCGTTCTCGCTCAGACCTATCATCACGATACAGACCGCGCCCATGCCGTAGCTCAGCGCCAGCACCCGATAAGGGTTAAAGCGATCCATCAGCGCACCGAGCAGTAGCGCGCCAAAGGTGCCGCCAATCTGGAAAGCGGCGGTGACCCACGACGCATGCTGTAAATCAATACCGCGATGGTTCAGCAGCGTCGGCATCCAGCTCGAGAGCAGATAGATAATCAGCAGGCTCATAAAGAACACCACCCATAACATCAACGTGATGGGCAACTGGCGGCCCGTAAACAGTTGACTGATGCTGCCCTTCGCGCCTGCTGCGGGTTCATCGAGCCAGAAATGGGTGTCGTCATAGCGCTCGCCAGTAATTGCACCGACGGTTTTAGCAATAGTTGCCTGCGGTAACTGGCGACGGATCTGCCAGCGTGGGGATTCAGGAAGCAGCGGCACCAGCGCCACCGCCAGCATCAATGGTAAAACGCCGCCGAGAACCAAAATGCCGGGCCAGCCAATCAGTGGAACCAACTGGGCGCTCACTACGCCCCCCATGGCCGAACCGAGGGTAAATCCGCAAAACATCAGGGTCACCAGCGCGCCGCGTCGCCGAGCCGGCAGATATTCCGACGTCATGGTAATGGTATTGGGCATCGCACCGCCGAGACCGAGGCCGGTCAGAAAGCGCAGAATAACCAACATTTGCAGGTCAGGCGCAAACGCCGAAAGCAGGCTAAACAAGCCAAACAGCGCGACGCAAAATTCAATCACCCGTTTGCGACCAAAGCGGTCGGAGAGCGGACCGCAGAGCAGCGCCCCGGCGGTTAAGCCCAGCAATCCGGCACCAAATAACGGCGCAAGATCACCCGCGGTTAATTGCCAGTGGCTACGGATATCCGGTGCGATAAAACCAATGGCGGCGGTATCGAAGCCGTCGAGCATGACGACCAGAAAGCAGCAGATAATCACGCGCCACTGACGGGCACCGACTGGTGCGGTATCGAGCAGCTTTTGCAATTCACGTCGTTGAGTCATGGTTATGCCTCATTGCAGGTAGGGGTAGATGTTGTATTTGTTTTTCTTATGTTGCGATTTTGTAGCTCATGCAATGATATGTACAATGGTATTTCGGGCATAGACATAACCTGGAGGTTATCGCTAATGGCAAACTGGACGCAGAAACTGAAGCTGCATCATCTGCAGATGCTGGTGGCGCTGGGAGAGCAAGGCAATCTCACGCAAGTGGCGAAAATGATGAATATTACGCAACCTGCGCTTTCCAAATGGCTCAGCCAATTTGAAGACGAAGTCGGTATGCCCTTGTTCGAACGCCACAGCAAAGGCCTGCGTCCCTCAGAAGGCGGAAAACTGCTGATACAGCATGCCCAGCGGCTGATTAACGATATGTCGCGATCGCAGTATGAAATCGAGCGTTTCAAGCAGGGCGGCCAGGTAGGCAGTCTGATGATCGGCTGTTCGCCAGTGGCGACCGACTGCGTCTCGCAGGCTATTCTTGAGCTGCTTAAAGAGATGCCAACTCTGCACCTGAATATCGAAGAGAAAGTGATGACGCCGCTGCTCAACGATCTGCTCGCTGGAGTGGTTGATGTGGTGGTGGGCCGGGTCGGCGGGCGAGCGCTCGAGCTGCCTCTGAGCTACCGGGTGCTCTACACCGAGCCGGTGTGCTTCGTCGCCCGTCCCGACCACCCGCTGGCGGAAAAAACGCGGTTAAGTTGGGCCGACCTCGCCCACTGGCGCTGGATTGTCTGGCCGACCGGCACCCCGATTCGCCTGAGTATTGATAATGCGCTGGTGGATAATGGCGTAATGCTGCCGGAAAACACCATCGAATCGGCATCGATGAACGTCACCACCAACCTGCTACAAAGCAGCGATATGGTATCGATTCTTTCATTGCGCCTGGCCCAGCGCTACGCCGCGCAGCGCCAGCTGGTGATTCTTAATTTGCCGCGCATTGAACAAAAAGGTAGCGTTGGCGTGTTCTGGCGAAAAAGTGAAGCGCCGTCACTTGCACTTAACCGCTTTCTTCATTATCTATCCCTGCAGCCGTCGCCCTGAAATCAGTATGGTCAAGTGTTCCAGATCTCTATCTCAGGTATGCGTAGAATTCATGATGTGATCGGTAGCACATTTTTGGGTTTAATTGTATGATGAATGTGGTTCATCAAGGGTTATTACCATGAGTCAATCACTGATTATTGTCTGGCAGTATCTGCGCGCTTTCGTGCTGATATATGCTTGTTTATATGCCGGTATTTTTATCTCCTCCCTGCTGCCGATAACGATCCCTGGCAGCATTATTGGCATGTTGATTTTGTTCTTTTTGCTGGCGTTGCAAATCATGCCCGCGCAGTGGGTTAACCCCGGCTGCAATGTTCTGATCCGCTATATGGCGTTGCTGTTTGTGCCCATCGGCGTAGGCGTTATGCAATATTGGGATTTACTACGCGCGCAGTTCGGCCCGGTCGTGGTCTCCTGTGCGATAAGCACGCTGGTGGTATTTTTGGTGGTCAGTTGGAGCTCGCACCTGGTTCACGGGGAGCGCAAAGTGGTCGGACAAAAAGGACGTGACAAATGATCCATGAAATCTGGTGGTCGCTGCCGCTAACCCTGGCCGTCTTTTTCCTCGCCCGCAAGCTGGCGGCGCGGTTTAAATTTCCACTGCTCAACCCGCTGCTGGTAGCGATGGTAGTGCTGATTCCTTTTCTGCTGATTACCGGTATCTCATACGAGCGCTATTTCCTCGGCAGTAAAATTCTTAACGACCTGCTGCAGCCGGCGGTAGTTGCTCTAGCCTTTCCTTTGTATGAACAACTGCACCAGATCCGCGCCCGCTGGAAGTCCATCATTACCATCTGCTTTATTGGTAGCGTGGTGGCGATGGTCACCGGCACCACCGTTGCATTGCTGATGGGTGCGACTCCACAGATTGCCGCTTCTATTTTGCCTAAATCGGTCACCACGCCGATTGCCATGGCGGTGAGCAGCAGCATTGGCGGTATTCCGGCGATCAGCGCCGTGTGCGTTATTTTCGTCGGTATTCTCGGGGCGGTGTTCGGTCATACCCTACTGAACCTGATGCGTATCCGCACCAAAGCCTCTCGCGGTCTGTCGATGGGTACCGCATCCCACGCATTAGGGACCGCTCGCTGTGCAGAGCTCGACTATCAGGAAGGGGCGTTCAGCTCGCTGGCGCTGGTACTTTGCGGGATTATCACCTCGCTGATTGCACCGTTTTTGTTTCCGGTAATTTTGGCGATAGTCGGTTAAATGTGATTTAAATCACATTATTCAATGCAACATTAATGAGTTGCACAGACAATGAGATGTTTATCACATATACAGGTTACAACCACCCGTACACTAGATTTCCATTACATTGTTATGAGGCAACGCTATGCACCCACGTTTTCAAGCTGTTCTTCCCCAACTGGCGGCGGATCTGCAAGCGGCTATCGCCCCGATGCTGGCCGACCCGCATTTTCCGGCGATGCTCAATGCCGGGCAAGTTGCAGCGCTGCAAAGCGCAACGGGTCTGGATGAAGACGCGCTGGCCTTTGCTCTGCTGCCGCTAGCGGCGGCCTGTGCCCGCGCTGACCTTTCTCACTTTAACGTTGGCGCGGTGGCTCGCGGCATCAGCGGAACCTGGTATTTCGGCGGCAATATGGAGTTTCTCGGTGCCACCATGCAGCAGACCGTGCACGCAGAGCAGAGCGCCATTAGCCATGCCTGGCTGCGCGGCGAAAAGTCTCTGCAGGCGATTACCGTCAACTACACCCCTTGCGGACACTGCCGTCAGTTTATGAACGAACTGAACAGCGGGCTGGCGCTGCGTATTCATTTGCCGGGTCGCGAGGCGCATTCGCTCCAGCACTATCTGCCAGACGCTTTCGGACCGAAAGATCTGGAAATCAAAACCCTGCTGATGGATGAGCAAGATCACGGCTTCCCGCTCAGCGGCGACGCGCTGACTCAGGCGGCGATTCAGGCGGCTAACCGCTGCCATATGCCTTACAGCAAGGCCCCGTCCGGCGTGGCGCTGGAGTTGAAAGACGGGACTATTTTTACCGGCAGCTATGCCGAAAACGCCGCCTTTAACCCGACTTTGCCGCCGCTACAGGGCGCGCTCAATCTGCTGAGCCTCAACGGCTACGATTACCCGGATATCCAGCGCGCTATTCTCGCCGAGAAGGCCGATGCGACACTGATTCAATGGGATGCGACCGTAGCGACGCTGAAAGCGCTGGGTTGCCATAATATCGATCGCGTACTGTTAGGCTAATCACAGACTGCGGGCCAAACGGCCCGCATTGTTGAAAATCCCCGCAATTAAACGACGGTTTCTTGCGCTTGCCCGGCGGGTAAAGTAGCCTGAAGGCTCCCTCGTTCACTATTGAGCCAAGTCCATGTTAAAGCGTGTGTTATACAGCCTGTTAGTCCTGTTCGGCTTGCTGCTGTTAACTGTGCTGGGCCTCGACCGCTGGATGAGCTGGAAAACCTCTCCCTATATCTACGATGAGCTACAGGACCTGCCCTATCGCCAGGTCGGCGTGGTGCTGGGCACCGCCAAGTACTACCGCACCGGCGTCATCAATCAATATTATCGTTACCGGATTCAGGGCGCGCTGAACGCCTATAACAGCGGCAAGGTGAACTATCTGCTGCTGAGCGGCGATAACGCGTTGCAGAGCTATAATGAGCCGATGACCATGCGCCGCGATTTGATTAAAGCAGGCGTCGATCCGGCGGATATCGTGCTGGATTACGCCGGTTTCCGCACGCTCGATTCGATTGTGCGCACCCGTAAGGTCTTCGACACTAACGACTTTATTATTATTACCCAGCGTTTCCACTGCGAGCGGGCGCTGTTTATCGCCCTGCATATGGGGATTCAGGCGCAGTGCTATGCGGTGCCATCACCGAAAGATATGTGGAGCGTGCGACTGCGCGAGTTCGGCGCTCGCTTCGGCGCGCTGGCGGACCTCTATATTTTTAAACGCGAACCGCGCTTTTTAGGCCCGCTGATCCCTATCCCCGCCCAGCAAGAAGTCCCGGAAGATGCGCAGTCTTATCCGGCTGTCACGCCGCAGCAGCTACTGGAATTGCAGAAAAAAGAGAAGTGATGTCGAAATTGATGAGTGATATAACTATCATTAAATCAATGAAAGCTCATTAATGAGTGATATAAGTTACGTAATTGCCAAGTCGTTTTTCCCCAAAATGAGCGTGAGGACTGACGTCTCACTAGCCCTGAATACTTTTCTGATTACGCGATTGGGTGCCTTGATCCAAGCAACGACCTGCCGTACCCGTCACTACATTCCGGCGCATAATGCAAAAGGCAGACGTCTTGACTGACGTCTGCCTTAACCCAACAACGCTTATTTCTTCCGCGCGTACTTCAGTGAATCCAGCGCCACGGCGAAGATAATAATCGCCCCTTTAATAATGTACTGCCAGTACGGGTTGACGCCGATGTAGGTCAGACCGTAGTTGATGACGGTGAAGATGATGACCCCGGTCACCACGCCGAATACGGTGCCGACACCGCCGCTGAACGAAACACCGCCCACCACGCAGGCCGCAATCGCGTCCAGTTCGTACATAAAGCCGAGGTTGTTGGTTGCCGAGCCGATGCGTCCTGCCTCCAGTAATCCGCCGAATGCGTAGAACACACCGGACAGCGCATAAATCATCAGCAGGTTCAGGGCGACGTTAACGCCGGAAACCTTCGCCGCTTCTGGATTGCCGCCGATAGCAAAGATGTTTTTACCAAAGCGGGTTTTGTTCCACAGGATCCACACGAAGAAAACGGCAATCAGCGCATAGAAGGTGATATACGACAGGCGGAAGGTCCCTAACGCGACAAACCCTTGGGCAAACTGTGAGAAGTGGCTATCGAAACCAGAAATCGGCGACGCGCCAACGAAGTCGTAATACAGCGAGTTGATACCGTAAACGATGATCATCGTGCCGAGGGTCGTGATAAACGGCGTTACGTTCAGATACGCAATAATAATGCCGTTGATAAGGCCAATCACTGCGCCAATCGCGCAGACCAGCAGGATAACCAGCGGAATCGGCATGGTGGCCATTTCCGGGAACACTTTATTAGCATTGTCCACCGCCTGCAGCATCGTGGCGGCGATAACCGCCGCCAGGCCGACCTGACGCCCTGCGGAAAGGTCTGTCCCCTGGGTCACAATAAGCCCGGCAACGCCGAGGGCAATAATAATACGCACCGAAGACTGGGTCAGAATATTACTTAAGTTCAGCAAACTTAAGAAAGTCGGATCCTGGAAAATAATAATGGCCAGTAACACCAAAAGAACCACATAAATCCCGCCATCTTTCAGATAGGTGAGAAAACTCTTTTTATTTAACGCACTCATGGGAAGCCCCTGATCTTAAAGATGCAACGACGCAAGACGGAGAATTTCGTTTTGCGTAGTGGTTTTAGTCTCAACAATTCCGGCAACAAGACCATTGCTCATTACCAGAATACGGTCAGTAATACCCAGCAGCTCCGGCATCTCGGAGGAAATAATAATGATCCCTTTTTCTTTTTTGGCCAGCTCAGCGATCAGCTGATAAATCTCAAACTTCGCCCCGACATCAATTCCGCGCGTCGGCTCATCGAGCATCAGAATTTCCGGCTGAGTTAATAGCCAGCGACCGATAATCACCTTTTGTTGGTTACCACCGGACAACGAACCAATTTGCGTATGCTGCCCTGGGGTTTTCACGCGCATCGAGTCAATAACCCACTGGGTATCGCTTTTCATGCGTGAGTTATCCAATAGTCCGACCTTATTTTTATATTTTTTAATATTGGAGATCAGCGAGTTAAAACCGATATCCAAATAGGCGTAAATTCCCGTTGAACGCCGTTCTTCGGTAACCAACGCAAAACCATGGTTAATCGCTTCATTGGCGCTATGGTTATTAATTTTCTTGCCATGCAGTTTAATGGTGCCGCTGGCTTTCTCGCGAATACCAAATAAAGTCTCAACGATATCGGTACGCTTAGCGCCGACCAGCCCGGCGATACCCAGAATTTCGCCTTTATGTAGGTCGAAAGAGATATCACGGATTGACGGCTGGCGTAGCGAGGTCAAATTGCGCACCTCGAGAATCACCTCACCCGGCGTATTCTCACGGCTCGGGAATCGCTGGTTCAGGGAGCGACCAACCATCATGGCGATGATCTTATCCATATCCAGCCCTTCCAGCGGCTGGGTGGCGATCCACTGACCATCGCGCAGAATGGTAATTTCATCGCACAGCTGAAAAATTTCTTCCATCTTGTGGGAAATATAAACAATACCGCAGCCGCGATCTTTCAGCTTACGGATAATTTTAAACAGATGATTGACCTCTTTTTCGGTCAGCGACGATGTCGGCTCATCCATAATCACGATTTTAGCGTTATAGGAAAACGCCTTCGCAATTTCAATCATCTGCATTTGTGATACTGATAATGTCCCCACGCGCGCACGCGGGTCGATATCAATATCCAGTTCATCGAAGATAGCCTTGGTATCGCGATACATTTTGTCCTGATCGACAAACATACCTTTGGTGGGATAGCGTCCCAACCACATGTTATCCATCACCGAACGTTGCAATACCAGGTTTAATTCCTGGTGAACCATTGAAATCCCATTTTCCAGGGCTTCTTTCGCCGAATGGAAATCGATCTCTTTTCCCTGAAAAAGAATACTACCGGAATCTTTTTGATAGATCCCAAAAAGGCATTTTAATAATGTGGATTTGCCCGCGCCGTTCTCCCCCATTAATGCATGAATAGAGTGGGGACGAACCTTGAGGTTCACATTATCGAGAGCCTTGACTCCAGGAAACGATTTGTTGATGTCGCTCATTTCCAACAAATATTCGCCTGACCGTTCGCTATTATTGCTGACCATAGTTATACCTGGCTGCGTGCGTGCATACCCCAGCCGACGAATTAACGACGCGAAGGGACGAGTTCTGTATCAGGAATAATCGGGCGTACAGCACGTACGCCCGCAATTTATTAATCTACTATTTGCTGGTGAATTCGCTCAGATTATCTTTATCAACACCGACGTACGGTACGCGGACAATCTTATTCTCAATTTTCCAGTTAGTACCAGCAGCCGGTTCTTTACCGTCCGCCAGGTTTTTCGCCAGATCGAAGGTCGCTTTCGCCTGGTTGTTAGCATCGTTCAGCACGGTACCGGCCATCGCGCCAGATTTAACCAGCGCCAGCGCTTCAGGCAGCGCATCGACGCCGAATACCGGAATGCTGCTCTTATTGTGGGCTTTCAGAGCTTCTACCGCGCCCATCGCCATCGCATCGTTGTTGGCGATAACGACTTCAATTTTGTTAGCATTCGGGCCAGACAGCCAGGCATCCATCTTATCTTTGGCCTGAGCGGTGTCCCACATTGCGGTATCTAACGCCAGTTGCTGAGTTTTAAAGCCCTTGTCGTTCAGCTCTTTAATCACGTAGGTGGTACGCGCTTCAGCATCCGGGTGGCCCGGCTCGCCTTTCAGCAGTACAAACTGAATCTGACCGTCTTTATTCAGATCCCAATTCGAATTTGCTTTCCAGTGTTTAGCAATCAGGTCGCCCTGAATCACGCCGGACTCTTTTGAGTCGGTACCGACGTAATACGCTTTATCGTAGCTATCCAGAGCCTTACGGGAAGGTTCTTTGTTAAAGAATACCACCGGCACGTTCTGGCCACGGGCTTTATCAATAACCGTGCCCGCCGCTGCCGGGTCAACCAGGTTAATTGCCAGCGCTTTCACGCCTTTTGCCAGCAGGACATCAATCTGATCGTTCTGTTTGGACTGGTCGTTTTGCGAGTCATTCATCAGTAGCTGGACGTCTGGCGCTGATTTGCCGTCTTTTTCGATTGCCTTACGCACCACCGACATAAAGTTGTCGTCATATTTATAAATCGTCACGCCGATACGGGTATCTGCTGCGTGTGCCGCGGCGCCAAATAACATGCTAGCCATTACAGCAGACAGGGTTAACACCTTCTTATTCATGGAATCTCCGGTTTTATTATGCAGGGTCTTTGGTGTGAAAATGGCTGGCGGGAGTGTTACATTGATGTTACCGCACAGCGACATTCACTACTGTAATTCGGTCTTCCGTGTAGGGTAACGCTCCTGAAAAACGGCTTTATCTATCGTTTAACTGCCGATGACTACTGTAAAAGTGATTAATCACCGTGACATAGTATGTTCAGACTCGTAAACGCAGCAATCATAGTCAGCTTAATGTTAACAAACTGTGAAATCACTCACAGATTGAAAGCGGTTACATCAGGCAGATAATTAGTTAGTGATCGAACCCACAATTTGCCTCTGCGCCACCGAATGTCGACGCACCAACGTCGGCATAAAGCAGTGGCTAGCCTCACGATCAAGCTTTCCAGCCGCTCCCTGGAGCGCCAGCTCGGTCGCCAGTTTCGCCATCGACATAATGGGGTAGCGCACCGTCGTCAGCTGCGGGTCGGTGTAACGGGAAATCGGGATATCATCAAAACCGATCAGCGAGAGATGCTGCGGCACAGCAATGCCATTGTCTTTCAGGGTAGTCAATGCACCAGCCGCCATGCTGTCGTTGTAGGCAAAGACGGCGGTCAAACCAAGATTACGCCCCAGTAGTTCAACCATTGCGGCCTCTCCGCCCTGCATATCCGGCGACCCCGAACCGACCCAGCTATCGGGAGCGGTAATGCCCTGTTCATGTAACGCCCTGAGCCACCCTTCCCGACGCATATCATCATCTTCAATACCGTGATTGGAAGAGAGGTAGCCAATGCGCTGGTGACCATGATTGAGCAGCATTCGGGTTGCCATCAACGCGCCGCTAACGTTATCCAGCCCGACGCAGCGATGGGCATATCCCGGCACAATGCGGTTAATCAGCACCATTCCCGGCATATGTTCCATAAAGTCACCTAGCTCCGCGTCGCTCAGCGCTTTGGAGTGGACAATCAGCGCCGAGCAGCGCTGGCGAATCAGCACCTCAATAGCGTTGCGCTCTTTTTCCGCTTCATGGTAGCTATTGCCGATCAACACATATTTCTGATGCTGCTGGGCGACGGTATCCACGGCTTTGACCAGTGCGCCAAAAAAGGCATCCGATACGTCCATTACCACCACGCCGATGGTATCGCTGACCTGCGTCGCCAGCGCCTGAGCGTTGGCATTGGGCCGATAACCCAACTGCGTGACCGCTTTCATTACCGCTTCTCGCGTATCCGGGCTCACTAGCGCGCTGTTATTGAGCACGCGCGAAACCGTCGCGACGGAAACACCCGCCTGACGGGCGACATCACGAATGGTGATCATACTCACCGACCTTTAGAGAATTGCAGTACGTCACACTCACCTCCTGTGTTCAGCAAGGTGGCTATTCTGGCAGCGACGCGCTGCACGCTACGTGAGTGATGTCACAAGGATGGAAACGGTTACATCCATTTTGTTAATGATTGTGATCTAGATCGTTATCTTGATGTATCTTTTAATGATGTCCCTGACGCACGCAGGGTTAATTGACGCCATAGCCACTCAACGGGGCCCTGACGGAAATGACGCAGCCAAAACCACGAAAAGATAAGATTAACCGCCCATACCGGCGGCACGAAGGCTAACAGCTGTAAGCGGTCAAACTTCATAAACAGGCCAAAGCGGTAAAACAGCGTAGTGCAAATCAGCGTTTGCAAAAGGTAATTGGTGAGCGCCATGCGCCCAACGCAGGCTATTGCCCCCACCAGCCGCAGTTTACACAGCTGCGGCCAAAAGCCCCAGGCCAGCGCCGCGTAGCCAATGGTTTGCAGCGGCGCGCTCAGCTCGCGAGGCGCCTGTAACAAGAATGCACACCAGCGGTAATCCCAGCCAAGATGCCACTGGGCAAGAATAGAGGGCAAATTGACCGCCATTCCGGCAACAATCAACAACGCGCCAGTACGACGGTAGTGACGAAGGCTGAACTGCCCTTTGAGCCAGCCACTGCGCATCAGCGCCGCCCCCATCAGCATCATGCCCGCCAGCTGCCAGCCGTACTGCGCACCCAGCGCCAGCAGGTTGTCCGACAGCATATCCGCACGGTTGCTCACCGCCTCAAAACCGCCCTTCAGCTTCCAGAACTGCTCATACTGCAAATTCGCGGCATCGGGCATCCACGAACGATTGGGCGTATTGCCGGAAATCAGTCCCAGCAGCAGAAGCACCGCAATGCCGATGACGTACAGCACCACGCCGGTATTAAAGAGGGATTTAACATCATGGGCGTCGCGCACCATCCGCCAGCTCACCAGTCCCACCAGAGCGTAGGCCAGCAGAATATCGCCGTCCCAGAAAAACAGACCATGGATGAAGCCGAGCAGCGCCAGCAGCGTCAGGCGCGATTGGATCCAGCGCTTGCCGCGCGGCAGGAGAAGCTGAAGCCCTGCGCCAAATAGCAGCGCAAACAGCGTCAGGAATTTGACCTGCGCAAACAGATCGAGAATTGCCCAGGTCCAGGCGTCGCTAGCAGAAATGCTCCCGGACCATGCCGGGTTGAGGTAAGCGGCCTTCGGCAAACCGAAGGCGCTGATATTCAGTAGCAGGATACCGAGGATGGCGACGCCGCGGACAAAGTCCAGCGTGACATTTCTCTCCATGTACCCTGCTCCGTTTTAGTTGTGGTGGCGTACGGCGCGCAGGAACTCCTGGCGGGTATTCTGGCTGGATTTAAACAGGCCGCCCAACGAAGTGGTGGTGGTGGCGCTGGTCGCGTCGCGGATACCACGCGCTTTTACACAGTAGTGAACCGCATCGATCGAGACCGCGACGTTGCTGGTGCCCAGCAGCGTTTGCAGCGCGGTGAGGATCTGCTGCGTCAGTCGCTCCTGCACCTGCGGGCGCTGGGAGAAAAACTGCACAATACGGTTGATTTTCGACAGGCCAATCACCGAATCTTTCGGAATATAGGCCACCGTCGCTTTACCGTCAATCGTCACAAAATGGTGTTCACAGGTACTGGTCAGGGTGATATCACGCACGGTCACCATTTCATCAACCTGCATCTTATTTTCGATGACGGTGATTTTGGGAAAGCGGGCGTAATCCAGGCCGGAGAAGATCTCATCAACGTACATTTTTGCGATGCGATGCGGCGTCTCCATCAGGCTGTCATCACTTAGATCAAGGTTTAACAGCTGCATAATCTCGGTCATGTGTCCGGCGATCAGACGTTTACGAGTTTCATTATCAATTTCTTGCACTGGCGGACGCAGCGGCGTCTCCAACCCACGAGCGACCAGCGCTTCATGAACGAGTACGGCTTCTTTACTCAGTGATGACATTTTTGTTCTCCTGCAGGTGTGGCGCTCTTTGCTCTTCTGAGGGCAAAGTTTGTATTCATTGTGCGTGAGGTGACGCACAGAATCCAGTAGCCGCATCGATAATTGTTGAAATTGGCGTCACCTCTCGTTCCACGCCGCCAGACCGGCGTATTCCGATGCGTCACGCAACGCCTGACTCCCATTGCCGCAACCAACACAATACCAGGCACATAGCGCAATTCCTGACGCGATGGCAACTTCAGTATGTTGGTTAAAAGTTGCATTAATGATGCAATACGTTCCGAAAAGGAGAAAGTGAAAGTTACTCACGGGCGAATGAAATATCTGTATTATGGAAAATTACGCGCATAACCCATAAGGAGCCCTGCATGGAACTGCTCGAAGAGCACCGCTGTTATGAAGGTCGGCAGCAACGCTGGCGACACGACTCCACGACGCTGAACTGCGCCATGACGTTCAGCATCTTTCTCCCCCCATCTCGCACAGATACGCCGCCGCCGGTTCTCTACTGGCTTTCCGGGCTGACCTGTAACGATGAAAACTTTACCACCAAAGCGGGCGCACAGCGGGTCGCCGCCGAACTGGGCATTGCGCTGGTGATGCCGGATACCAGCCCGCGTGGCGAAAGCGTTGCTGACGATAGCGCCTACGATCTGGGAAAAGGCGCAGGCTTTTATCTCAATGCCACCCAGGCGCCGTGGTCCGCACATTTTCGCATGTACGATTATCTTCGCGACGAGCTGCCACAACTTATCGCCAGCGAGTTCAAAGTCAGCGAGCGCTGCGCTATCAGCGGGCATTCGATGGGTGGTCACGGCGCGCTGGTTATGGCGTTGAAAAATCCGGGTCGTTTCACCAGCGTGTCGGCTTTCGCGCCAATCGTTAACCCGACTCAGGTTCCATGGGGTAAAAAAGCGTTTACCGCTTATCTGGGAACCGATGAAGCAACGTGGCAGGCATGGGATAGCTGCGCCTTAATGCGAACCAGCCAGGAAGAGAATGCTATCCCAACACTGATTGACCAGGGCGATAGCGATTCATTCCTCGCTGAGCAGTTGCAGCCGGCGGTGCTGGCAGAAACCGCGCGCCAGAAAAGCTGGCCGTTAACCCTGCGTATTCAGCCCGGTTACGATCACAGCTACTATTTTATTGCCTCATTTATTGAGGACCACCTGCACTTCCACGCGCAGCATCTCTTTAAATAATCGTTTCAATGCGCCGTGAAGAACGTTCGCGGCGCATTCATATGCAAAATCCCTCGCCATCAAACAGTCATAAAAACTAATATATACAGAGAGATAGTGTATTTTATGGCGTCGAGGCGTATGATTTTTGACGGCGCTTGAGGCTTTCGCCTCAGGGCAATATTGAGTTTTATCGTTGTGCTGAGGCAGAAAGAAGAAAGCCCCGAAGGTAATGTAATCACCTATGAACTGCACCCATTTTGTTGGACTCTCTTACTGGAGAGTCCTATGTCAAAACGTAAATATCCTTTCGAAGTGCGCCTGGCAGTGGTTATGCACTATTCCACTACTGATGAAGGTTACCGTTTAACATCTGCACGTTTTAACATCCCCAGAACACAGGTGAGGATGTGGGTGGCTGCCTATGATGCCTATGGCGAAGAGGGGCTAAGACCCAAATATAAAGGCGTGTTAGTAGATCCTGAAATCCGGGTAGCCGCCATAAAGGACGTGCTGGAAGGGAAGATGTCCTATAATCAGGTAGCAATCAAATATAAGATCGCTGGCCCTGGTGTTATAGCTAAGTGGTTGAAAGTTTTCGATAAGAATGGATATGACGGCCTCCGATCTCTTCGCGTTGGGAAAAGAAGGGAACTTCATATGATAGAAACCCCTGAAGCGGTTGAGGCTGCAATTGAACGTTCAAAAGTCCAGCGTATCAAGGAACTGGAAAAGAAAGTCAAGTATCTGGAATTGAGAGTTTTATATCTAAAAAAGCTGAAAGCCTTGGTTCGGTGAGGGATAAAGTCAAAGTTATTGATGAACTGAGGCAGCACTACCCATTTGATGAACTTCTTCAAATTGCGGACATTCCCCGCAGTACCTTTTACTATCACCTTAAAGCACTTAAATCCCCTGAAAAATATGCTGAGTTAAAATGCAGAATCAGGGAGATTTATGATGATAACTACGGGCGTTATGGCTATCGCAGGATAACTATGGCTTTAAAACGAGAAGCCTGTGTAGTCAATCATAAAGTTATTCAACGTCTTATGAATGTTATGACTCTTAAGGCTGCGATCAGAGTTAAACGTTACAGTTCATGGCGCGGACAACGTGGTGAAACCGTCGACAATCTCCTTCAACGAAACTTTAAGGCTAACGGACCTAATGAAAAATGGGTAACAGACGTCACCGAATTCGCTGTAAACGGCCGGAAACTCTATTTTTCTCCCATCATAGATCTCTTCAATAACGAAGTGATTTCCTACAGTATTTCCGAACGACCAACCATGCCGATGATTGATGACATGCTGATTAAGGCATTTGCCCGAATGGATGCTGACAGCAATCCTGTTCTTCATTCTGATCAGGGCTGGCAATACCGACACAGATGGTATCAGTATCAGTTGCGCGAGTTTGGGGTTTTGCAAAGTATGTCCCGAAAAGGAAACTGTCTGGACAATGCCTGTGCAGAATGCTTTTTCGGAACGTTAAAATCGGAATGCTTTTACACCCGTAAATTCAATGATGTTGACGAACTGAAGGTTGCCCTCGAGGATTACATTCGTTACTACAACACCCGCCGCATTAGCCTTAAATTCAACGGCCTCAGCCCGCTTGAGTATCGCCTACAGACCTACCCACTACGAATTTAAACCAATGATTTTATCGAGGGTGTTGTCTGGGAAACGTTTAAATAAGAGCCATTTGCATGCTCTGGATTCTTATGTTTCTGGCTAGTGATTTTAAAGCGCCATCTAGATGCAGATCCAGATGCCGAAGCGCCATAGGACACGATGACGCTCATGTCTGCTATGAGCGAGAAGCGGAAGTCGGTCTCATATTCCAGCTATTAACCCTTTGGTTTTCATTGATTCAAACCATATTGAGGCGAACAAAGACCTCTGACGAGGTTCCCTTAACCACGTCAGAAAAGTCTACTGATTAGATTGTTGTCAGCGGTGGGAGAATCACCTCGGCACGATCGCGCCGGGACACTACCGTCCATATTTCTTCGGCAATATCATCCGGGTCAATAATTGGTACATTGAGCTCTATTCCACTGGCCTCCAGAGCATTTTTACCCGCAGACCGATCAATTAACGCACCGATACTCACTGACCCCACGTACACCCCCTGTTGCAGAACCTCAGCATTTAACGTGAGAGCATAGTTACGTGTAGCTGCCATGATTTGCCCGAGAGGGCTAAGTCCAGGCATTGGGATAACAGCAGAAAGGCCTCCGACCAGAACGATAGCCCCGTCTCTGCGTTCTAACATGCGTGGCAATAAGGTATGTGATAATTCAACAGGAGAGTACAAAAACAAACCAGCGGCGGATTGCAGCTTTGAAGAATCAATAGCAGAGGCAAGCGCAAGATTCGGCCCTGGAGATACAGGCGCGTAGACTGCGACATCAATTTTCCCGAGCTTATCCTCAATGCTCCTGACGAGATTGGGAATACCACTGAGGTCTGTTAAATCATAAGAAAATGCTTCAGCAGTGATACCTGATGAGGCAAGACTGAAAACCAGTTCTTCGAGAGCGTTCACTCTACGAGCGACAAGAGCCACCTGATAACCTTCTCTACCAAATTTATGTGCGAGAGAAGAGCCAAGCCCTGTTCCCGCACCAAAAATAGCAATCGTTTTTCTTACTGTCATGGTAACCTCAATGGTATAAATAAGTAACTAGGGAACTTAGTTAGCGTCAGTATTAAACAGACACCACCATGCTAATGAAGGTTACTTTTCTCCGCAAGAAGGCACATAAATGGTACTAAATAACATTGATTTTACCGGGATTCCTGACCCCAGCGAAAGCAACTGTCAGACGACTCGCGAGATTCTTGATCTGATAGCTGATAAATGGAGTCTTTACATTATCATCATGCTACGTAACGGACCGCGGCGCTTTAACCAGCTAAGAAGAGATGTTGAGGGTATTTCGCAGCGCATGCTAACACTGACGCTTCGTGGGCTTGAACGGAACGGATTGGTGACCAGAACCATGTACCCAACGATCCCGCCCCGCGTGGAATACGAACTTACGAAACTATCGGCAACACTTCTTACTCCCGTGATGGGGCTTGTTGTCTGGGTTGATAGTAACAAAGATAAAATCGGCGTTGCACGGCAACTGTACGACGATAGAGAGATGGAGTGATAATGATGCTTCTTCTTCGTCCGCTCCTGGCACACAGCAGACATCAGTATTCAAAACTATTAAAAAAAGATAACTTACTGTATAGCATTTGCTATACACGGTCGTTGTGCTATTCTTGTAAAGCAAACGCTATACAGGGGTGTCTTATGAAATCAGATGTTCAACTTAACCTTAGAGCTAAGGAATCGCAGCGGGCGCTCATAGATGCGGCTGCGGAAATTCTCCACAAGTCACGTACAGATTTCATTCTTGAAATGGCCTGTCAGGCTGCCGAGAATGTGATCCTCGATCGCCGGGTATTTAACTTTAACGATGAGCAATATGCGGAGTTCATCGACATGCTTGATGCACCGGTCGCAGATGATCCCATTATCGAAAAACTGCTGGCAAGGAAACCTCAGTGGGACATGTAACAGCACCAGAACCTCTGTCCGCTTTTCATCAGGTGGCTGAGTTCGTTAGCGGTGAAACTGTGCTCGATGACTGGTTAAAGCAGAAAGGCCTTAAAAACCAGGCTCTCGGTGCGGCCAGAACGTTGGTGGTATGTAAGAAAGATACGAAGCAAATAGCCGGCTATTACTCTCTGGCCACCGGGAGCGTCAATCATACTGAAGCGACAGGGAATCTTCGGCGTAACATGCCAGATCCCATCCCTGTCATTATACTTGCCCGCCTTGCTGTCGATCTCTCATTGCGCGGAAAAGGGCTTGGCGCTGATTTACTTCATGATGCAGTGCTTCGTTGCTATCGGGTTGCCGAGAATATTGGTGTACGTGCAATCATGGTTCATGCGCTCACAGAAAAAGCTAAAAATTTCTACATTCACCATGGTTTCAAACCATCACAAACTCAGCCGCGGACATTGTTCCTCAGACTTCCTCAGTAATGCGAAAGGACCTTATGTTCGCAACTTTATGAGCAATAATTAAATGGTGCGCATGCGGTTAGTTCAATAGACATACTGCATGAGAGAAGATGGTGAACGAGTTATTGGCTAGACAAGAATGCACGTGCAGTAGGAATGCTGTGGAATGGATAATACGGCTGCGAAATTGATTATTTAGCTTTATAGGGAACAAAAAAGAGCCCATGTATTAAATGGACTCTTTCTCTGATGCCTCGGTTAATCTGTCCAACTTTTTGGGGTCAGTACACCACGAGGCTATCTGCATGCTTAGACAACATCAGGTTAGTCTCTTACTCGCCGTAAGGCAAGGAGAACAAACCATGAAGGTTCCGCATAACGCCCTGATCTGGTGTCTGCTAATCGTGTGTATACCCGTCATTCTTCAAGTTGCATGTGCGTTGGCTTTCCTCGCTCACCCCAGTCACTTACTTAAGTAAGCTCCTGGGGACTCCCTGCGTCGCCGCCTTCCTGCAACTCGAATTATTTAGGGTATATTAGAAATACTTGCGGCAGTATTCGTGCCATTATTCGCCCCGGTAAGTAGCAACCTGGAGCGATGGGATTTCCCACCGCTTTTCAGGCATGAGGCTGTCCGGCTTCGCCACAAGCGCCTTTAGCGAGGGCTGGCAGGGAAACCTGCCAGCCCTCTTTCATTGGCCTAATCAGAAACGGTAATCGACGGCCATAAAGTAACGGCGGCCTTCTTCGGTGTAACTGTAATCGTCTCTGTTCAGATCTTTATCGCCGACGTTAAGCACGCCGGAACGCAGTTTGACGTTTTTAGTCACGTTCCACGCCGCGCCGATATCAAACATAGTGTAGCCACCCGGTGTTTTGCCCGTAGAGCTGACCGCACGCTGCTCGCCGGTATAGTTGGCGGTCACGTAGAAGGACCAGTCGTCCAGCGGTTTCCAGTCGAGGGTGCCGTTGGCAGTATGGAACGGCAGCGTTTGCAGCGGTTTATCGCCGCCGTTACTCAGGTCGCGACCATCGTTATAGGTGTAGTTCACCGTCAGCTTCCATTCGTCACCGAACGGCACTTTCACTTCGGTTTCAACCCCTTTGATACGCGCCTTATTGACGTTGAAGTAGCGGAAGACCGGCACTCGCTTGCCGTTGACCGTTTTCCAGCCGACAAAGTTCGGGTAGCCCGGCGCTTCGCTAGCGCTGGAGGTACGCAGGATATCAATCATATCATCAACGTTGTTCTGGAAAGTCGTGACGCTCCCTTCCACACCTTCCAGCAAGCCCTCTTCGCCACGGTAATAAAGACCGAGCTCGAAGCTTTCGCTGGTTTCCGGTTTCAGATCCGGGTTACCGATAATATTGCATGAACCACGGCAGGAGTTGGTGGTCCAGTCTGGATTCAACTGCAGCAAGGATGGCGCTTTGAATGCCGTCGCCCAGCCGCCCTTCACGGTCACGGTGTCGGTGGCGGTATAGACCAGGTAAGCACGCGGGCTCCAGTGATCGCCATAAGTCTGGTGATCGTCCAAACGAATACCGGTGGTTAACGCCAGCGGCTCGATGATTCGCCATTCATCTTCAAGGAACAGTGCGTACTGGCTGGCGGAGGTAGATTTACCGCCGCTGCTCAGGTTAACCGGATCTTTGAGCTTGTCATGACGCCATTCACCACCGAAGGTCAGTAGCTGGTTAATCATTCCTAGCGGCAGGACGTATTTACCATCTACGGAGTTGCTTTCAGAAGTGATCGTCCCGGCCTGGCCTGGGTTTTTATTATCGACTTTCTCACCGTAGAATTTCAGCTCGCTGTTGCCAACATCCCAGCGGCCATTGTGGCTTAGGGAGTAGTTCTGACGCTCAAGGCGGTTACGGTCAAGAGAGTCAGAGTCACGATCCTGGCGATCGAAACCGTAGCCCGCGGTAATATCCTGATTGTCCGTTGGGGTCCAGGCAAATTCGACGTTACCGTCGCGGCTGGTGAAGCCTTCAATGCGCGGCGTTTCGCCTGCAGCATTGCTGGAAGCCTGCTGATCGTCTTTGGCGCGTTTCGCCAGGCTGCCGTAAGCTTTCATACCCAGCACGCCGTCAATCAGCGGGCCGCTGGTGAAGAACTGACCGTTATAAGTATCACCGCGATCGCGATGTTCCTGAATGGTGGTGTCAGCGCTCAGGGTACCGGTCCACTGTTGGCCGACTTTTTTGGTGATAATGTTCACCACGCCGCCAAGGGCATCAGAACCGTAGAGTGAGGACATCGGCCCGCGCACAACTTCGATGCGTTCAATCGCATCAACCGGGATCCAGTTGAGGTCGAAATCGTTGTGGCGGAACACGGCGTTGCGCGAGTTAACGCGTTTGCCATCAATGAGGATCAGCGTATAGCTGCTATTAAGACCGCGGATACTTACGCCTTTGCGGTTATCCCCTTCGTTAGTGAGTTGCACGCCGGGCACGTCCCGCAGAACATCCTTCAGATTCTGAACCGGTTTACGCTGCAAATCCTGTTGGGTGATAACGCTAATACTGGCGGGAGCATCTTTTACGCTCTGTTCAGTTGCCGCAGCGGTGACGACCAGCGTTTCTTCGTTAACGGCGGCAAGCGCCGGAAACGCCAGTGATACGACGGACGCGCATAATCCGGCCCGGACAAAAGGGTTTAACCTGAACATTCCATATCTCCATGAGGTGTACTACAAAACAAACAAAAGGGTGCTGCTCACAGGTACTGTCGGCCTATCGCTCTATCGGCGATATGCGCGCTGTTTTTTTACAGTAGATGTGGCTGGTCGCCCCTTGTCAGTCTGACCGTCTGCAAGATATGGGGATTGGCTTCATCCTGAATTTGGTGTAAATGATAAGGATAATGATTCCAATTATCAATACAATTATGGAGAAATGTATCAATTTGTAAGTGCTGCGGACATAAAAAAAACCCTCCAGATTAGAGGGTTTTAACTATTATGGTCGCTCGCCTTAGCCCTTAAAACGCTCCGGGAACTTCATTTCGCTGTAGCGGACAAAACGCGTCCCCTTCGCCAGCTTGTAACCAAACCAGATAACCAGGAACAGGGGAATACCAATATAGGTTGCCGCGACGCCGCCCCAGTCGATGGTGTCTTTCAGGAACGCTTCATAGTTCTGACCCAACGTAATAATCAGGCACAGAACAAAGGCGAAGATCGGTCCCAGCGGGAAGAAACCTGAACGATACGGTAGATTATTCAGATCGTGCCCTTGCATCACGTAGCCGCGACGGAAACGGTAGTGGCTAATGGCAATCCCCAGCCAGGCAATAAAACCGGTCATCCCGGAGGTGTTCAGCAACCACAGGTAAACGGTCTGGTTACCGAACATCGAACTAAGGAAACACAGTGCCGCAATCACGGTCGTGGCGTATAACGCATTACGCGGCACGCCGCCTTTTGACAGCTTAGAGAAAATGCGCGGCGCTTTACCATCACAGGCCAGGGTGTAGAGCATACGCGTAGAAGCATACATCCCGGAGTTACCCGCTGACAGCACCGCCGTCAAAATAACCGCGTTCATAATCGCCGCCGCCGACAGCAGACCCGCATGCTGGAACACCAGCGTAAACGGACTCACGGAAATATCTTTCACGTCGTTACGCAGCAGGCTCGGATCGGTATACGGAATGATCAGGCTGATAATCAGAATCGCAAACACATAGAACAGCAAGATACGCCAGAATACCTGACGCACGGCGCGTGGAATATTCTTCTCCGGGTTTTCGGACTCGCCCGCCGCAATACCGATAAGCTCGGTTCCCTGGAACGAGAAGCCGACAATCATCGCCACGCCAATCATCGCCGAGAAACCACCGGCGAATGGCGCATCATCAATACCCCAGTTGCTCCAGCCTGCGGGCTGTGCCCCTTTAAAGATACCGAGGATCATCATCACGCCGACGATAATAAAGATAATGACGGTGCCGACTTTAATCAGGGAGAACCAGTATTCCGCTTCGCCAAAACCTTTTACCGAGATCCAGTTCAGCAGGAACATAATGCCGAGGAACAGCGCGCTCCAGATCCAGCCGGGCGCATCAGGGAACCAGTAGGTCATCACCAACTGTGAGGCGACGAGGTCAACGGCGATGGTTACCGCCCAGTTGTACCAGTAGTTCCAGCCCAGCGCGAAGCCGAAGCCTTCCTCGACATAATTTTGCCCATAGGTGGCAAAAGAGCCGGATACCGGCATAAACGCCGCCAGCTCGCCGAGGCTGGTCATCAGGAAGTAGACCATCAGACCAATAAGAATATAAGAAAGCAGCGCGCCGCCTGGGCCCGCCTGAGATATGGTTGCGCCAGAGGCAACAAAAAGACCTGTACCGATGGAACCGCCAATAGCGATCATGGTCAAGTGGCGCGCCTTCAGTTCACGGCGTAAACCGGGCGCTTCTGTGGTTTTAGTATCCGAAACCATGTGAAAATGCTATCCATCCAAAAAACGAGGCGAGATTGTAGCAGAGTGTCTGTGATCCATCCGATACAATTGCAAAGTTATAAGAGAGCTTCATGATCGAGCATGGATTATTAGTAAAGCATGAAATCCCGGAAATGCCAGCCCTGGTTCTACACTTCGCAATAATGCAGAAAACGTTGTAATGCCTTAGAAATATGCTTCTGCCGGTGATGAATACGCCACAACGTTCGGGTCAGGCGCGGTAATGGGATAGACAGTTCCACCAGCGATCCCACCTCAAGCTGTTCCGCCACCACTCTTCGTGACAGGCAGCTAATCCCTAAACCATGACGCACCGCATGCTTAATGGCTTCAGAGTTGCCCAACTCCATCCCCAGATGAAACGCCGGCAAATGCGACAATAATAAGTAGTCGACAATTTCTCGGGTTCCGGATCCGTGTTCGCGCAAGATCCACGGCGCTTCCGCCAGCCGTTGCAGCGTCACCTCCCCCTCAAGGAGCGGCGAATCTGGCGGTGCGAAGACCACCAGTTCATCTTCCAGCCACGGCTCGGCAATGATATCTGCTGCGTGACAAGGGCCTTCAATCAGCCCGATATCCACTCGCAGATCAGCCACCGCATTAATGACGTCCTGGCTATTCCCCACGCTTAGTTCCAGCGGTAAATCCGGGAGATCGCGTCGATAGCGCGCAATGATTTCCGGTAGAATATAGTTGCCGATGGTGCTGCTGGCGTAGACGCGAATCGCACCGTTGTCGCCGCGAAACAGCTGTTCTATCTCCAGCGCGCGCTCCAGCAGCGCCAGCGCTCGCGGATAAAGCAGCCTGCCATGTTCATTAACTACCAGTCGCTTGCCGACGCGATCAAACAACTGCACGCCCAACTGGCCTTCCAGATCGGTCAACGCCGCGCTGACCGCCGATTGCGAAAGCGCCAGCATTTGCGATGCCTGTGTTGTAGAGCCGCTCTTTAAAACTTCAGCAAAAACTTCCAGCTGTCGTAGCGTGATATGCATAGCCTTTCCTGCCTTCATTTATATACAGCGTGGCTCTCCGACAGCTCGATGGTTGTAGAACAGTGCCCAAAACCGCGAAACAGCTCGTATACCACTTATTTCGATTAATTATAAATATATAATCAATTTTATATTTAAACCAGCGAGTCGTATGCTTTTCCCAGACAAAGGAGAAGGTTATGACAGCACTCACTTTACCGACTAAACATCGCCCATTGTGGCACTTTGCACCTGGACTGGCGCTAACTGCCGTATTAACTGGCGCTGCACTGTGGGCCGGTAGTTTTCCGGCCATCGCAGGTGCAGGCTTCAGCGCACTCACGCTGGCTATTCTGTTCGGCATGGTGATCGGTAATACGATTTACCCCAAAATATGGCAGTCCTGTGACGGCGGCGTAATCTTTGCCAAACAGCATCTGCTGCGTCTGGGCATTATTTTATACGGCTTTCGCCTGACGTTCGCCCAGATTGCCGATGTTGGCGTGAGCGGTATCGTCATTGACGTTCTGACACTTTCCAGCACCTTTTTTATCGCCTGTTTTTTAGGGCAAAAGGTTTTCGGCCTGGATAAGCATACCAGTTGGCTGATTGGTGCCGGCAGCAGTATCTGCGGCGCAGCAGCGGTACTGGCCACCGAACCGGTGGTGAAAGCGGAAGCCAGTAAAGTCACGGTAGCCGTCGCGACAGTGGTGATTTTCGGGACCATAGCTATCTTCCTCTACCCGGCAATCTACCCTTTCCTGGCGCACTGGTTTACCCCGGAAGCCTACGGCATCTATATGGGTTCCACCATGCATGAAGTTGCCCAGGTTGTGGCAGCCGGTCATGCCGTCAGCCCGGATGCGGAAAACGCAGCGGTCATCGCCAAAATGCTGCGCGTCATGATGTTGGCTCCGTTCCTGCTGTTCCTGGCCGCTCGCGTTAAGCAGTTAACCCCGGCGGGAAGCGGTGAAAAAAGCAAAATCACCATTCCGTGGTTTGCGATCCTGTTTATTGTGGTGGCGGTGTTTAACTCTTTCCACCTGCTGCCGAAAGCGGTTGTCGATATGCTGGTGACTCTGGATACCGTGCTGCTGGCAATGGCGATGGCTGCCCTGGGCCTGACCACTCACGTCAGCGCGCTGAAAAAAGCCGGTGCCAAACCGCTGCTGATGGCGCTAATGCTCTTCGTCTGGCTGATTGTCGGCGGCGGAGCGATTAACCTGGCCATTCACAGCCTGCTGGCCTGACTCCCACTCAATGCCGAAGCTTTATTAAGGATGATGTAACTCTCCGGCTAAGCCGCTATCATTACCCTCCAACCAGCGGCTTAACTGGAGTTTTTTTATGAAATATATTGGAGCGCACGTCAGCGCCTCCGGCGGAGTGGCCAATGCCGCCATTCGCGCAGCCGAAATCGGCGCGACCGCCTTCGCCCTCTTTACCAAAAACCAGCGCCAGTGGCGCGCCGCTCCGCTGAGCGACGAGACCATTGCTGAATTTAAAGCCGCCTGCGAAAAGTATCATTTCGGCCCCGGACAAATTCTGCCCCACGACAGCTATCTGATAAACCTCGGCCACCCGGTTGAGGACGCGCTGGAAAAATCCCGCGATGCCTTTATTGATGAACTCTCCCGCTGTCAGCAGTTGGGCTTGACGTTGCTCAATTTCCATCCGGGTAGTCATTTACAGCAGATCCCCGAAGACCAGTGCCTGGCGCGCATCGCTGAATCCATCAATATCGCGTTGGCAAAAACCGAAGGCGTGACGGCCGTGATTGAAAATACCGCCGGTCAGGGCAGCAATCTGGGCTTTAAGTTTGAGCATCTGGCCGCCATCATCGACGGCGTGGAAGATAAATCCCGCGTGGGCGTGTGCATTGATACCTGCCACGCTTTTGCCGCTGGTTACGACCTGCGTAGCGCCGAAGAGTGTAAGAAAACCTTCGCTGATTTCGAACGCATTGTCGGTTTTCAGTATCTGCGCGGTATGCACCTGAACGATGCGAAAAGCACCTTCGGCAGCCGCGTTGACCGTCACCACAGCCTGGGCGAAGGTAATATCGGCCACGATGCTTTCCGCTGGATAATGCAGGACCCCCGTTTTGATGGCATCCCGCTAATTCTGGAAACCGTTAACCCGGATATCTGGGCAGAAGAAATCGCCTGGCTGCGGGCCCAGCAAACAGAAGAGGCCGTGGTCTGATATGAACGATAGGGAAAAGCAGATCCTTAAAATGTTGCGGCGTAACCCGCTCATTCAGCAGCACGAGATTGCCGACATTCTGCAGATTAGTCGTTCCCGCGTAGCTGCACACATCATGGATCTCACCCGCAAAGGGGCTATTAAGGGAAAAGGCTACATCCTGACCGAGCAGGAGTATTGCGTCTCTCTGGGTGCGGTCAATATGGATATTCGCGGGATTGCCGATATTCATTATCCGCAGCCGGTTTCAAACCCGGGTAATATCCAGTGTTCCGCTGGCGGCGTAGCGCGCAATATCGCACATAATCTGGCGCTGCTGGGCCGCGATGTGCATTTAATTTCCGCCGTTGGCAGCGATTTTTACGGTGAAACGTTGCTGGAACAAACCCGCCAGGCCGGGGTTAACGTGCAGAGTTGCATCCGCCTTCACGGTCATAATACCGCCACCTATTTATCCATCGCCAATCCGCAGGAAGAGACGGTTCTGGCGATAAACGATACCCATATTTTACAGTCGCTTACCCCACAGTTACTCAATCAGTACCGGGATCTGCTGACCCATTCAGGCGTGGTTCTGGTGGACTGTAATTTAACGGAACAGGCGCTGGAGTGGGTATTTACTCTGGCCAACGCTATCCCGGTATTTGTTGATACGGTGTCGGAGTTTAAAGCGCACCGTATTCGCCCGTGGTTGGCGAAGATCCACACTCTGAAGCCAACGTTACGCGAATTACAGATCCTCTGGGGACAGACGATCGCCAGCGATGCGGATCGCGATCGTGCGCTGTCATGGCTGCACGAACAGGGTACCCAGCGCGTGGTGCTCTGCGCGGAAGACGACTCTATTTTCTGTAGTGAGATCGGAGGTGAACGCTTCCAGATGGGTCTACCGAGCCATACGATGGTCGACAGTTTTGGGGCCGATGATGGGTTAATGGCCGGGCTGCTGTACAGCTATCTTGATGGTAGCGATTTTAAAGAGAGCGCCGCTTTTGCCATGGCTTGCACCGCCCTCACCCGCGCCAGCGACAGTATCAACAACCCTTCTTTATCCGTTGATAACGCACTCAATTTACTTTCAGGCGTATAACACCGTGCACCGCAGAGGCGATGCACGGTTAACGCTACGCGAGTCCAATAAAGAACCCGGCGATGGTCGCGCTCATCAGGTTAGAGAGCGTTGCCGCCGCCAGGGCGCGCATTCCGAGCTGAGCAATTTCTGGCGCGCGCTGCGGGGAAATGGCGGAGAACGCCCCGACAACCACGCCAATTGAACCAAAGTTCGCAAAACCGCACAGCGCAAACGAGATAATGGCGATGGTTTTCACATCCAGCGTGCCGCCGGTTTGCAGGTAGGGTGAGAAGTTGAGATAGGCAACAAATTCGTTGATCGCCAGTTTCTGCCCAATCAGACTGCCTGCCAGGGTCGCATCGCTCCAGTCAACGCCCATAATCCACGCCAGAGGCGCAAGGATATAACCGAAGATCCCCTCCAGAGTGGCGTGACCAAAACCAAACCAACCGCCAATCCCACCGATAATGCCGTTCAACAAGGCGATAATCGCCACAAACGCCATGACTACCGTTGCTACCCCAGCGGCAATTTTCAGCCCGGTCATCGCCCCGGATGCCGCCGCTTCGATAATGCTTTTCGGCGGCGTTTCGGTGAAAGAGAGGTTATCAAAAGTCACCTGCGACGCTTCGGTTGCCGGACTGAGCATACGAGCAAACAAGATCCCGCCGGGAATCGCCATCAGCGACGCAGCCAACAGGTAGTCGATCGGTACGCCCATACCGGCATAACCAATCATCATCGACCCGGCGATTGAGGCCATCCCGCTACAAATTGCGGTGAACAGCTCGTTGCGGTTTAACTTGTCGATAAACGGTTTGACGATCGCCGGAATTTCGTTTTGCCCGAGGAAAATGGTGGTCACAGCAACAAACGATTCAATTTTGCTGATATTCAGCGCTTTCTGGAAGATACCCCCCAAAATGCGGATCAGCAGTCCCATCACGCCGAGATAGTAAAGGAGGCTTATCAGCGCGGTAACGAAAATAATGGCGGGCAGAACACGAAAGGCAAACACAAACCCTGCACCGTCAAACAGCACATCCATCTTCGGGCCAACCAGCGAGCCAAAAATAAACGCGCTCCCGGCATCGCTATAGGACATAACTTTATGCACCCCAAGCGCCGCCTGTTCGACCAGCCATTTGCCCGGAGGAAAATAGAGCATTACCCCGCCAATCACAATTTGCAGCAACAGCGCTGCGCCTACGGTTCTGATACTGATGCGTTTTTTATTCACTGACAGCACAAAGGCAATGGCCAGTAACACCACCATCCCCAAAAGACTTCGCATGATGTCCATAATGATATCCTTACCTGGTGGAAAACCCGGCCTCAGGCCAGGTTTTCGGTACATTTGATATCGGGGCGGGCAACCGCAAACAGCCCGCAGTTATCGTTACGCGATCTGCTGATACTCTTTGGCAATCTCGCAGGCCAGGATGGCGTTGTTAAAGACCAGCTGAATATTGGATTTCAGGCTGTCTCCACCGGTCAGTTCCGCGACGCGGGCCAACAGGAACGGCGTACTCTCTTTGCCCACCACGCCCTGTTCTTCAGCTTCTCTCACCGCCTGATCAATGGCGGCGTTGATTTTCGCTTCCGGCATCGCAAACTGTTCCGGGATAGGATTCGCTACCACCATGCCGCCCTTCAGGCTCGACTGCCATTTCACCGCCATCGCTTTGGCGATTTCTTTGGCGCTGTTAAGCCGAATGCTGACGTCAAACGGGCTGGTACGGCAGAAGAATGCCGGGAGCGCCGAGGTTTGATAACCAATAAGCGGAACACCGAAAGTTTCTAAATATTCGGTCGTCAGGCCCAGGTCGAGAATAGATTTCGCACCGGCACAAACCACGGTGACATTAGTATTCGCCAGTTCCTGAAGATCGGCGGAAATATCAAATGTTTGCTCCGCTCCACGATGCACACCGCCAATACCACCGGTGGCAAAGACTTTAATTCCGGCCATCGCCGCGATGATCATGGTGGACGCTACGGTGGTCGCGCCATTTAATCCCGCAGCAACCACAAACGGTAAGTCCCGACGGCTAACTTTAGTGACGTTATGCCCTTCACGGCCAAGCAGTTCTATTTCCTCTCGACTTAAACCGACCTTCATTACCCCATGGATAATCGCAATGGTTGCCGGAACGGCCCCCTGCCGACGAATAGTTTCTTCCACTTCCAGCGCCGTTTGCGCATTTTCAGGGAATGGCATACCGTGAGAAATAATAGTTGATTCAAGCGCCACGATTGGCTGGTTATTTTTCAATGCTTGCTGTACTTCCGCAGAGACCTGTAATAATTCAGAGGAAATATTTAATTCAGACATAATCTTTCTCCACTAACTTTTTTACGTTTGCGTAAGATAATTCAGGATTATTGGTAAATTCCGATGAGAGCGCGAGGGAAGAGCACCCTTGAGCGAACTGCACCGCTTGAGAAAATGAACAACCGTCCAGCCAACAGGATGCAAGACCGGCCATCATGGCATCACCCGCACCAGTTACATTCACAACCTGGGTTTTTAGCGGTGCCGACCAGCCGTGTTCGCCATCCTTTTCGCTGTAGTAAACCCCATCTCCACCCATGCTCAATACCAGGCGCTTCAGGCCATGCTGGTGAAACCAGTCGGCAACGCGAGCCACATCATCGGTGCCGGACAGCGAGATTCCGCTGAGGGTTTCCGCCTCGATGCGGTTCGGTTTCAGGGTATGGATCCGCCCCAGATGTTGGCGAATTTTCACGCATTTCCAGGCGGAAACCGGGTCAACGAAAATGGGCGTTGAACCAGTATTTTCCATCAACCAGGCCAGCGCGGCTTCGCTGATATTACAATCAACAACAATCACCGTGGCTTCACAGATAAAGGCCTGATGTTGGCTTAGAAATTCCGCCGTAATATGCTCAGTAATGCTCATATCATTTATCGCCACCAGCATTTCACCGGTATTATCAAGCAACGATAAATAGCTGGATGTACCCTCGCCTTTGATGACCTGACATTTATCGACATGTACCCCTGATTGTGCAGTCTGAGCCAGCAAAGAATGGCCATAAAAATCATCGCCAACGACAGATAATAACCATGAAGATTTATTCAATAAGGCAATATTTTGCGCTATGTTCCTACCTACCCCACCGGGCGTATACTTTATTTTTCCAGGATTTGAATCAGCATAGTTCAGCGACATATTAGAATAACCAGCAACATCCATATTTGCCGAACCAATAATCACGACATAATCATTTTCAGGCATATAAATACCTCCAGCACAGGATGCTGTAAAAATAGAATTATTTAATACAAAGAAATAGGACTTCCTCTATTCAGAACAACCCAACAAAACACATGTTTGGTTATGAACATGTGTTTATAATAAGCAATGAACTTTCAAAGTAAAGGGGATGTAAATAGGATTTTCATATGAACATGAACCCAATCACAGATTTCGGCCAGTATGGTTTTTAAACAGTTTAAAAATGCGAAGGAGAGCACATATGACGAGATTGACGCAAGGTCCCGGCTGTATACAGGAACGCTAACCGTTCACGCTATGAGGGGATTTTCTGATGAGAAAGGACCTGGGCTTAATTATTCTGCACTCCAAAGGTTGTCATTCGTTCCTGATGAGCGAGTAATCGCTTGCTTATAGCCCTGCGCCGCATCGCTATTATTTGGATCCAGCCGCCAGGCGTTGGCATATGACTGAGTCGCCATATCGACATTTCCTGATGCCATGCCGAGTCGACCAAGCATAACCCAGCCTTCTACACTACCAGGATCGCTATGCAAACGCGTACGTAAACCCAGCGCCAGGCGCGCCATCTCCTCTTGATTGAGCGGTTTTTCTTTCGGATACAGGACTCGTTTCAATAGAGTTGGCAGCTGCGCCGTCGCCTGCTGCCAGATTTTTACTTGCTTGTAGCTACCGGTCTGGTAATAGCTGAGGGTCGCGACGACCAGCGCAATAGCGATCCCCGGAATATAAATGGCAAATCCACCCTGTTTACCCTCCGTGTGAATGTCGTCAGGAAATGCTCCCTGCTTCAGCCGCACACGGCGGTGCGAACGGGCAAAAATAATCCAGCAACCAGTGGCGACAGCGGCAATCGGTAGCACCCACAGCAGAATAGTCAGCGGGGTTAATGGCGGATCGTAGGTGACGAAGTTGCCGTAGCGCGCCACCATATAATCGATGATCTCCTGCTTACTTTTCCCCTCCTGCAACAGCTCATAAACCTTCTGCCGCAGGTCAGTGGCAATCATCGAGCTGGAATCAGCGATACTGTTGTTCTGGCATTTTGGGCAGCGCAGCTGCTCAGTAAGCTGGCGAAACCGCTGCTCCTGAGCTTCATCCTTAAACGGCATGACGTCGATGGCGGCCAGCGCCGACCCGGAAACGATCAGCATCAGCACGCCCAGTAACACCCTCATTGCGCAGCCTCCCTGCTGTATTGCTCCCAAAGTGACCTGAATTCACACTCCCACACCCGCTCGTTGAGATCGCCCGCATGGCGATAACGAATAAATCCTTTTCCATCGATCAGGAAGGTTTCCGGTGCGCCGGAAACCCCCAGATCCAGTCCCATCCTCCCATCGCCATCAAACAGGCTCAACGCGTAAGGATTTCCCAATACTTTCAGCCAGGTCATCGCTTTCTGCCGCTCGTCTTTGTAGTTCATCCCCACCACGCGGATCCCCTGCACCGCGAGCTGATTCAGATACTGATGCTCGGCGCGGCAGGTCGGGCACCAGGTCGCCCAGACATTGAGCAGCAGCGGTTTGCCTTGGATTAGCGCATCTGCCTGATAGTACTGCCCGGGATTCTCCAGCGACTCAAGACGAAAGGTCGGCACCGGTTTACCGATCAACGCCGACTCCAGGATGATCGGGTCATCCCCTTCAGCATTGCGCGCCAGCTGCCACAGCATCAGCGCGGCGATGACCACAAAGATCATCAACGGGATCAACAGTAAACAGCGCTTCATGCGGCCTCCGGCACGGGCTGGCGATAGCGTGGATCGCACAGACACAGCAGCCCGCCCAGCGCCATTAATAAACCACCCGCCCAAATCCAGCGAATAAACGGTTTGTAATACAGCCGCACAGCCCACGCGCCGTTGTCCAGCTCTTCGCCAAGGGCAGCATACAGATCACGAGTGAATCCACCGTCAACCGCCGCTTCGGTCATCACTGAGCGGGTACTGTTATAAAAACGTTTTTCTGCATGCAGTACCGCTTCCGCTTTGCCATTTCGCGTGACGCCAATCATGGCCACGCCGCCGCGATAGTTCGGCCCGGTCACCTCTTTGACTTCACGGAAGATGAAGCGATAATTATGAATTTCGATACTATCGCCAGCCTTCATTCGCACATCGCGCTCCACGCTGTAGTTCTGGCTGAAAGCAATACCGACAACCGTCACTGCCACACCGACATGACCGGCGACCATCCCCCAGTAGCTGAGGGTCATCTTTGCGCCGCGTGAAATACGCAAAGCGACTTCCGCCATCGCCAGTACAAAGACCCAGCAGGCCATCGCCAGCCCGACCACCGTCATGGCGACAATCTTGCTTTCAAATAGCCACGGCAGGAGCAGAGACAGCGCCAGGGTGCTCCCCAGGGCGATAATCAGTAGACGCTGCAGCTTACGTGGACGATCGCGTCCCCAGCGTACCAACGGGCCGATGCCCAGCAGTAGCGCAAACGGTGCCATCAGCCAGCTGAACATGGTATTAAAGAACGGCTCACCAATGGAAATGCTGCCCATCCCCAACTGTTTATGCACCAGCGGCAGCAGCGTACCGAGCAGCACCACCAGCATGGCGGTAACCAACAGGACGTTGTTACCGAGTAGCAGCGACTCCCGCGACCAGAGAGCGTTATTCACTCGCGATCGCACCCTGTGCCCACGGATAGCGAACAGCAGCAGCGAGCCACCGATAACTAACACCATAAACGCAAGAATAAACATCCCGCGCGACGGGTCAGAAGCAAAAGCGTGAACCGAAACCAGAACGCCGGAACGCACGAGGAAGGTGCCCAGCAGGCACAGAGAAAATGCACAGATGGCGAGCAATAGCGTCCACGCTTTAAAACTGGCACGCTGCTCCGTTACAGCCAACGAATGCACCAGCGCGGTACCAACCAGCCATGGCATCAACGAGGCGTTTTCCACGGGATCCCAGAACCACCAGCCGCCCCAGCCCAGCTCGTAATAGGCCCAAACCGAGCCCAACACAATGCCCAGCGTCAGAAAGGCCCATGCCGCCAGCGTCCAGGGACGGGAAAAACGCACAAAGGTGCTGTCCAGCCGCCCGCTCAGCAGGGCGGCAATCGCAAAGGCAAAAGCCACCGAGAAGCCGACATAGCCCATATACAGCAGCGGCGGATGGAAAATTAGCCCCGGATCTTGCAACAGCGGATTCAGGTCGCGTCCTTCAATCGGGAACTCCGGCAGCGTGCGGGTAAACGGGTTGGAGGTAAACAGGATAAACAGCAGGAAGCCGACGCTTATCATCCCCATTATCGCCAGCACGCGGGCGACGATATCGAGCGGCATGCGCTGACTGAACAGCGCCACGGCGAACGTCCAGCCGCTCATCAACAGCATCCACAGCAGTAACGACCCTTCATGCGCGCCCCAGGTTGCCGCCACGCGATACCACACCGGTAACTGGGTGTGAGAATTGCTGGTAACGTAATTCAGCGTAAAGTCGTTCACCACGAAGGCGTTGATCAGCACCATAAAAGCGCCCATTACGAGGAAAAACAACAGCCAGGAGAAGAGCCGGGAAGATGCCATCATTCGCCTATCGCCACGCACAACGCCCCACAGCGGGTAGATGGAGAGCAATAGTGCGATGCCGAGCGCCATGCACAGCAGTCCGTTACCGATTTCAGGCATCATGATGACTTGCTCTCCGGGCGACGATGGTGCTCCTGAATCGCTTTTTTCACTTCCGGCGGGGTGTAGTTTTCATCATGCTTAGCGAGTACTTCTTTCGCCAGCAGATGATTTTTCTCGCCCAGTTCCCCCTGCACCACCACGCCCTGCCCTTCACGGAACAGATCCGGCAGAATGCCTTCATAACTGACGTCCACCGAGCCTTCAGCGTCGTAGATGCTGAAATTAACCTTCAGTGAATTTGGGTCGCGTCTGACGCTGCCGGGCATCACCATTCCACCAACGCGCAGGCGCTGGCCCACCACCGGCCGTTGCTGTGTTTCACGCTTGCCATAAAGGATTTCACCTGGCGTATAAAACAGGTCGATGTTAGAGCGCAGCGCGTAGAGCACCAGCGTGATGGTCAGCGTTAACCCCGCCAGTATCGCGAGGGCCACCCACAGACGGTTGTTAAGCCGAATATTCATACTGCCTCCCGCGCCGCGCGCATGCGGGCTTCGCGGGCTTGCTGTTGCGCCACGCTACGTAAAATCGAACGATGTTGTCTCGCCGTGTGCAGAACCAGCACCGCCAGCGGGATAACCGTCATCACTACCGCCAGCCAGATGTAAAAGGCATAACCGCCCATGGCGAAGAAATCACCCCAGGTTGCAAATGCATTGCTCATCGGCGACCTCTTTTTACAATCAGCTCACCCACCCACGGGCGACGTTTTTCCATTAGCAAAATCAGGTTGCGCATGCGCATCAGCGCCAGCGAAATAAACAGCAGCAGGTAGCCAATAATCGCCAGGCGCAGCGGCGTACGCATCGCCGGGTCAATGCTTTGCTGCATGTTGGTTGATCCCTGATGCAGAGTGTTCCACCACTCCACCGAGTAGTGAATAATCGGCAGGTTAACCACACCTATCAGCACCAGAATGCCCACCGCACGCCCGGCCAGACACCGATCGTTAAAGCCGTGCCACAGGGCAATCACGCCGACGTAAAGAAACAGCAGCACCAGTTCGGAAGTCAGCCTGGCGTCCCACACCCACCAGGTACCCCACATCGGTTTCCCCCACGCGGAACCGGTCGCCAGCGCAATAAAGGTAAAAACCGCGCCAACCGGTGCCATCGCCACCAGTGCCAGGTTGGCCATTTTCATCTGCCAGACCAGGCCTATAAACGCCGCAATTGCCATCAGGGCATAAATCCCCATCGACCACATCGCTGCCGGTACGTGCAGATAGATAATGCGGTAGCTGTCTCCCTGCTGGTAATCCGCAGGCGCAAAGCCGAATCCCCAGACCCAGCCCACAGTCAGCAACAGCGCACTGGCAATGCCCAGCCACGGGACCAGCCTGCCGCAGAGCAGATAAAGCTGCGGGGGGTTCGCTAGCTGATAGAGTGTTTTCCACATAATTGAGTCACCAGAGCAGATAATAATGAGTGTGTTGATAAAACCTTTGCCGGATGGCGGTGCAAACGCCTTATCCGGCCTGCAAGCTGATACGTAGCGCAGCCGCCGTCGCAAAGGGGCTCAACGTTGCGCTGCCCGCCAGCAACGCGCCCAGAATCGCCATGTAATCCTTAACAGGCAGATGCATAGCAGCCGCCTCCATCGCGGCGGTCGCAAAAATCAGTAACGGAATGGTCAGCGGCAGCACCAGCACGCTCAGTAGCACGCCTCCGCGCTTTAGCCCGATGGTCAACCCAACGCCCGGCGCGCCGAGAAAGCTCAGCGTCGGCGTTCCCAGCAGCAGAGTCAGTGCCATGATTTGCCAGCCGTAAACGTCCATTCCTAACAGCAGCGCCACCAGTGGTGAGAGAATAAGCAGCGGCAGGCCGGTCACCACCCAGTGGGCCATTACCTTCGCCAGCACCACCGCTGATAACGGCAGCGGCAGCAGCATCAGTTGTTCGAGGCTCCCGTCCTGTAAGTCGTCGCGAAACAGGCGCTCCAGCGCCAGCAGCGAGGAAAGCAGCGCGGCGACCCAGATAATCCCGGGGGCAATGCGTGCCAAAAGCTGCGACTCAGAGCCAACACTCAGTGGGAACAACGTAATAACAATCAGGAAAAACCACAGCGGATTGGCGATTTCCGCACGATGGCGAAACGCCACCCGTAGCTCAAGACGAAAAATCCGCCACATCATCACCCAGCCTCCTCGCCGCTCAGCGCAATGCGGCGAATCTTATCGGTCGCCACGTTTATGGGCTGATGGGTGGTGAGAATGACAATGCCGCCCTGCTCGGTGTGCTGCGCCATTCGTTGCGTCAGGCGCTCCACGCCGTTCACATCAATGGCGGTAAAAGGTTCGTCGAGGATCCAGAGCGTAGCGCGCGTCAGCCAGAGTCGCGCCAGGGCAACCCGGCGCTGCTGCCCGGCGGAGAGTTGATTAACGGGAATATCTTCGTATCCGGCAAGACCCGCCTGAGCCAGCGCGTTCATACATTGAGCTGCGTTACCGTCATGATGGAAAAAACGCAGGTTCTCTAGCGCCGAAAGCCGGGTTTTAATCCCTGGCTGATGGCCAATCCACAGCAGGTTTTGTTGATAGCTGTCGCGCACACGATGCAACGGCTGCGCCTGCCAGTACACTCCCCCGACGTCAGGGCGAGCCAGTCCACTGAGCAACCGTAGCAAAGTCGTTTTCCCTACGCCGTTGCCCCCGGTAATTTGTATCCACTCCCCCGCTTTCACCTGGAATGATAAATCGCTAAACAAGATTCGTTCATCTCGCTCGCAGCGGAGCTTTCTGGCTTCAAGCATATTACCCACACCCTCTCGCTTATTTCGGCGAACGTCTCTTCATTAGCCGTAAAACCCATAGCAATCCCAGCATCACGGAGAGGTAGCCCATGACGTAAATTCCCTGCTTTTTTCGCGCCCAGAGATCCGGGTCCGCAGCCCATGCGAGAAAGGCGGTGACATCCTGAGCATACTGCTCTTCTGTTTCGGCTATCTGCGACGCCGTTTGCCAATGAATTTCGCCATCCGTAAGCGGCTTTGGCATATTAATCACGCCACCAGGAAAGTAGCGATTAGCCTTCATTTCAGGATCGTCAGGCCGGTAACCGGTTAATAGTGCGAAGACATAATCCGCCCCCTGATCCGTGTAGGGTAAAAAGGCATCAAACAGGAATTGTGGGAATCCGCGATCATATGATCGGGCCCGGACGATATAGCTCAGGTCAACGGGTTCAGTACCATTGTTAAGGTATCGCGCTTCCTGAACGTTAAGATATGGCGATATAAAACTGTCATTTAGCGTACCGTCCCGCTCGCCAACCTGGCCGTCATCCTGTATGTCAGGGAACTGATAGCCGCTGGCGATACTTTTTGCTTCTTCGAGCGTGAGTTCCGGGCCGCCGGGTCTGGTCAGGGTGCGAAAAGTGAGGTATTTCATACCGTGACAGGCGCGACACTTCTCTTCATAAACCTGCATGCCGCGCCGAAGCTGATCTTTATCATACTGGCCCGTGATGCCGCTAAAGCTCCAGTCCTGCCGCACAGGCGTGGGCTCTTTCGCCCAAGTAGAACCCAGCTCTAAAAGTGACAGACACAAAACGCTGAATTTCAATAATCGCGTCATCTTCAGTCCTGTTTTTCCAGAAAACGGCGGCAGGGCAGCACGATTAAAAACCAGGCAAACCAAATCAGCGTTGAAAGCTGCGACGCCGCGCGGATCCAGCCCTCTTGATTGCGGAAACCGTCAATAAGGTCAGGTCCCACCAGCGCTTTTGTTCCCAGCCAGCCTAAAAAGCAGGCATTGATAACCCACAGCCAAAAGCCGCACTTAACCAGCTTGCTGTAGTGGCGAAAACGGGCCCGAGAGGAATCAAGCCAGGGCAAGAAATAGAAAATCAATACCGAGCCGCACATCGCGACTAACCCGGCGAATTCATTCGGAAAACATCGAAGCATCGAGAAGAAAGGAAGAAAGTACCATTCAGGTGCCACAATCGCTGGCGTAACCGTTGGATCTGCTGGGATAAAGTTATCTGCGCTGCTCATGTAGTGCGGCGCGAAGAATAAAAACCAGGCGAAGAGCATCAAAAACAGAGTGATTTTGATGGCGTCAAGATCGGTGATTTTATAATCAAACAAAAGCTTTCTGGACTCTTTCTCACTAAAGGTCTTCTTCATCGCCTGCGCAAAAGCAGACTGGACGCTACGAACGTGGAAGATCGTCGCGACAACAATTGCGAAGGGAAGCATAAAGTGCAGAACAAAAAAACGGCCAAGCATCGGGGTACCTGGCGTATAGCCGCCGACCAGAAACGCATACAACGTATCGCCCACCAGCGGGATGGCCTGTGCAAAACGAGTAATGACGGTTGCCGCCCAGTAGCTTTTTTGCCCCCAGATGAGGCTATAGCCAAGAAGTGCGGTAATCATAAGCAAGACGTATAGCGTTACGCTAATCATCCACATTGCAACCCACGGCTTGCGATATACGTTGTAGTACATGCCGCGAAAAATATGTAGATAGCAGGCGAAGAAAAAAAGCGATGCGCCAGTGGCGTGCAGATTACGCAGCAGTTCTCCGTGGCTTACCGTGCGCATAATATGCATGATGGAATCAAATGCCAGCTCAGCCGTCGGCACGTAAAACATCGCCAGTACGATACCGGTAAGGATCTGTACGCCGAGCATGACCAGCAGAATAGCGCCGATAGCAAATACCCAGAGTCCAGCAACCGATCGGGGAAAAGGGATGTGCCAACGGAGCGAATAAGCACGCGCAGTCGTCATCTCAGACTTCCTTAGCGCCGATGCGCACGGTCAGACCATCGGGATGAAAAGTAAAGTCGGGAACGGCCAGATTCGCGGTCGCCGGTCCGCGGGTAACGCGTCCGGAGGCATCGAATTCAGACCCGTGGCACGGACAAACCCAGCCCTGTCCGCTAGCTCTGGCATTTGGCACGCACCCGGCATGAGGGCAATATCCCTGAACAACAAGCCATTGGGGATAATCGGCATTAACCCTTTCGTTGTCTGCCTGTGGGTCAATGAGTTTATGGCTTTCGACATCCCGGGCAGCAGCTATCTCATCTGCAGTCCGATGGTGAATAAGAATGAGCTTGCCTTGCCAGACACGCCTAACGGTTTGACCGACAGCCACACCAGCAAGGGAGACATCGATCGGTTCATTTTCTCCGGCCGTCTTTTCATCCGGGCCCAGAGCGGATACCAGCGGCCAGACGGCAGCGGCAACGCCTGCAGCGCCAACGAATTTTGTCAGCCTGCACAAGCAGTCGCGGCGCTGCTCCTGAATTTCATCACCGGTATGTTTGTTATCCGCCACAGCACAATTCTCCCTGAGTGTCGCGAGCTACTGCTTGTCGATACGTGAGTAGATATCCTGGAAGCGTTTATCGGCAATTCCCGGTGCTTTAAACGCGCGATAGCTGTCCGGCAGAGTGACATCACCAACCTTAATCAACATCACCATGCCCTGCGCGTAGTGTGGCGTGCATTTGACGCCGTAAAATCCGGCATTGTCATATTTCACTTCGATCTCTTCATCGATTTTGCCCATAAACCCCGGATAATCCGCCGGAGACAGTTCCGGGATGGAGGCCGCGTTATGGCTTTTATGCTTACGGATAAACTTCACCGTATCACCAGGTTGGATCTCCAGGTAATCCGGCTCATAGATCATTGGCCCTGCCGTCCCACGATTTTTCATTAACACTTCATGAGTTTGCGCGAAGACTGAAGAAGTGAAGGCCAGTAAACATAAAACTTTAAGACTCTGTTTGAGGTATTTCATCGGTTCTTCCTTAGAATTCATCAGGTCTCTGATAACGAATAAAGCAGCTTGTACCGCCTGGTTCGCGTTCAACAATGGCGTCAATGCCAAACCAGGTGCTGAGGTGTTCCCGGGTAAAAATGGTGCCCGGAGCGCCCTGCGTCACCATGCGTCCAGACTTCATCACGATGATGCGATCGCAAAACATCGCGGCATGATTCAGATCGTGCAGGGCGGCAATTACCGTGAGCTTTTCACGTTTAACCAGGCTAAGCAGGCCAATCTGATGTTGAATGTCGAGGTGGTTGGTAGGTTCATCCATTAGCAACAACTGAGGCTGCTGTGCCAGCGCCCGGGCGATATGCAGGCGCTGTTTCTCTCCCCCAGAAAAGGTATGCCAGCAACGGTGCTGTAATTCGCGGAGATCGACCTTCCTCAGCATCGTTTGCACGATATCGTCATCTTTAGCGGACCAGGGCGAGAGCAGGCTAAGCCAGGGGGTCCGTCCCAGCGAAACGGCCTGCAAAGCGGTAATACGTTCACCTGTCTCAGCCTGTTGTTCGACCAGCGCCACCTGCTGTGCAAGATGGCGACGTGAGTAATGGTGGAGTGCTTTGTGCTGTAGCGTGATGCGTCCAGACGTGGGTTTCAACAAACCTGCTAACAACGAAATGAGTGATGTTTTACCCGACCCGTTGGGGCCAATAATTCCGACAAACTCGCCGGGAGCCACCCTGAGCGAGACATCATCAACGATCGCTTTGCCTTTTACCTTCCAGCGCAGGTTACACGCCTCGATAACGACTTCAGCCGAGGCTAAAGGAGGCAGTACAGGATTGACGGTCATTTGGCCTTATTTCCTCTGATCAGGATGATTGAAAACGCGGGCGCGCCGACCAGAGCCGTGATCACTCCTATAGGTAATACCTGTCCGGGCAGTAATGTGCGGGAGATAACATCGGCAATGATGAGAAAAATCGCCCCAATCAGTGCGCTAACTGGCAACAGGCGATGGTGTTGGTTACCAACCAACATACGGGCAGCGTGGGGGATAACCAGACCAACAAAGCCAATGGCACCGACGATGGAGACCATAATCGCCGTCATACCGGTGACAGCGGCAATAAGTACCGCACGGGTGCGTTTGACAGGAATTCCTAACGATGCCGCAGACTCAGCGCCAAAGGAAAAAGCATCGAGATGGCGGGCATAACAGAAGCACAGCGCGACACCGACCAGGGCAGTAGGAATGGCTAATACAACATCGGGCCAGCGCACGCCGCTCAGGTTACCCAACAGCCAGAACATAATACCGCGCGCCTGTTCGGCGTTTGCTGAGCGGGTGATGATCAGTGAAGTAATAGCGTTGAATAGCTGCGAACTGGCGATCCCAGCAAGAATGATTTGGGTTGTGATGCCACCACCTTGCCTGCCGCCTGCAGCCATCGCCAGCAGAGCGACGAACAGAAATGCCGCCAGCGCACCAATGAAAGCGCCAAATGACATACTGATGATCCCGGCCCCCAGACCGGTGAGCGCAACCAGTACTGCACCGGTAGAAGCCCCGGCGGAAATGCCCAGCAGATAGGGCTCAGCAAGCGCATTACGCAGTATCGACTGTAGCACTACCCCGGACACCGCGAGGCACGCGCCGCAGCAGGCAGAAACCAGGGCTCGCGTCAGGCGATAGTTCCAGATGATCCCGGCATCCAGCGCATCGACTGGATAGTTAGTATCAAGCAGACGATTTGCCAGCGTACTGAGTACATGCTGCCAGGGGATAAGCGTTTCGCCAATGGAGATCCCCGCCAGCAGTACGCAGCACATCAGCACACTAACCCAAATGGCATGTCCACCAACTCTTACCGCAAGCTGACCAACAGCGCGACGCATCCTGCGAGAATCACTCATGATTATATCTGCGTTCCTGAGTAACGGAGATGCGCTATGCCGGGCAAGGACATAGCGCAAAACGTAGATTAATGAGAGGCCTGCGGATGCGCTAAGCCATATTCAACCAAGGCATCAGCCAGTTTTTCTAGCCCATCAATAGTTCTGATGCCGGCGTTCATTGTTTGTACGTCAATGACAGGCAGATGATTTTCCTTCACCGCAGGAAGTAGTTTGGCGACTGGGTCGGACTTGAGGTAATCCATCTTGACCTGCCAGTCATCGGCCGGGAAGCGGCGACGACTCATCTCACCGAGTACAATGACCGAAGGATTGGCTTTGGCAATGGTCTCCCAACCTACCGTTGGCCACTCTTCGGCTGAATCAATAACGTTTTTCACGCCTAGCTTCTGAGCAATCCATGCGGCTGGACCAAACTTCCCTGCCACGTATGGATCAAGCTGCAGGTCGGCGCTGGAGAACCAGAATACTGCTGAGACATTTTTATCCATGCCGGAAATTTTATTTATCGCTGCTGCTTCACGCGCTTTAAGACTGGCAATCAGCGCATCGCCTTTATCCTGAACGTCGAAGATTTTTGCCAGATCAGCGACTTCCTGATACACCATGGCAATATCAAACATACCTTTACGGACGCCATCACCGCCATCTTCGTTATCTTTCGCGCAGTCGGCAGGCGCGGTGTAGACCGGAACGTTCAGTTCACTAAACTGCTCGTAAGAGGCAACCGTACCCGCAGGACCGATTTGCCACTCAAACTGGCTGGCAACCAGCTCCGGTTTTTTAGCAATAATCCCTTCGAAGCTGGGAATATTTTGCGCAATGACGTCTACTTTCTCGTTTGCCGCTTTATACGCATCAGGTACAGGGCCAAACCACAACGAAGTACCCACAACGCGATCGGCAAGCCCGAGCGAATAGAGAATTTCAGTGCTGTTCTGACCCACCGTCGCCACACGTTTAGGGGCCTGATTGAAGGTGATGTCGCGGCCGCAGTTTTTAATCGTTAAGGGATATTCAGTTTTTGCCGCACTGGCGACACTGGAGTTGAGTAGTAGAGTTGCGCCTGCAATAATCAGAAGCGTTTTTTTAGAAGTGAAAGAAGTAAAATTAGCGTGCATTATCATCGTCCCGTTGATGCCAGATCTGAAGGTCTGGTCATGGCTCATTTCGTTCCATATATCGGGAGGAGACATGAAGATAGATGACATTGAATCGTGAAATTTAAGAATAAAGATATGCAAAAAATGCAAATAAGCCTTACTTAGCCAAAATTTTATTCATAAATACACTACTGCCTGCGTCAAATAATTCATCCCATGGACCATCCCGTCCACTCAATGGTATACAACATTGTTGACAGCAGGTCTCCTGACTCACGGTAACCAGAATATCAGCCTTCCCATAAAGACAAACTTTACAGTGACCAGCGGTTAATTAACCGCACAAGGATATTCTGCATCCGCCTACAGTTGCGGGGGCAGTTATGGCATTGAATTTAACAATTCGCACCATATTCCTATTCAAATACAAAAATGTAATGAAATGCTGTCGAAAGCGACTCTAGCGGCAATTGTAAACAAGGTCAACCGTATGACAAAACGATTAAAACGTCATACCAATAGAAAAATAGCAATAAAATATAACCAGTTACAACAAAATCACTTACCAGAAAGTTATGCTTGAAAATAATCATAAAAAGCTAAATGAGAATTAATTGACACTGATCAAACTATATAATCGGTTTGCTTACCTCAAATTAAATATATTGATCGCTATCAACAATGCGTCCAATTAGCGTTGGGTTCATTTATTAATGTGATCTCTCCATATGAACCAACTGCCATTTATCCTGCATATCCATCACAACGCTAAAATGATTACGCAACCAGAAATGATAGCCTCCAGGCAAAAAATGATGCGTGTGAAGATATAAGGTTTTATATTGTTGCTGCCGACAGAATTCCTCAGCAAAAGCGATCAACTGACTACCAATGCCCTGTCTGCGATAGCGCTTATCCACATAACAGCGGCAAATTTCTGCGGTTTCAGACAAATTATAACGCCCGCGCAACTCAGCGAGCCTGTCATCATATTGACATACTGCCAGTGTAGCGATTAACTCCTGTTTTTCATCCCATGCACAAAGCAGCAAATTCCTTTCCTGCGAAATATACTGCTGTTCGAGATTAAAAATATCCTCATCGGCAGAAGGTATTGATCTACCAGCGTTGAAGAACAGATTGAGGTGCTGAACAAGGAACGACTGAACTGCGGGAATATCAGCGTGAGTCATTTCACGAAGCGTAAATGGAAACATAGTATGGCTGGCCCAAACTAGACAAGGAAAAAGAATAATAACAATTCAGGCAGGGAAAACCACTAGCGTCAGAAACAATAAAAAAGGGCAAAGAAAACTCTGCCCTTAATGAAGGTATTACAAGGTCTATCAGGCTGCTTTTTCTTCCACCTGAACTTCAGGACGTTTCAGCACCGCGTAGGAGAGACCTGCAACCAGCGTACCGACCACAATCGCCATCAGGTAGCCGAGAACCGGCGTAATCGCACCAGGAATCAGCAGAACAAACAGACCGCCGTGCGGTGCCATCAATTTGGCGCCAACCCACATGGACATCGCGCCGGTCACCGCACCACCAACGATACAGCAAGGCAGGACGCGCATCGGGTCACGAGCAGCGAATGGAATCGCCCCTTCAGTGATAAAGCACAGACCGAGGACCAGCGCGGCTTTGCCACCTTCTTGCTGCGCTTTGTCGAACTTTTTGCGCGCAATCAGCGTTGCCAGACCCAGCGCCAGCGGTGGAACCATACCCGCCGCCATAATCGCCGCCATCGGCGCATAGGTTTGGGTACTCAGCAGGCCAACACCAAACGCATAGGCTGCTTTATTCACCGGACCGCCCATATCGGTACACATCATACCGCCGAGGATCGCGCCGAGCAGAACCGCATTCGCCGTACCCATGGTTTGCAGCCAGTGGGTCAGACCTTCGAGGATCCCGGCAACAGGTTTACCAATCAGGTAAATCATCGCCAGACCGACGATCAGGCTGGAAACCAGCGGAATGATCAGAATCGGTTTCAGCGCTTCCATACTTTGCGGCAATTTCAGCTTCGTACTAATCGCTTTCGCCACATAACCCGCAAGGAAACCAGCGATAATACCGCCGATAAACCCAGACCCGGTGCTCACTGCCAGCATACCGCCGATAAGACCTGGGGTCAGGCCCGGACGGTCAGCAATAGAGAAGGCAATGAAGCCCGCCAGCACCGGAACCATCAGCGCAAAGGCTGAGCCACCGCCGATTTGCATCAGCGCCGCAGCCAGAGTATCCGGGACTTCAAAAGCTTTAATACCAAAGGCAAAGGAGAGCGCAATACACAGGCCGCCCGCAACAACCATTGGCAGCATGTATGAAACGCCGGTCAGCAGGTGACGGTATGCCCCCGCAGACTCTTTTTTCCCCTCCGTTGCCGCCTGGGATTTACCTGAAGGCTGGTACGGTTTCGCCTCAACGACAGCTTTATCCAGCTCCTGAGCGGTTTTCTTCAGCGCCAGGCCGGTGGTGGTGCGATACATCGGCTTACCAGCAAATTTCGCCAGATCGACTTCGATATCAGCAGCAACCACCACCAGATCCGCTTGTTCCACCTCTTCCGGGGTGATCGCGTTGCCCGCGCCCACGGAGCCACGAGTTTCAACTTTCACCCACCAGCCGCGTTTTTTGGCTTCAGTTTCAATCGCTTCCGCCGCCATAAACGTATGCGCTACGCCCGTCGGACAAGCGGTTACCGCCACAATGCGTTTCGGGCCGTTGGTCGCAGCCGGTAAAGCAACCGCCGCCGGAGCGGTGTAAGGCGTCGCGTGGCTTTTGGCTTCACTGAGGAACAGTTCCGGGTGAGCCACGGCGCGGTTAATGTCGCCGAGATAAACCTTCTTGCCGTTCAGCGCGCTATCAGCAGGCAGCGTCGCGCCCAGCACGATCGCCAGTTCAGCGTCGTTCGGGTTATCAATCAGTTCGAGTTGCGCTTTTTGCGCCGCAGTACTCAACAGGGTCTTCGCCATATAGGCGCGAGCCTGTCCAAGCCCGGCATCAATAATCAGCAGCGTTTTCATTATGCCTCTCCTGCTGTTAATTAAAGGGTTGTAAGTCGACGCGCGCCATCATTGCGGCCAACTGGGTACGATCGGTAATACCGACATTGCTTTGACTCACCGCCAGCGCGGCAACCGCCGTCGCCAGACGCAGCGTATGCTCGCTGGACTCGCGCATTAGCAGACCGTAAATCAGGCCGCCAACCATAGAGTCCCCCGCACCAACGGTGCTAATCACTTCTACTGAAGGCGGCTTAGCAATCCACTCTCCGGATGCGTTAACCCACAGAGCGCCTTCTTCGCCAAGGGAGATAACCACGTGGGCAATCCCCTGTTCACGCAGCGCGTGGGCGGCTTCAATCACATCTTTCATTTCAGGCAGCTTACGACCCGCCCAGATTTCCAGCTCGCGACGGTTAGGTTTCACCAACCATGGAGCCGCTTTCAGGCCAGCAACCAGTGCTTCGCGGCTGCTGTCAAAAATGATGCACGGGCACTGACTGCGCAGACGGGTCATCCAGTCGGTGAACGCTTCCGGGCTCACGCCGGACGGCAAGCTACCGCTCACGCAAACCATATCGAACTGACCTAACCAGCTCAGGGAATCATTAACAAAACGTTCCCAGTCGCCAGGCGTCACTTCAAAGCCAGAGAAGTTGAAATCGGTCACTTCACTGTCTTTTTCCGTCAGCTTGACGTTGATACGCGTACGACCCTGCACAACCTGAAAACGGTTCGCGATGCCCAGTTCACTGAACAGCTGCTGAAATCCATCCTGGTTGTCTTTACCGAGGAAACCACCCACGGTGACGTCGATGCCAAGATCTTTCAGCACTTTTGCTACGTTGATCCCTTTCCCGGCAGCATGTAAGCCGGTGGTACGCACGAGGTTAACCTCACCGCGTTCAATTTCCGGGGTAAACCCCACCAGGTCATAGGCCGGGTTTAAAGTAATCGTTGCGACACGTCTGCTCATTTATGCGCCCTCCCCAAGGCCTGCGGCGATAGCTTCGCCAATCGCGTCCAGCGCCTGTTGCGCATCCTCACCTTGCGCGGTAAAGCGCAGACGGTGACCTTTCTTCACACCCAGCGCCACGACTTTCATCAGGCTGCGGCCATTGGCCGGTTTACCCGAACCATCAAGGTTGGTGACGGTAATGTCGCTGGAGAATTGTTTAATGGTATTAACCAGCATAGTGCCTGGACGCGCGTGCAGCCCGTGCTCATTGCGGATCACATATTCAGCGCTCAGCACGTCTTCAGCGATGGCATCATCGCTGGTCAGCAACGCCAGCAGCGTAGCGCCATCAGCTTTCAGCAAACGGTCAGCTTTTTTGTCGAGCAGTAAATTGGTCAGGCGATTAAGTACCGCTGTCGGCTGGTCATCAGCCATCGCTACGGTAATCAGCAGGGAAACCGGCTGCTCATCGCGGATAAAAGCAGTTGCTGCACGACTGACCGCAACGGCGCTGCGCAGATTACCTTCAGTGCTGTCGTTCAGCCAGATGCCCTGACCGAGGTTCAGCGGTTGTTCATTAATCGTTTTGCTGACAAAGGAAGCATCAACGGCACCAGCTTCTTTCAATCGCGCGGCGTTCAGCGCCTGCAGAGTCAGCAGATCGCTGGCGACAACGTCCAGGCTCAGCGTGTCGTTGTCCAGTTTCAGCACTTCACTCTGCTTTTCACCCATCAGCAGAGCACGCAGTTCTTCAGCAGTGGTCGCGGATTTAAGCTGTTCAGCAACGGAATCATCGCTCAGTACATGGGTCAGCTGACGCAGCAGTCCCAGATGTTCATCCGAGCTGGCGGCGATACCGATGGCGACGTAAGCGGTCTGCCCTTCGCCCCAGGTCACGCCCTGCGGGAACTGATAAACCTGAACGCCGGTTTTCAGCACCTGGTCGCGGGTGTCGGTAGTGCCGTGCGGAATGGCAATGCCATTACCCAGGAAAGTGGAGGTTTGCTGCTCGCGAGCCAGCATCCCGTTAATGTAGCCATCCGCCACGTTGCCCGCACTGACCAGCGCGGAAGCAACCTGACGAATTGCCTCTTCTTTATTACCGGCCTGCTGACCGGGATGAATATCCTGCACAGATAACTGGAACATGGTTCTCCTCTCCTGCTGAATTGAATCGTTTCAGCTACTTTGAGAAAAAATGCGTCATCTACCTGCTGGAGAATCTCCCGATGACGCTGAAACGTTTCAAGGAGTCTGTACCTTTATTAGTCATCGCGCAAGAAAACTTAGCAACCTGATAACAGAAGTTAGAGATACTGCACATTTTTGCTGAAGCGCAGGTGACGAATACCTTTCTGGTTCAGCTTTTTGCTGAAGTTGAAAATTTGAAACGTCATTTTGATTTATTCGTGCCATGCTACTGTTCATTTTATGACTGGCAGAGTAAACTCCGCGACTCCTGAAACCACAGAACACCGACATGCAAAACAGTAGCGCCGCCTTCCCACGACGCGGGTTTGATTTAACCTCCTCCGCCTTTCTGATCGTCGCCTTCCTGACGGGCATTGCCGGGGCGCTACAAACGCCTACCCTGAGCCTGTTTTTAACTAACGAAGTGCATGTGCGACCGGCGATGGTCGGCTTCTTTTTTACCGGTAGCGCGGTGATCGGCATTCTGGTGAGCCAGTTTCTTGCCGGACGTTCGGATCGCAAAGGCGACCGCAAACAGCTGATCGTCTTTTGCTGTCTGATGGGCGTGCTGGCCTGCGTGCTATTCGCCTGGAACCGTAACTACTTTATTTTGCTGTTTGTTGGCGTGTTTCTAAGCAGCTTTGGTTCCACTGCGAACCCGCAAATGTTCGCCCTCGCCCGCGAACATGCGGACAAAACGGGCCGCGAGGCGGTCATGTTTAGCTCGATTCTGCGCGCACAGGTTTCGCTGGCGTGGGTTATCGGGCCACCGTTGGCTTATGCGTTAGCGATGGGATTTGGCTTTACGGTGATGTATCTCAGCGCGGCGATTGCCTTCGTGGTCTGCGGCGCGATGGTCTGGTTTTTCCTTCCCAGCATGCGTAAAGAGCCAAAAGCGGCTACAGGCCATCTTCAAGCACCGCGAACCAACCGTCGCGATGCGCTGCTGCTGTTTATCATCTGTACGCTAATGTGGGGAATCAACAGCCTGTACATCATTAATATGCCGCTGTTCATTATTAATGAGCTGCATTTACCCGAGAAACTGGCTGGATTAATGATGGGGACCGCCGCCGGGCTGGAAATCCCGACCATGCTGATTGCAGGCTACTACGCCAAACGTTTCGGCAAGCGTTTCCTGATGCAGATCTCTGCGGTTGCCGGAGTGCTGTTTTATGTCGGCATGCTAACCGTACACACCCCCGTGCTGCTGCTGGCCCTGCAGGGACTGAATGCTATTTTTATCGGCATTCTGGCCGGTATCGGTATGCTCTATTTTCAGGACCTGATGCCAGGCCAGGCCGGGGCGGCCACGACCCTCTATACCAATACCATTCGCGTCGGCTGGATTATTGCCGGTTCGCTGGCGGGTATTGTTGCAGAAGTCTGGAGCTATCACGCCGTATTCTGGATTGCGCTAGTCATGGGCGTAGCTACCCAGGCCTGCCTGTGGCGTATTAAAGACGTGTAAAGCAGCGGTGTGCCGCATCAGCGGCACACCAGAGTATTACGCCAGGCCAATAAAAAACCCGGCAATTGTTGCGCTCATTAAGTTTGACAGCGTTGCCGCAGCCAGCGCCCTCATCCCCAGTTGGGCAATTTCAGACGCACGCTGGGGTGCAATTGCCGAGAATGCGCCAACCACCACGCCAATGGAACCAAAGTTGGCGAAACCGCATAGCGCAAACGAAATAATGGCGATAGTTTTCACATCCAGCGATCCCGGTGTTTGCAGGAACGGCGAGAAGTTGAGGTAGGCCACGAACTCGTTAATCGCCAGCTTCTGGCCAATCAGGCTGCCCGCCAGCGTCGCATCACTCCAGTCAACGCCCATTAACCATGCCAGCGGTGCCAGGGCATAACCGAAAATCCCCTCCAGGGTCGCGTGACCAAAACCGAACCAGCCACCGATACCGCTAATCACGCCGTTGATCAGAGCGATAATCGCCACAAACGCCATCACTACCGTCGCCACGCCCACGGCAATTTTCACCCCAGCCATCGCGCCGCTAGCCGCGGCTTCAATAAAACTTTTCGGCGGCATTTCGGTGAAGGAGAGGTTTTCGAAAGTCACCTGCGATGCTTCAGTCGCCGGGCTAAGAAGACGGGCAAACAGAATACCGCCGGGAATTGCCATCAACGATGCCGCCAGCAGATAATCAATCGGCACGCCTAGCCCGGCATAGCCAATCATCGTCGACCCGGCGATAGAAGCCATCCCGCTGCAAATCGCGGTAAATAGCTCATTACGATTTAGCTTGTTAATAAAGGGCTTAACGATCGCCGGGATCTCATTTTGCCCAAGGAAAATGGTGGTCACGGCAACAAATGACTCAATTTTGCTAATATTCAGCGCTTTCTGGAAAATTCCGCCAAGAATTCGGATCAGTATTCCCATTACGCCAATATAATAAAGCAGGCTGACCAATGCGGTGATAAAAATAATGGCAGGTAATACCCGAAAAGCGAAAATAAAACCAGAACCATCGAATAAGAGTTCCATTTTCGGTCCGACCAGCGAACCGAAAATAAATGCGCTACCGGCATCGCTGTAGGTCATCACTTTATGTACGCCGAAAGCCGCCTGCTCCGCCAACCATTTTCCTGGCGGAAAATAGAGCATAACGCCACCAATGGCAATTTGCAGTACCAGCGCCGCGCCAACCGTGCGCAGACTAATTCTTTTTTTATTTACTGACAGCAGAAAAGCGATTGCCAGTAATACCACCATACCCAAAACACTTCTCATTATATCCATAATGATTATCTCTTGATGCCAGCAAACCCGGCATTACGCCAGGTTCTGGTATGTCTGATATTATTGCGGGCGACCGCTTACTGCCCGACGGTTGTATCATGTCGTGAGGAATATCCCATCTACCTGACGCAAAGTGATTAGCGGTACATCCGCACGCACTCTTCGACTAAACCCCAAAACCAATCGGTATCAATGGTGATGCCGACTTTGGTATTCGGCGCTTTACCGAGCACGCCCAGTTCGTCGCAGACCGTACGGCCATAGCAGGGGCCGCTGTTAACATCCACCTCAACGTACATGTCCTGTGTTTTGATGCCCTGATGATTAATCAGATAGCCGATGCAGGTGGCATCATGCACCGGGCCACCCGCTAAGCCGTAGTTTTCAAACTGCGTTTTGAGGGTGAAATTCATGATATCGCTAAACAACTGTCCCGCCGGACCGCCGGCTTTTTCCATGCGTGCAATAACGTCAGCGGTGCAGACCGTCTGATTAGTCAAATCCAGGCCCATCATGACCAGAGGGACACCCGAGCTGAATACCACGCGAGCGGCTTCAGGGTCGGCATAAATATTAAACTCTGCCGATGGCGTAAAGTTTCCGGTACCATAAGCACCGCCCATTAATACAATCTCGCGAATTTTCGGCAGAATTTCCGGCTGCATTCGCATGGCGACGGCAATATTGGTCAGTGGGCCAACGGGGACCAGCGTGATGTCACCCTCACTGGCCATGAGCGTGTCAATAATATATTTAACCGCATGCGTTTCTTCTGCCTGACGAGTTAACGGTGAAAATACCGGCCCATCGAGTCCGGTTTCACCATGAATATTATCAGCGACAATTTGCTGGCGCATAATTGGCTGTGGCATCCCGGCATAAATCGGCACATTGATATCTAGATGCTGGCAAACATTTAATCCATTGACTAACGTTTTATCCAGCGTTTGGTTACCCGCAACAATCGCTATCCCTAATAAATCAATTGCCGGATGTCTGGCCGCCATCATTATCGCAATAGCATCATCGTGACCTGGATCGCAGTCGAGTATAATTTTTCTTTTTTCCATTTTTATTTCCTCTTTTCGCTTTTACGCCATTTTTATGTTATTACAGCAGGATTAAACAGGTATCGGATTAACGTTTGCAGCATACCAGGCGAAAACTGATACTGAATATGAGAAATCTCATACCGGGAAGCGACCGTGAAAGAAATCCAAAATGAAAATCTCAAGCAGCAATTGATAAGCGACTCGGGGTACCTGGGAAAATTTTCCGTCGATGTTGTGCGGGATACACGATTGTTCCACGTTGTGGCAGGGGATTATATTGTCAAAGAGGGGGCTCAACCCGCGCACCTTTTTTACCTCGCACGCGGCCGGGCTAAGCTTTACACCACATCAGCTAATGGTCGGGTCTCGCTGATCGACTTCTTTGGTGCACCCTGCTTTATCGGTGAGATAGAACTCATTGATAAACATCACGATCCGCGTGGCGTTCAGGCCATCGAAGAGTGCTGGTGCCTGGCGCTGCCCATTGCTTCATTCCGCCCTTTGTTGCTGAACGACGTCATTTTCCTGCGTAATCTCTGTATCGCGTTAAGCCAAAAAAACTATCGCAACATCGTGTCGCTCACCCAAAATCAATCTTTTCCACTGGTGAATCGTCTGGCAGCATTTATTTTATTAACTCAGCATTGTGATATTTATCACGAAAAACATACCCCGGCGGCGGAATATATGGGCGTGTCGTATCGTCATTTATTATATGTGATCGCACAATTCTGCCAGGAAGGCCTGCTGGTTAAACAGAAATCCGGCTACGCGCTTGGTAATAAGAAGAAACTGATCGCCCTCGCGCGGGAGATGGATCCGGATAATAATTTTGCTGATTTATTATATTGAGATCCCGAAAAGCAGTTCGTGGCTTCAAGACGTGCTCTGTTCAAGATGAAGAAGCCAGGTCATCGCGTCATCGCGATTCGTCGCGCACATCTCCACTTCAGGCTTCAGGCTGCCGCACACTTTAGGCCTTAGCGGTGAACCAAAAATGTTGCACAGGTTGTTTTCCGAGAGCTGTATACAGCGGGTGTTTGCCGGTTTACCGTGCGGCATTCCCGGGATGGGGCTGGAGATAGAAGGAGCGATACAGCAAGCTCCGCAGTCGGGGCGGCATTCCATAATCGACTCTTCTGATAACGCTTTTGGCGGCCCAGACTAAACGTTTTACCTGAAGATAGCAAAACACACGAATTCCACTTGCCTGAAAGGCCCGGCGCGAGTAGTTTTACGCGATATTTTTGACCCTTTATGTGACAGGATTACCGCAATGCCAAGAGCGAATGAAATTAAAAAAGGTATGGTGCTGAATTACAACGGCAAACTGCTGATTGTTAAAAACATTGATATTCAGTCACCCAGCGCCCGTGGTGCCGCAACGCTGTACAAAATGCGTTTCTCTGACGTACGTACCGGCATGAAAGTGGAAGAGCGCTTTAAAGGCGATGATATCGTCGATACCGTGACCCTGACCCGTCGTTTCGTTGACTTCTCCTATATTGATGGCAACGAATACGTCTTTATGGATAAAGAAGACTACACCCCGTATATCTTTACTAAAGAGCAGATTGAAGAAGAACTGCTGTTTATTCCTGAAGGCGGGATGCCGGACATGCAGGTTCTGACCTGGGACGGTCAGCTGCTGGCCCTTGAACTACCGCAGACCGTTGACCTGGAAATCGTCGAAACGGCGCCAGGCATCAAAGGTGCATCCGCAAGCGCCCGTAACAAACCGGCGACCCTGAGCACCGGCCTGGTGGTTCAGGTTCCTGAATACCTGAGCGCAGGCGAGCGCATTCGTATCCATATCGAAGAGAGCCGCTATATGGGCCGCGCGGACTAAGTCCTGCTTTTTCTGCCAAAACGAAACACAGAGGACAGCGCCATGCTGTCCTTTCTTTTTAATTGCTGACAAAGTGCATTCTTCCGGAATTGCCCGGCGGCGCTTCGCTTGCGCGGGCCTACAGGGAATGCGTAACATGATGATGTTGCCCAATTTGTAGGCCGGATAAGGCGACTCGCCGCCACCCGGCAAAAAATGCCAGTAAAATAGCTAAAGCAGGCTTGTCATCAAATCAAAGGACAACGCCAGATTGCAAGCGTCGTCCTGCCCGTAAAAGTTATTATACCAATAACAGATTACTTACCACTGTCCTCTGCCCATTTGTCTCAAGCCTGATGAGATATGCCGCTGGGCTGATTGATCAAGTTCACACAAAGTGGATAAATTCGGCTCACCAATTTAATTTGTTGTCATATAACTTTACACTGATGAATGTTAATCGTCAGTTAATCAGGTGTATGAATAATGACTACCATTGCTACAGCTACGCTGCCGGAAAGCGTGCAGCTCCCTCAGTACGATCGCAACCAACTGCGTTCGCGTATTGTGCATTTCGGTTTCGGCGCGTTTCATCGCGCGCACCAGGCCCTACTCACCGACAGGGTGCTCAACGCCAGCGGTGGGGACTGGGGGATTTGCGAGATTAGCCTGTTCAGCGGCGAGCGGCTTATGAGCGAGCTTCGCCAACAAGATCATCTGTTTACCGTGCTGGAGAAAGGGGCCGAGGGTAATCAGCCGATCGTTGTCGGCGCAGTGCATGAATGTCTGAACGCCAAACTTGATTCGCTGGCTGCCATTATTGAGAAATTTTGCGAACCGCAGGTCGCCATTGTTTCTCTAACCATTACCGAGAAAGGCTACTGCATTGACCCTGCCAGCGGCCTGCTGGACATGACGCAGCCACGCATTATTCATGACCTGGAAAACCCTGCGCAGCCGCAATCGGTGCCCGGTATTCTGGTCGAAACGCTGGCGCGCCGCCGCCAACGTGGACTGGCGCCGTTTACCGTTCTCTCCTGCGATAATATTCCCAACAATGGGCATGTGGTGAAAAACGCCGTGCTGGGAATGGCTGAAAAACGCGATTCGGAGCTGGCGCAGTGGATTGCTGAACACGTCAGCTTTCCCGGCACGATGGTGGACCGCATTGTGCCGGCCGCCACCGATGAGTCGCTGGCGGAGATTAGCGCCGTGCTGGGAGTGGAAGACCCCTGCGCGATCAGCTGCGAGCCGTTTATTCAATGGGTTGTCGAAGATAACTTTGTTGCCGGCCGCCCGGACTGGGAAGCGGCTGGCGTACAGATGACGGATGATGTACTGCCGTGGGAACAGATGAAGCTGCGGATGCTCAACGGCAGCCATTCGTTTCTCGCCTGGCTGGGCTATCTGGCGGGCCACGAACATGTCAGCGACTGTATGCAGGACCCGGTTTTCCGCAGCGCCGCTTACCGTTTGATGCTTGATGAACAGGCACCAACACTCTCAATCACTGGTGTCGACCTGACGGCCTATGCTGACAGCCTGATCGAGCGTTTCAGCAACCCCTCGCTGAAGCATCGCACCTGGCAAATTGCTATGGACGGTAGCCAGAAGCTGCCGCAGCGTATGCTTGACGGTATCCGTATCCACCTTACTCGCGGCAGCCAGTGGCCACTGCTGGCGCTGGGCGTGGCGGGCTGGATGCGCTATGTCAGCGGCATTGACGACGCTGGAAATAAGATTGATATCCGCGACCCGCTGGCGGATAAAATTGGAAAAATTGTATCCGCCAGCAATGAACAACAGCGCGTTAGCGCCCTACTCTCCCTGGAAGAAATTTTTGGCTGCGACCTTTCGCAAAACCCGCAGTTCGTCGCCAACATCACCGCCGCGTGGCATCAGCTCGTGACCGCTGGCACTCGCCAGGCGATTAGCGCCGCACTGAATTCTTAACAATTTCTGCCTTTAAGCGGACAGAGAACCTTTCTGCCCGCGGTAAGGCTTCTCTTTTCACTTTTTTTTCGTCAGGATAGTCTTAACTGTTACAACATTACATTTATCCTGGAGAAAAGGTGACCAAAACAAACTTGATCACGGGGTTTCTCGGCAGTGGCAAAACGACCTCAATTTTGCATCTGCTGGCCCGTAAGCCCGCGGATGAAAAATGGGCCGTGCTGGTCAACGAGTTTGGCGAAGTGGGCATCGACGGCGCACTGCTGGCCGAGAGTGGAGCCCTGCTTAAAGAAATCCCCGGCGGCTGCATGTGCTGCGTCAACGGCCTGCCAATGCAGGTTGGGCTCAATACGCTGCTGCGCCAGGGGAAACCAGACCGCTTGTTAATAGAGCCAACCGGTCTTGGCCATCCCAAACAGATCCTCGATATTCTGACCGCCGCGGTATACGAGCCGTGGATCGACCTGCGCGCGACGCTATGCGTGCTGGACCCGCGTCAGTTGCTCGACGAAAAGGTGGTGACCAACGAAAACTTTCGCGACCAGTTAGCCGCCGCCGATATTGTCATCACCAATAAAGCGGACCGCGCGACCAGCGAAAGCCAACTGGCCTTTGCAACATGGTGGCAAACTTATGCCGGAGAGCGTCAGCACGTCAGCGCCACCCAGGGCAATATTGACCCGGTATGGCTTGATTTGCCGCGCCGCAACGTCACGCCGCTACCTGAAAGCGCTGAACACGCGCATAGCCACGGGAAAAAACCAGGTCTGGCGGCGCTTAATCTCCCTACCCACCAACGCTGGCGCCGCAGTCTTAATAGCGGTCAGGGCTATCAGTCCTGTGGCTGGATTTTTGACGCCGAGACCATTTTTGACACCGTTGGCCTGCTCGAATGGGCGCGACTGGCGCCGGTCGGGCGCGTTAAAGGCGTGATGCGTATTGCCGAAGGACTGGTGCGTATCAATCGCCAGCAGCTTGACCTGCATATTGAGACGCAGAACGTTGCGCCGCCGGATAGCCGCATTGAGCTGATCGCTGATTCCGATACCGACTGGAACGCGCTACAGGCCTCCTTGTTGAAGCTTCGTTTAAGTTAAGGCGGCTATGGTTGCCGTCGTTTTACACAACACGCGATAGTTATGATTAAAAATCGAATTCCCCTTATCCTGCTGCTGAACGCGGCGGGTATAGCGCTATTTTGCTCGTGGTACTTTCCTGTTAACCATGGTTTCTGGAATCCGCTGGATTCCGCTATCTTCTATTTCTTTAACCACCTAGTTGGAGTGAGCCCTGCTTACACCTGGCTGCTGGCAATTATCAACAACCGCGCATTCGACGCCTGCTCGCTGCTGGCAATGGGCAGCCTGATGCTGAGCTTCTGGTTTAAAGAACAGAGCGCCGGACGCCGCCGGGTGATTATCATCGGCCTGGTAATGCTGCTCGCCGCCGTCGTCATCAATCAGTTGGCTCAGCATCTGATGCCGGTCAAACGCGCCAGCCCCTCGCTCTCTTTCACCGACATTACTAAAGTGAGTGATGTGATCTCATTTCCCACTAAAGATGCCTCTAAGGATAGCTTCCCGGGCGATCACGGCATGATGCTGCTGATTTTTGCCGCATTTATGTGGCGCTATTTTGGTCATCGTGCGTTGGCTATTGCGCTGGTCATATTTGTGGTCTTCGCGTTCCCGCGCGTAATGATTGGCGCTCACTGGTTTACCGATATTGCCGTCGGCTCATTAACTGCCGTATTGATTGGCGCGCCCTGGGTGTTGATGACTCCACTGAGCGATAAAGTGATATCTTTATTTGAACGTTATCTTCCCGGCGGAAAAACAAAAAATTAAACTCAGTTTTACAAATGATTAATATCATTCATAAGGGATCGTTCTGGGTCCCTTTTCTCTCAGCTCATTTTTTCTCATCCCCCCATCATCTTCCCGTCACATTAATCATTATAGAAATGAGTGAATTGCATATTTTTTACCCACAATTGACGCTATTTTACCCTTTCCCGATGATTCACTTTTTGTCGCAAAAATACTTATAAGAAATTGCGCAAAACCGCTCGCCATCCCTTGTTTGATCGGGTAATCTCGATCTCGTTTTGCCTTTCCAGCGACATCAATTCAGAGAATGAATAAATTTGTGCGTTAGGCCACAATTTTATGCTTACGGAATTGTCTCATTGCGACCAGGTAATTAGGCTCTAACACGTTTGGCATTTTTTATAACGACATTGTCGTTAAGGACAACAAGGGATAACACACAGCATGGTCAAATCTCAGCCGATTTTGAGATATATCTTGCGGGTCGCCCCCGCGATTGCAGTTGCGGTTCTGCTTTCCGCGTGTAGTTCAAATAGTACCGCCAGAAATATGCATTCTGAGACGCTTGCTGTGGGTAGTGGCGATTTATCATCACTGCAAGCCTCTCAGGATGAATTTGAAACAATGGTTCGCAATCTGGACGTTAAGTCCCGTTTGATGGATCAATATGCCAGCTGGAAGGGCGTGCGTTACCGCCTCGGCGGCAGCACTCGTAAAGGCATCGATTGTTCTGCCTTTGTGCAACGTACTTTCCGTGAACAGTTTGGTCTGGAACTGCCGCGCTCAACTTCTGAGCAGCAGGATTCAGGTAAATCCATTACGCGTTCTCAACTGCGTACTGGTGATTTAGTTCTTTTCCGTGCTGGTTCTACGGGTCGACATGTTGGCATCTATATCGGCAACAACCAGTTTGTTCATGCATCCACCAGCAGCGGTGTGACGATTTCAAGCATGGATGAGCCGTACTGGAAAAAGCGCTATAACGAAGCGCGACGAGTTCTGAGCCGCTCGTAAACTCTTCTGATATTGGTTATCCCTTGGCCAATGCCAGAAAAAGGAAAACACTGCCGAGGCAGTGTTTTTTTTTGCTCGTCAGCGAATAAACCTGGCAATATAAGCTATGTCTTTAAGTGGGGATGGAAAAAGCGACTTTCTATGACCCCCCTGGCGCAAATCAATAACACGGACTGATATAGCCTATGCCTACCCGTCACTTCTCTCCTCGGCGTAAAATCTGGCTAACCAGCCTATGTATCGGAATCGCCGTCGCCCTGCTGGCCGGTAGCATTCAGTTTATGGTGATTTATCACAATCGGGCAGAGCGTTTCGATGTCATCATTGATAATGTTCATGCGTACCTTAAGATCTACTTCCGCGATTTAAATCAGACCATTGATGGCCTGCAACCGCTAGTCGATCAGCCCTGCGAAAATGTCGATTCTGGATTAACCGCCCATGCTGCATTCAGCCCAAACGTGCGTGCGCTCCTGCTGGTTAAAAATGGTTTCGCGTTTTGTTCCTCCGCCACCGGGGCAATGAATACGCCTTTAACCCAGCTCATCCCCCAGCTCGATATCTCTAAAGCGGTCGATATGGCCATTCTGCCCGGGACGCCCATGATGCCACAAAGCGCCGCGCTGGCGATGTGGGTCCGCAGTCCGCACGGTGGAGAAGACGGTGTTTTTGTCTCGATTAATGCCAACCTGACACCCTATATTCTCTACTCTGCCCGGCAGAACGATTTCAGCGGCCTTGCCCTGGCCATTAACCACACTGCCATCTCCACCTTCAGCAATAAACTTATCGACCCGCAAACACTACTCTCACCACCAATCCGCCAGGTGCAGATTGACGGTTTGCCGCTCAAAGTTTATCTCTACGCCAACAGTTGGCTGGCAGAAAATACCCAATTCGCCCTGCTGCTTGGCGTGGTATGCGGCCTGCTGGCAGGGTTTTTGAGCTATTACGTCCTGACTATCAAATCTGACCCGCGCAAAGAACTGCTGTTGGCGATCAAAAACGATCAGTTTTACGTGGTTTACCAACCGGTAGTGAAATCCGACACGCTGCAAATTAGCGGTATTGAGGTACTGATGCGCTGGCGGCACCCGACCGCCGGGGAGATCCCTCCCGACGTGTTTATCACCCTGGCTGAAGCCCAGCAGATGATTATCCCTCTCACCCGCCATCTGTTAAAACTGATAGCTCATGATGCCGTGACCCTGCAAAGCCTTCTGCCCGCCGGTAGCAAGCTTGGGATAAATATTTCACCCGCCCACCTGCATGCCGACAGTTTTCAGCAGGATATTCAACATTTCGCGACAACTATGCCTTCTGGCCATTTTAGCGTGGTGCTGGAGATTACCGAGCGCGCGATGATCGATAAAAACCGATCGTTGGAGAATTTCGACTGGCTACATGAGCAAGGCTTTGAAATTGCGATCGATGATTTTGGCACCGGACATAGTGCGCTTATCTATCTGGAGCGCTATAACTTCGACTATCTGAAGATTGACCGCGGCTTCGTGCAAGCTATCGGCACCGAAACCGTGACATCACCGGTTCTGGATGCCGTGATCTCGCTGAGCCGCCGTCTGAAGCTCACCACGGTCGCCGAAGGTGTGGAAACGCAGGAACAGGCCGAATGGCTATGCCAGCACGGAGTGAACTATCTGCAGGGTTACTGGTTAAGCCGACCGCTGACCCTGGAAGCGCTGGTCGCCGCCCACAATGAACCCGCGAAATATTTCACAACCCGCTGAGTCTCCTTTATCATTCGCTATCAGAGGTCAGGCCACTTCAGGCCTGTCATTGGAGGACGATATCCTGGTTATGTTTGTACGCATCAGCCTGATACTGCTGACCTTATTTAGCCTGCAGAGCCAGGCGCAAGCGATTAAAGAGAGCAATACGTTCGCCATTATCGGCGAGCCTAAATACGTCGCTGGCTTTGACCACTACGATTATGCCAACCCCGCCGCGCCGAAAGGCGGTGCGATTACCCTTGCGGCCATTGGCACCTTTGATAACTTCAATCGCTACGCGCTGCGCGGCAACCCGGGCATACGTACCGAAACGCTGTATGACTCCTTGTTTACCACCTCTGATGACGAACCCGGTAGCTACTATCCGCTGATTGCCGAAAGCGCTCGCTATGACGAAGCATTTTCGTGGATGGAGATAACCCTCAATCCACACGCCCGCTACCATGACGGCAGCCCAATAACCGCCAGCGATGTCGCGTTTACTTTTCAAAAGTTTATGACCGAAGGAGTGCCGCAATTTCGCCTCTATTATAAAGGCACCACCGTTAAAGCGATCGCCCCGCTAACCGTTCGCATTGAGCTGGCAAAACCGGGTAAAGAGAATATGCTCAGCCTGTTCTCCCTGCCAGTGATGCCGGAAAAATTCTGGCGTAACCATAAGCTCAGCGACCCGCTCTCTTCACCGCCGTTAGCTAGCGGTCCGTACCGCGTGACCGCCTGGCGTATGGGTCAGTACATCACCTACTCGCGAGTAAAAGACTACTGGGCCGCTGATTTACCGGTTAATCGTGGGCGCTGGAATTTCGACACCTTGCGCTACGATTACTATCTGGATGACAACGTCGCCTTTGAAGCCTTCAAAGCCGGAGCCGTTGACCGACGCGAAGAGAATATCGCCAAGAACTGGGCCACCCGCTATGTGGGGCGCAATTTTACCCATGGCTACATCGTCAAAGATGAATATACCAACACCTCAGCACAGAATACCCAGTGGCTGGCTTTTAACATCCAGCGCCCGGTATTTACCGACCGGCGGGTACGCGAAGCCATAACTCTCGCGTTTGATTTTGAATGGATGAATAAGGCGCTGTTTTATAACTCTTACAGCCGCGCCAATAGCTTCTTTCAGAATACCGAATACGCGGCGCGTGATTATCCAGATGCCGAAGAGCTTGCTCTGCTGACGCCGCTGAAAAAAGAGATCCCAGCCGAAGTTTTCACGCAGATCTACCTGCCCCCGGTCTCCAGCGGCGACGGTTTCGAACGCGTAAACCTGCTCAAAGCAGATGCCATCCTTAACCAGGCGGGATGGGTGGTGAAAAACCAGCGGCGGGTTAACGCGAAAAGCGGTAAACCGTTACGCTTTGAGCTGCTACTTCCTTCCGGGAGCAGCGATCGCTGGGTTCTGCCCTTTCAGCACAATCTTCAGCGGCTCGGGATTGCGATGGATATTCGCCAGGTCGACAACTCCCAGTACAGCAACCGCAAGCGCAGCCGCGATTACGACATGATGCCCAACGTCTGGCGCGCCACGCCCTGGCCCGGTACTGACCTGCAAATCTCCTGGGACTCTGAATATATTGACTCCAGCTACAACGCTTCCGGTGTACAAAGCCCGGCCGTCGACCAGCTGATTGCCCAAATCATTCGCTGGCAGGGCAATAAGGAGAAGCTGCTGCCGCTGGGCCGGGCTCTCGACCGCGTGCTGACGTGGAACTATTACATGCTGCCGATGTGGTATATGGCGCAGGACCGAACCGCATACTGGGATAAATTCTCTTTCCCGCAGACCCGCGCGGTCTACTCTTCTGGTTTTGAAAACTGGTGGTACGACGCAAGCAAAGCCGCCAGGCTCCCCGCGGACAGACGTTAAGGAATTAAGATGGGTGCATATCTGCTCCGCCGACTACTGCTGATCATCCCAACGCTATGGGCGATCATCACCATTAACTTTTTTATTGTGCAAATTGCGCCCGGCGGCCCGGTCGATCAGGCGATTGCAGCCATTGAGTTTGGCGATCGCGGCAGTTTGCCTGGGGCCGGAGAAAGCGGAATGAGCGCCAGCCATGCGCGTACCGGCGTCAGTAACATTAGCGACGGACACTATCGCGGCGGGCGCGGGCTCGACCCGGAGGTCATAGCCGAAATAACCCACCGCTACGGCTTTGATAAACCGCTGCACGAGCGCTATTTTAAAATGCTCGGCGATTATCTGCGCTTTGATTTTGGCGATAGCCTGTTCCGCAGCTCGTCGGTACTACAGCTGATTAAAGACAGCCTGCCGGTCTCCATCACCCTTGGTTTATGGAGCACGTTGATTATTTATCTGGTGTCGATTCCATTGGGGATCCGCAAAGCGGTCAGCAACGGCAGCCATTTTGACGTCTGGAGCAGCACGCTGATTATTATCGGCTATGCGATCCCCGCATTCTTGTTCGCGATTTTACTGATCGTTATCTTTGCCGGGGGGAGTTATTTCGATCTCTTCCCGCTACGCGGGCTGGTTTCCGCCAACTTCGATAGCCTGCCGTGGTATCAAAAAATCCTCGACTATCTCTGGCACATTACGCTACCCGTGCTGGCGACGGTGATCGGCGGTTTCGCGGCACTCACCATGCTGACCAAAAACAGCTTTCTTGATGAGATCCGCAAGCAGTACGTGGTCACTGCCCGTGCCAAAGGCGTGAGTGAAAAGCAGATCCTCTGGGGTCATATTTTTCGCAACGCCATGCTGCTGGTGATTGCTGGCTTTCCGGCCACCTTTATCAGCATGTTCTTTACCGGCTCGCTGCTCATTGAGGTGATGTTCTCGCTAAATGGGCTGGGGCTGTTGGGCTATGAAGCCACCGTTTCCCGCGATTATCCGGTGATGTTCGGCACGCTGTATATTTTTACCCTGATTGGCCTGCTGCTGAATATCATCAGCGATATCAGCTATACGCTGGTCGATCCGCGTATCGATTTTGAGGGCCGCTAATGTCATTTTTTAGTCCCGTCAATCAAGCCCGCTGGGCGCGCTTTCGCCACAACCGTCGCGGCTACTGGTCTCTGTGGATCTTTTTGGTGCTTTTCACCTGTAGCCTGTGCGCCGAGCTTATCGCCAACGATAAACCTCTGCTGGTGCAGTACCGCGGCAGCCTCTACGTTCCGCTATTAAAAAACTACAGCGAGACCACCTTCGGCGGCAGCTTTGCTACCGCCGCCAACTATCAGGATCCGTGGCTGCAAAAGCAGCTGGACGATAACGGCTGGGCCCTGTGGGCGCCGGTACGTTTTGGTGCGACGACCATTAACTTCGCCAGCGACAGTCCCTTTCCGTCTCCGCCGTCAAAGCTGAACTGGCTGGGCACCGATGCCGACGGCGGTGATGTGCTGGCGCGAATCCTCTATGGGACACGAATTTCTATTCTCTTCGGTCTGTTGCTGACCTTCTTCTCCAGCGTGCTGGGGGTAATGGCTGGCGCAATCCAGGGATATTACGGCGGAAAAATTGATCTCTGGGGGCAACGGTTTATCGAGGTGTGGTCAGGGATGCCAACTCTATTTCTGATTATCCTGCTCTCAAGCGTGGTCCAGGCCAATTTCTGGTGGCTGCTGGCGATTACCGTACTGTTCGGCTGGATGACGCTGGTGGGCGTCGTCCGCGCTGAATTCCTGCGCACCCGCAACTATGACTATATTCGCGCCGCGCAGGCGCTCGGCGTTAGCGATCGGGCGATTATTCTGCGCCATATGCTCCCTAATGCCATGGTTGCCACCCTCACCTTCCTGCCGTTTATTTTGTGTAGTTCGATAACCACCCTGACCTCGCTGGACTTTCTCGGCTTCGGTCTGCCGCTGGGCTCCCCGTCTTTGGGCGAGCTGCTGTTACAGGGGAAAAACAACCTTCAGGCTCCGTGGCTCGGCATCGCCGCTTTTCTGTCGGTGGCAGTGCTGCTGACGTTGTTGATTTTTATCGGTGAAGCGGTTCGCGACGCCTTCGACCCAAGCAAGGCGGTGTAGCATGACGCAACCTCTGTTAGATATCGATAACCTCTCCATCGCCTTCCGCCAGCAGGGTGAAACCACCACCGTCGTCAGCGAGCTGTCGCTGCAAATCGCGGCGGGCGAAACCCTGGCGCTGGTGGGCGAATCCGGTTCCGGCAAAAGCGTTTCGGCGCTGTCGGTGCTACGCCTGCTGCCCTCACCGCCGGTCAGCTATCCTAGCGGCGATATCCGTTTTCACGGTCAATCGCTGCTGCACGCTGATGAACACACCTTGCGCGGCGTGCGCGGTAACCGCATCGCGATGATCTTTCAGGAGCCGATGGTTTCGCTAAACCCGTTACATAACCTCGAAAAGCAGCTGTACGAAGTGCTCTCTTTGCACCGTGGTATGCGTAAAGAGGCGGCGCGCGGGGAGATCCTCGACTGTCTTGATCGCGTGGGGATCCGCAATGCGCCGCGGCGACTAGGCGATTATCCGCATCAGCTTTCCGGCGGCGAGCGCCAGCGGGTGATGATAGCCATGGCGCTGCTGACGCGCCCGGAGTTGCTTATTGCCGATGAACCCACTACCGCGCTGGATGTGTCGGTCCAGGCGCAAATCCTCGCGCTGCTGCGCGAACTTAAGCAAGAGCTCAACATGGGGCTGCTATTTATCACCCATAACCTGAGCATCGTACGCCAGCTCGCCGATCGCGTGGCGGTGATGCAAAACGGCCGCTGCGTCGAGCAAAATAGCTGTCAGGCGCTATTCTCTGCGCCTGAGCATCCTTATACTCGCCGCCTGCTGGATAGCGAGCCATCGGGCGATCCGGTGCCGCTGGATCCAAACGCGCCGGAGCTGCTGCGGGCGGAAAATTTGAGCATTGCTTTTCCTATACGCAAGGGGCTCCTGCGCCGGGTCGTCGATCATAATCGGGTGGTTAACGCCCTTAGCTTTCATTTACGCGCCGGAGAAACCCTTGGTCTGGTCGGCGAATCTGGCTCTGGCAAAAGCACCACTGGGCTGGCACTTCTGCGCCTGATTCACTCTGAGGGAACGATTAATTTTGATGGTGAGGCACTTCAGGGGCGCAATCGTCGTCAGATGCTGCCGCTACGCCGTCGTATGCAGGTTGTTTTTCAGGACCCTAACTCATCTCTGAATCCACGGCTCAATGTCCTGCAAATCATTGAAGAAGGGTTGCGCGTGCATCAACCGACGCTCACCCCTGCCGAGAGGGAGCAGGCGGTGATACAGGCGATGCAGGAGGTAGGACTGGACCCGCAATCTCGTCATCGCTATCCAGCCGCCTTTTCCGGTGGTCAGCGTCAGCGCATCGCTATCGCCAGGGCATTAGTGGTTAAGCCTCAGCTCATCGTGCTGGATGAGCCGACCTCGTCGCTGGATAAGACCGTACAGGCGCAAATTCTGGCCTTGCTGAAGGCGTTACAGCAAAAGCATCAGTTGGCCTATATTTTTATCAGCCACGACTTACGCGTAGTGCGGGCACTGTGTCATCAAGTCATGGTGCTGCGGCAGGGAGAGGTTATCGAGCAGGGGGAGTGCGAGCGCGTTTTTACCGCTCCGCAGCAGGAATATACCCGCCAGCTGCTGGCGCTAAGCTGACGGTCAGAATGGATTATTACCAGAGAAAGGTTCAGCAATCGCCACGCCGAAATTTTTCAGGCGACAGGTTGCAGCAAACTCGTCCTGGCGATTAACAAACAGGCATGGTTCCCCTTCGCATTCAACGATAGAGCTATCTACTTCGATGTCGCTGAGCGCCTGGCTAAGCTTATGCATGACCGACCATGCATTTTGGCCATCCGGACTCAGCAATTTTAAAGCAACAAGGCTGTTTTCGCTCTGCGCGCCGTTTTGCGGAATCGGTTCAACTCTTGAACCTGCAAAACCGGCCAGCCAGCGATAGTTCTGCGGCAGACGGTGTACGATAGAGAGTTGCAGTGTATTCACGTGTTTTCCCCGGAAGCAAAATACTTCACAATAATTTCACATCAATGCTAACACATTATTGACAAATAGTCCTGATTCCGCACGGAAAACGCTTACACCGGTATAATATCTGTGTTATTGGGTTGTAACTTAAAAGTTTAAAATCGTGCAGATTGAACATCTTCGGGCTATATGTACCCGTTTTTGTGATCTAAAACAACTTTTTTATCGCAACAATGCGACTTTTTAAGCGATCTGATTTTACATAAAACAAACAAATCACCAAACCAAGAAGCGGGTTTCGGTTGATATGCATCAAAAAAGGGGCGAAATCGCCCCCTTGATGTAGCTCAACGTGCGGCTTTTCGCCGTCGGCTGGCATAGAGATAAAAGAGAATGGAGCTGCTGGCACAGACGGCGATAGAAATCAGCATCGGCCAGGCGGTGGTAAAGGTCGCCATTGAGAGGAGTGCACCGACAATCGCCCCAATCCCGAAGCGGAAGGTTCCCGCCAGCGAAGAGGCCGTCCCTGCCATATGCGGAAATTCATCAAGAATAACCGCCATCGCGTTTGAAGAAACCATGGAAACGCAGCCGATAAACGCGGCAACACCAAACACTAACGCCCAAAAACCAACATCAAACAGCGCGCAGACCACCATCCACACGGCCATCGCGAACTGGATCCACAGCCCGGCGCGGAACATATTTACCGCCCCAACCCGCCGTACAAACCGGCTGTTGATCATGGTCATGACGAAAATGAAGACAACGTTCAGCGCAAAATAGTAGCCAAAGTGCTGCGGTGAAACGTGGTTGATATTGATATAGACAAACGGACCCGCGCTCAAAAACGAGAACATCCCGGCAAAGCTAAAACCGCTCGCCAGCATATAGCTCAGCACTCGTTTGTGGCGGAACAGGGTAGCAAAATTGCCAAGCGTAGTGCGGATATGAAACTTCTGTCGCCGCTCTGGCGGCAGGGTTTCGCTAATGAAGAAAGCGATCATCACCGACGCTAACAGCGCCGCCACCGCCAGGATCCAGAAAATTGCATGCCAGCTGAACCATACCAGCACCGCCCCGCCAACCATCGGCGCCACCAGCGGCGCGACGGTGGTCACCAGCATGACGAACGACATCATCCGCGAGAACTCTTCTTTTGGATAGATATCGCGCATCAGGGCGTTAATCACCACGCTTGCCGCCGCAGCCGCCAGGCCGTGGAAGAAGCGCATCGTAATCAACATATCGATAGTCTGCGACAGCGCGCAGGCCACCGCCGCCGCCGCGAAAACCAGCGTTCCGCCGAGAATAACCGGTTTACGCCCGATACTGTCAGCCATCGGGCCATATAAAAGCTGACCCACAGCAAAACCCAAAATATAGGTGCTGAGCGTCATCTGCGCGCTGCCATCAGGCACATTAAATTGCGCCGAAATCACCGGCAGCGCCGGGAGATACATATCAATCGACAGCGGCATCAACATGGCCAGCAGGCCAAGAATAAACACAATTCCTAATGACGAATTCTTCTTTGCCGTCACGTTTTACTCCGCGCATGTTGGCCGCCGACGCTGGCTATTTCAGCTTCCGTCAGCGGACGATATTCACCAGGGGCCAGCGATTCATCAAGGGCAATGTCGCCAATACGTTCGCGGTGTAACTCCACTACGTGGTTACCGACAGCGGCAAACATCCGCTTAACCTGATGGTAACGCCCTTCGCTAATGGTCAGGCGGACTTCGGTCGGCGTTACCACTTCCAGCACCGCTGGTTTGGTCAGCTCTTTCTCATTGTGCAGTTGAACGCCTTTAGCAAAGTGCTCGGCGGTGGTTTCATCAACCGGGTTTTCCAGCTCCACCAGATAGGTTTTTTCACAATGATGGCGCGGGGAAGTAATGCGGTGGGACCACTGACCATCATCGGTCATCAGCACCAGGCCGGTGGTGTCGATATCCAGACGTCCTGCAGCGTGCAGCTTGTGGGCCACCGGCTCATCGAGGAAATAGAGTACCGTCGGATGATCCGGATCGTCGGTAGAACAAACGTACCCCTGCGGCTTGTTGAGCATAAAGTAGCGCGGGCCATTTTGTTGAGTCAGCGTATTGCCGTCATACTCGACATCATGCTCCGGTAGAAGCTTGAAAGAAGAGTCTTTTACAATTTCGCCGTCCACGGTAACGCGGCTGCCGCGGATTTCACGCCCGGCAATAGCCCGACTAACGCCAAGTTGCTGAGCGATAAACTTATCAAGTCGCATGAGATTTTTTTAGCCTGTAAAGAGTGCTGGAGCGGGCAACGCGCCCGAAAAAGAAGAATATCACGGGTTAGTATAACGAGCTCTTAACACCACTCAAGGGAAAAGATTCGTGGCATACTATTCGCGAGTTAATTAACCGCCATAAATTCATGACTTTTACATTACGCCCCTACCAAAAAGAGGCGGTCGACGCCACGCTCGCCTGGTTTCGCCGCCACCATGAACCAGCCGCCATCGTCTTACCGACCGGCGCAGGTAAAAGCCTGGTCATCGCCGAACTGGCGCGGCTGGCGCGCGGTCGCGTGCTGGTGCTCGCTCACGTCAAAGAGCTGGTGGCGCAGAACCACGCAAAGTATCGCGCACTCGGCCTGGAGGCGGATATCTTCGCCGCGGGCCTGAAGCGTAAAGAGAGTCATGGCAAAGTGGTGTTTGGCAGCGTGCAATCGGTGGCCCGCAACCTTGACCAGTTCCAGGGCGAGTTTTCGCTGCTGATCGTCGATGAGTGCCACCGCATCAGCGACGACGATGACAGCCAGTATCAGCAGATCATCAGCCACCTTCAGCAGGTCAATCCGCATCTGCGTCTGCTTGGGCTTACCGCCACCCCTTTTCGCCTTGGTAAAGGCTGGATTTACCAATTTCATTATCACGGCATGGTACGTGGCGATGAAAAAGCGCTGTTTCGCGACTGCATCTACGAGCTGCCGCTGCGCTATATGATTAAGAACGGCTACCTGACGCCACCAGAGCGGCTGGATATGCCGGTGGTGCAGTATGACTTCAGCCGTCTCCAGGCACAAAGTAACGGCCTGTTTAGCGAGGCCGACCTGAACGTTGAGCTGAAAAAACAGCAGCGCGTCACGCCGCATATCGTCAGCCAGATCGTTGAATTTGCCCAAATGCGCAAAGGGGTGATGATTTTCGCCGCCACCGTCGAACATGCAAGCGAAGTGACTGGCTTGCTCCCGAGCGGTGAAGCAGCATTGATCACCGGCGAAACGCCGGGACCGGAGCGTGACCGAATTATTGAAGCGTTTAAGGCCCAGCAGTATCGCTATCTGGTCAACGTCGCGGTCCTGACCACCGGCTTTGATGCGCCGCATGTCGATCTGATCGCCATTCTGCGTCCTACCGAGTCGGTGAGTCTTTACCAACAAATCGTCGGTCGCGGCCTGCGCCTGTCGCCGGGCAAAACCGACTGTCTGATTCTCGACTACGCTGGTAACCCGCATGACCTGTACGCACCGGAAGTGGGCGCGCCTAAAGGGAAAAGCGATAACGTGCCGGTGCAAGTTTTCTGCCCGGCCTGTGGTTTCGCTAATACCTTCTGGGGAAAAACCACCGCCGATGGCACGCTGATTGAGCACTTTGGCCGCCGCTGCCAGGGCTGGTTTGAGGATGACGAAGGCCATCGCGAGCAGTGCGACTTTCGCTTCCGTTTTAAAAACTGTCCGCAGTGTAATGCAGAAAACGATATCGCCGCCCGCCGCTGCCGCGAATGCGACACTATCCTGGTCGACCCGGATGACATGCTCAAAGCGGCGCTGAAGCTGAAGGATGCGCTGGTATTGCGCTGTAGCGGTATGGACCTTCAGCACGGAGCGGATGACAAAGGCGCGTGGTTGAAAATCACCTATCATGACGAGGATGGCGCGGACGTAAGTGAGCGCTTCCGTCTGCATACACCCGCCCAGCGCATGGCCTTTGAACAGCTATTTATCCGCCCACACACCCGCACGCCTGGCGTGCCGCTGCGCTGGATAACGCCTGCTGATATCCTCACTCAGCAAGCACTTCTGCGCCATCCGGATTTTGTTGTGGCGCGTATGAAGGGGCAATACTGGCAGGTACGGGAAAAAGTATTCGATTATCAAGGGCGCTTTCGCCGGGCCAACGAGCTGCGCTAATCGCCCCAATGGCTGAGGTTTTCATTGCCGTATAAACGTTTGGCGGCTATAATGCCGCCCGCTTTTGTATTCGCAAAAGCAGATAATCTGCCTGCTGCTGGGTCGCCTGTTGCAGGATTTATATATAGAGAGACGTCAATGTTTACTATCAACGCAGAAGTACGTAAAGAGCAGGGTAAGGGTGCGAGCCGCCGCCTGCGTGCAGCTAACAAATTCCCGGCCATCATCTATGGCGGCGAAGCTGCGCCAGTTGCAATTGAACTGGAACAAGACAAAGTGTGGAACATGCAGACCAATGCTGAGTTCTACAGCGAAGTCCTGACCATCGTTGTTGATGGCAAAGAAGAGAAAGTTAAAGCTCAGGCTGTTCAGCGTCACCCGTTCAAGCCAAAACTGTCTCACATCGACTTCGTTCGCGCTTAATCGCCGACTGAACGTTGTATGGCAAACGCCCCGGCCCGCAAGGTCCGGGGCGTTTTGTTATGGGGCTAACAGTGTTGACGCATTCAGCGCCAGGTGCTGCAACAGCATAATCGTTTTCGCATCGACGATCTCTCCGTTGCGGATAGCCTCCAGGGCCTGCTCAAGCGGCCATTCCAGTACCTCAATATCCTCCCCTTCAGCAGCCAGTCCCCCACCATTGCTACGCCTGTCGTCCGAGGAGTATTCCGCAATGAAAAAGTAGAGCTTTTCCGTCACCGACCCGGGGCTCATATAGGCCGTAAATACCGGTTCAATACGCGTGACGCGAAAACCGGTCTCCTCTTCAGCCTCGGCGATGATCCGCTCCTCTGGCGAGACATTATCCAGTAGCCCGGCGGCAGCCTCGATCAAAAAACCGTCATGACCGTTAATCCACACCGGAAAGCGAAACTGACGAACCAGCACCACCGTTTGCTTTTCCCGGTTGTAGAGCAAAATCACCGCGCCATTACCGCGATCGTAGGCTTCCCGACTCTGCTCCTGCCAGCGCCCATCCCGACGCAATAACTCAAACGTGTAGGTTTTCAGCGTATACCAGTTGTCCGATAACAGCGTTTCGCGGATATGGCGAACGCGCGGCGCATCAGCGTGCATGTTTTTCCCCTTTTAGGTGACAGCGAGCACCATAACATGCATAATCGTGCACAAACAAGATCACTCATGAAGGTATTTTCGATGCTTGCCAGCCAGAGAAAACAGCAGATTTTGCATATCCTCGCCGAGGAAAAACAAGTGATGTCAGGCGATCTCAGTCAGCGTTTTAGCGTTTCAGAGGACTCCATTCGCCGGGATCTGCGAGAACTGGCTGCGGAAGGTAAATTGCAGCGGGTACACGGCGGTGCGCTGCCGGTTTCCGCGGCAATCGCGCCGATTGAAACAAGAAAAAACGTGCAAATTCCTTCAAAGCAGGCAATCGCTCAACGCGCAGTGGAACTTATTCAACCCGGTCAGGTGGTGATTATCGACGGCGGAACCACGACCGGAGAGATGGCGCGCCTGCTGCCGAATGACCTGGCGTGTACAGTGGTGACTCATAGCCCGGGGATCGCCGTCGAACTGGTGGAAAAACCGCTGATAGAAGTGATTTTGATTGGCGGTCGGCTATTCAAACATTCGGTGGTCAGCGTGGGCGCAAACGCGCTGGAAAGTATTTCCCGCATCAATGCCGACCTGTTTTTTATGGGCGTCACAGGCGTACATCATCGAGCCGGATTAACCACGGGTGATTATGAAGAAGCGGGGATTAAGCGCGCGCTCGCGGCACGAGCAGCCGAAACGGTGGTGATGGCATCACAAGAAAAACTCAACTCCGCTTCGGCCTTTACCATCGGCGAATTGAGCCTCGCTAGCACACTGATTGTGGATACGCCGTTAGATGATGTACTACGCCAGCAATTAGCCATTGATGGGGTAGAACCCCTTTACACCTTCTAGTTCACCGCTTTCAGGCCAGAGTCCAGAAGTAAAAATCCCGACTCATCGCCGGGATTTTTGTCATTTACTTTCCGCCGGAGGTTCGGCGCTGCAGCTGATCGCGTAAGTTCGGCGGGGTACCTTTAATGGTTAAGGTATCCGTTGCCGGATCCCAGAACACACGCTCACCCAGCAACATGGCATCAAAGTTGATGGATAACCCGCCACCGCTACCAGCAAACTTAGTTAACTGACGTAAAGTGCTGCGGTCTGCCGGGAAGCTCTCTTCCAGTTCATAGCCTTGTTCGGCGGTAAACTCCTGGAAGGTCTTCTCGCTGACGCCCGCCAGCTCTTTGGACAGAGATTCCAGCTCGATTTCCTCACCGGCTTGCAGCTGTTCGTTGCAGTAGCTGTAAACCTGCTGACGCACGTTCTGGCGCTCAGATTTATCCAGCTGCGCATCGGCGGCGAAATCATCCAGCGCCTGCAGCAGGCCACGGTTCTGCGCTTTTGCGTTCAACCCTTCGCTGGCGCCGAGGAAATCCATAAAGAAGTCGGCAACTTTACGCCCTACCCGGCCTTTTAAGAAGGTCAGATAACGGGTGGACTCCGGATTAGTTTCCCATTCGGTTAAATCAATACGCGCAACGATATCGGCGTGATTGATATCCAGATAGTGGGTGGAACTGATATCCAGCTCTTCATTAACTCGCATGCTGCTTAAGTTGTTCAGCACGGCTACCAGCAGATATTCGACCGCCAGATAACGATACTGACAAAACAGGACAATACCGCCTTCAGCAAAAGGATATTTCGCTAATTCGTCACGCAGGCGACCGGTCGCCGCTCGACTAAATGGCAGAAACTCCTCTTCACCCTGGCGCTGCTGACGCAGGGACTGAGCCAACTCGCTCTCTTCGGTGAACAAACCGTAGGCTTTATTTTTTGCGCTGTAGACACGATGCAGTTCGGCCATCATCTCCACAACCGTCGCAGTCGGTTCCAGCAATGACTCGCGCAGCACCAGTTCCAGATTTTGTTCATCACGTTTGATTAACTGATGCAGGGCAATCTGGTCGATATCCAGACTCATGTTAAACTCTCCTTTTAGACTGGGAAGTATTCAACCACTGCAGGGACGACGACGCAACCAGCACGTCGCTCTTTACGAGCAAGGCCGCACGCTTTTGCGCCGTGGCGAAAAAATGCGGAAAAAAAGCTGCCGCTACGGTAATATGTTGCCCTTTCACGAACAGACAGATTTTGAGTTTATGCCGCAAATATCCCGCTATAGCGATGAACAAGTCGAACAGCTGCTCAGCGAGCTGACGAGCGTTCTGGAAACACACAAAGCCCCCGTTGACCTTTCACTGATGGTGCTGGGCAATATGGTGACCAACCTGATCAATAGTAGCGTCGCGCCGGCGCAGCGTCAGGCCATCGCCCGTTCTTTTGCCCAGGCGTTGCAGTCATCTATCAACGACGATCCGGCGCACTAAGGATAACGAACAACAGTATATGGTGACTCTACGTCAGCCCTACCGAGAAAAAGTCTCCCAGATGGTCAGTTGGGGACATTGGTTCGCCCTGTTCAACATGTTGTTGGCAATGGCGCTCGGCAGTCGCTATCTTTTTGTCGCCGACTGGCCAACGACCCTTGCTGGACGTATTTTCTCGTACGTCAGCCTCGTCGGTCACTTCAGCTTTCTGGTTTTTACCAGCTATGTGCTGATCCTTTTCCCGCTGACTTTTATCGTCATCTCACAGCGTTTAATGCGTTTTATCTCGGTCATTCTGGCGACCGCAGGCATGACGCTGCTGCTGATCGATAGCGAAGTTTTCACCCGCTTCCACCTGCATCTCAACCCCTTTGTCTGGGAACTGGTGATTAACCCCGATCAGAACGAGATGGCCCGTGACTGGCAGCTGATGTTTATCAGCGTGCCCGTTATCTTCCTGCTGGAAATGCTCTTTGCAACCTGGAGCTGGCAGAAGCTACGCAGCCTGACGCGCCGCCGCCACTACGCCCGTCCGGTTGCCTGGTTCTTCTTTATCTCTTTTATTAGCAGCCATCTGGTCTATATCTGGGCGGATGCGAATTTCTATCGCCCGATAACCATGCAGCGGGCGAATCTGCCGCTTTCCTATCCGATGACGGCCCGCCGCTTCCTGGAAAAACACGGTTTACTTGACGCACAGGACTATCAGCGCCGTCTGGTAGAGCAAGGCGCACCGGAAGCGGTCTCGGTACAGTATCCGCTGAGCGATCTGCATTATCGCGATCTCGGCGCCGGTTATAACGTGTTGCTTATCACCGTTGATAACCTTAACTACTCCCGCTTTGAGAAAAACATGCCAGTGCTGGCCGGTTTCGCGAAAGAGAGCGTCAACTTCACCCAGCATATGAGCTCTGGTAACACCGCCGACAGCGGCTTCTTTGGCCTGTTCTACGGAATTTCTCCAGGCTATATGGATGGCGTATTGTCGGCCCGTATCCCTGCGGCGCTGATTACCTCGCTGAATCAGCAGGGCTATCAGTTGGGGCTGTTCTCATCAGACGGTTTTAGCAGCCCGCTTTATCGTCAGGCGCTGCTCTCAGACTTCTCGCTGCCGGTCGCGAAAACACAAAGCGATGAGCAAACAGCAAGCCAGTGGATTAACTGGCTGGATCGCTACGCCCTGGATGAAAACCGCTGGTTCTCATGGGTTTCGCTCAACGGCACCACCTTCGATAACGGTCAACAGCAAAACTTTGTTCGCCGCTACAGCCGCGCTGCTGGCGATGTCGACACGCAAATTGGCCGGGTACTGAACGCGCTGCGCGAATCAGGCAAACTGGACAACACGGTGGTTATCGTGACGGCAGGTCATGGTATGCCGCTGAATCCTCAGCATGAGCAGTTTGGCTGGTCTCGAGAACAACTGCAGGTTCCATTAGTGATTCACTGGCCCGGCACACCGGCACAGGAAATTACTACGCTGACGGATAACAAAGACGTAATGACGACGTTGATGCAACGTCTGCTGCACGTTTCCACTCCGGCAAACGAGTATTCCCAGGGTGAAGACCTGTTTAGCGCCGCCCGTCGTCGCGCCTGGGTAACCGCAGCCAACAGTGATACGCTGGCAATTACTACGCCAAGAGTCACCGTCGTGCTCAATCACAACGGGACTTACAATACCTGGAACAGCGAAGGTGAGAAGGTTAAGGCTCAAAAACCGCAGCTCAGCTTACTGCTGCAGGTGCTGACCGATGAAAAACGCTTCATCGCTAACTGATTGATTATTTATGAATCAATCAGTCATTTCCCGGCTTGCATTCAGTTGGGGAACGGGTAATATTGTTCCCCACAAATCGGCACGTAGCGCAGCCTGGTAGCGCATCGTCATGGGGTGGCGAGGGTCGAGAGTTCGAATCTCTCCGTGCCGACCAAATCATTCATCGGTAAGTTGTTTCAACGACCGGTAACCCCTTAAGAACCCGCATTCTCTTTGAGTTTGCGGGTTTTTTAATGCTCAATGATCCCATCTGTTTTTATCAAGAAACCGCCACCACTCCGATTGTAAATCGAGGAAAAACTTCTATTATTTTATGGTATACACCCTAAATAATTCGAGTTGCTTAAAGGCGGCAAGGGAGTGAGTCCCCAGGAGCATAGATAACTATGTGACTGGGGTGAGCGAGCGTAGCCAACACATAAGCAACTTGAAGTATGACGGGTACACGTCATTTCCCTGAAGGATTTACATGAGAGTTAATGGACTTACAAAAGGATTTTTCATCCTGATTCTGCTGATCGTCACCCTCGCGTTTTTCGACGTTCTTTCCCCTTATTATTCAGCTATTTTATGGGCGGCGATTCTGGCGGTCATCTTCAACCCCGTTAAGAACAAACTGCGTAGCCGCCTGAATGAGCGCAACGGGCTTGCGTCACTGCTTACCGTCGTCATTATTTGTCTGATCGTCTTCACCCCTCTGGCGATTATTCTCTCGTCGCTGGCCTTTGAATTGAATGTGGTTTACACCAAGCTACAGCACAACGACACTCAGTTTCCGACGGTAGTCGCCAGCCTATTTGCCCACCTGCCGGAATGGGCCCGCAGCTTCCTCTCTGAGCATAACCTGGATAGCGCCGACCAAATTCAGCAGCAGCTTTCTGACGTTGCCCTAAAAGGGGGTCAGTATCTTGCCGGGAGCGCATTCCTGATTGGCAAAGGTACCTTCGGTTTTACCGTCAGCTTCGGCATCATGCTCTATTTACTGTTTTTCCTGCTGAAAGATGGTCCCCAGTTGGTGAGGCAAATTCTTGAGTCTTTGCCACTGTCAAATCACGTTAAACAGCACCTGTTCGCCAAATTTGCCGCCGTCGCGCGGGCAACGGTAAAAGGAACCGTCGCGGTGGCGATTGCCCAGGGCGCGCTTGGCGGACTGGCATTCTGGATTGTCGGTATTGATGGCAGCATCTTGTGGGGCGCGCTGATGGCATTTCTGTCGCTTATCCCGGCGGTGGGCTCCGCGATTATCTGGGTCCCGGCGGCTGTCTATCTTTTTGCCACCGGACAGATATGGCAAGGTGCCTTTATCGTTGGCTTCTTCGTGATAGTGATAGGTCTGGTGGATAACATCCTCCGCCCTCTGCTGGTGGGCAAAGATACCAAAATGCCGGACTATCTGATCCTGATATCTACCCTTGGTGGGATGGAAATCTATGGTATCAATGGCTTTGTTATCGGCCCGCTGATTGCCGCGCTGTTTATCGCTTGCTGGAACCTTCTCTCCGGGCGCGATCACGCCGGGAATATCGATGAGATCGATGAGGATTTTTTGGAAGAGGGAAAAAACCGCGAGGAGTAGCGAACGCCCCTCAACAAACAGGGGGAAATTTCCCCCTGTTTGACGCCATGGCTTAACTGATTACTTGGCATAGCCCTTAAACACGCCATCCTGAGTCACAGCAATCTTACCATTAGCGTAAACGATAAAGTTATAAAGCCCCTGCTGATAAACGGTTGCGTCTTTATTCTTCTCGATAACTGCCGCCGGTTTACCATCAATGCTCAAGTCGGTACTGGTGCCTTTGATCTCCATACCGGCAAAATGCTTCGTTTTCGCCTTCGCGCTTTGGCCATGCTGCACCGCAGCGGCGGCGTTTTCTAACGCCTGCTTTTCATAGGCCGCATTCATAGTAGCCTGACGGTTTTGTTCCGCTAAATAGCAGCTGTCTTTGGAAATACCTTTGGCTTCGCAGTTTGCCAACCTCTGAGACTCGGAGGTACACCCCATCAAAACCGAAGAGACACCCAGCACGACAACCAGTAAAACTTTATTCACTTTCATCTACCATCACTCATATCAATTAGTCACATAAATAACAATTCCGTTTTTATTAATTCCCTTTATGAATCATTTTAGTTTATTGCCGAGGAAAATATCGAATGAAATAATTTCATAGGTTAATTAATTCATTTTTTGACTGCAATCAACGTAAAAATCCCACTCATCAATAATAGCTTCAACGCATGGAGTCCAGAGTGCTAAAAATAGTGTGGTACGCCCATGAAACCAAAAGCAGAATTTATAACTAGTAATTATGAAAATTTTGGTAAATAACACTTACCATTCAGCACAGTGATGCTACTCTTATCCTGTTGAGGATTGATAACAAAGGATTACTCACGTGAAAAAAATCACTACGTTCGCCGTTTCCCTGCTGGCCGTTGCCTGCATTTCCACCAGCGCCCTGGCCGCAGAACAGCCGCTAGAAAAAATCGCCCCCTACCCGCAGGCTGAAAAAGGGATGAAGCGTCAGGTGATTCAGCTCCCGCAACAGCAGGATGAATCGGTGTTGAAAGTTGAGCTGATGATTGGCCAAACGCTGGAAGTCGACTGCAATCGTCACCGCCTGGGCGGTCAACTAGAAAGCAAAACCCTTGAAGGCTGGGGCTACGACTACTACGTATTTGATAAAGTGACCTCGCCGGTCTCAACAATGATGGCCTGCCCTGACGGTAAAAAAGAGCAGCAATTTGTGACCGCAGGGCTGGGTGATGCAGGAATGCTGCGCTACAACAGCAAACTGCCTATCGTGGTGTATACCCCGGCTAACATTGAAGTGAAATATCGTATCTGGAGAGCGGACGAGACCATCGGCAATGCCGTTGAACGTTAATGCCTGAGGATAGAATCCGGCGGCCTGAGCCGCCGGACAATGGGTTAAAGCGCAATATCAGCAATAGGTTTACCTTCCGGCAGCGGTTTCAGCTCCGCCTGCGGAACATCATCAGCCACGGTAATCGGCTCATAGTGTAGCTCCAGCACTTCACTGGTCCACGCCAGCGCCTTTTCGATTTCTGCCGCATTACCATCCAGACGCGTACCGTAGCTCGGCACTATCTCTTTCAGCTTCGCCTGCCAGGCTGCTGAATTGACCTTGTCCTTAAACACTTTTTCCATCAGCTGCAGCATAATCGGCGCGGCGGTAGAAGCCCCTGGCGATGCGCCCAGCAGCGCGGCCACGGTCCCTTCATCATCGCTGACCACTTCGGTTCCGAGACGCAGAACGCCGCCTATCTTCTTATCGCGTTTGATAATCTGCACGCGCTGACCTGCCTGCCATAAGCGCCAGTCTTCTTTACGCGCCTCAGGATAGTACTCGCACAGCGCCGCATGGCGATCTTTGTCTTTTTGCAGCACCTGGCTAATCAGGTATTTCACCAGATCGAAGTTATCCAGGCCCACGTTGAGCATCGGCATGATGTTCGAGGTATTAGTAGAGGCCAGCAGATCCCACAGCGAGCCGTTTTTCAGGAAACGCGTTGAGAAGGTGGCAAACGGCCCAAACAACACCACGCGTTTACCGTCGATAATACGGGTGTCAATATGCGGAACCGACATTGGTGGCGCGCCCACCTCTGCCTGACCATAGACTTTCGCCAGGTGATGCTCGACCACTTCCGGGTTCTCGCACACCAGGAACTGCCCGCCGACCGGGAAGCCCGCATACTCTTTGGCCTGCGCAATACCGGTTTCCTGCAACAGGGTCAGGGCTGCACCACCAGCACCGATAAAGATAAATTTGGCTTTGATGACGCGTTTCTGATGACGATTGTTGGCATCCGCCAGCGTCACGGTCCAGCTCTTGTCGGCATTGCGCTTAAAGCGGCGCACCACCGTTCCCAGTTGAAGAGAGAAATTTTCATGAGTTTTCAGCCCGGCAATCAGCTGACGGGTAATTTCACCGTAGTTGACGTCGGTGCCCATTTCCGTGCGGGTGGCGGCCACTTTCTGCTGCGGATCGCGCCCTTCCATCACCAGCGGAGCCCACTGTTTAATTTGTTGATGATCTTCAGAGTAGCGAATGCCGCGGAACAGTTCGCTTTGCTGCAAAGCCGCGTAGCGAGCGCGCAGGAAGTTGACGTTATCCTCTCCCCACACAAAGCTCATGTGCGGCACGCTATTAATAAAGGATTTCGGCTTATTGAGAATGCCGCGCGTCACCTGGTGGGCCCAAAACTGACGAGAAATCTGGAAGGATTCGTTGATATCAACCGCTTTATCGATATTAATTCCGTTAGTAGTTTGCGGCGTATAGTTCAGCTCCATCAGCGCGGCATGTCCGGTACCCGCGTTGTTCCAGCCGTTCGAGCTTTCTTCCGCGACGCTGGACATCTGCTCGACCATGGTAATAGACCAATCTGGTTCCAGTTCCTGGAGCCAGGTTCCCAACGTGGCGCTCATGATGCCGCCGCCGATCAACAATACATCCGTCTCTTGCTCATGGCGGGTGTTGGTCCGAGTGTTATTGGAACCAACCGCCTGTGAGCTGGGTACGGCCATCTTTTTCTTCATCGAATTTGAGCCTTACTTTTACTCGCTTTTGTTATATAGCGCAGGTGAAACGATTCTCGGCTTCAAAGGTAACACTGAAGAAAAAAAATTTAAATATTGTTTAAATTTTAAGTTTAGTTTTGAGATCTGTTATAAAAATGTTTAATAAATGTGTATCACAAATCACATTTTGTACTGGTGTGAAGTCTGTTTCCGCGCTATCATCCCCGGTTTTGTGACAGACCGCACGAAAGTATCGGCTGATACCACATCCGTTTTTTTATAATCTGCGAACTTTTTTTATGCCCCCTGTTTCTGATTCCGCTACCATCGGCAACGCTGGCACATTAAGCCAGATACTGCGTTCGCCCGCGCTACTGACGCGCGAAACCCTGGCAGGCGTGCTGACCGCACTAGCCCTGATCCCCGAGGTTATCTCCTTTTCCGTTATTGCTGGCGTTGACCCAAAGGTTAGCCTGGTCGCTTCTGTGGTGCTGTGTCTGGCGATGTCGATACTGGGCGGTAGACCGGCCATGGTCACTGCCGCTGCCGGTTCAGTCGCGCTGGTCATCGGGCCAATGGTGCACCAACATGGCGTTGGCTATATTCTGCCTGCGGTGATTCTTGCGGGGATGATTCAAATTCTGTTTGGTGTATGCGGTATGGCGCGCCTGATGCGCTTTATTCCGCAGGCGGTGATGACCGGTTTCGTCAATGCGCTAGGGATCCTGATTTTTTTCGCCCAGGTACCGCATTTCTGGAGCAAGCAGCCGCTGATTATCGGCTTGTTTGTTTTAACGCTGTTGATTGTGTTGTGGGCACCGCGCTACATCAAGGCCATCCCCTCGCCGCTGATTGCTATCGTTCTGCTGACTCTGTTTACCGTTTTCAGCGGCCAGTTGCTGCCTACCGTTGGCGATGAGGGCCCGATGGGCGGCGGGTTACCCGGATTGACCAGCCTGATAGTGCCGCTGGACTTAACAACGCTGCAAATTATCTGGCCCTGCGCGCTCAGTATCGCCTTTGTCGGCCTGATGGAGTCGCTGCTGACGGCTAAATTAGTCGATGACCTGACCCATACCCCTTCCAGTAAATCGCGTGAGAGCGCTGGTCTGGGGATTGCCAATATTCTTGCCGGGTTTTATGGCGGCATTGCCGGATGCGCGATGATCGGCCAGACCATTGTTAACGTCGAAATGGGCAAAGCCCGCAGCCGCGTCTCCACGATTGCTGCTGCCCTGGTGCTATTACTGTTAGTGACCGCATTAAGCGAAGTGATGGCAAAAATTCCGATGGCCGTTCTCGCCGGGGTGATGGTGATTGTGGCGGTGAAAACCTTTAGCTGGCACAGTATTCGCCCGACTGAGCTGGCGCATAATCCGTGGCCGGAAACGCTGGTGATGCTGGTGACCGTCGGCGCGACCGTCGGCACCAGCAATCTGGCGATTGGCGTCCTGGCGGGTCTGGTCTCAATGGCCTTGATCCCCCGCCGCCTGCGCAATAAACCGCAGGCTACATCAGAAAAATCGTCGCCAACCCAAGAAAAATAAAGAATCCACCGGTGTCGGTGATAGCGGTAATCATCACGCTGGAGCCGACCGCCGGATCGCGCCCCAGCTTGACCATCACCATCGGGATAATCACGCCCATCATCGCCGCCATCAGCAGGTTCAGCATCATTGCCAGCGTCATCACGCCACCAAGCTGCGGATCGTCGTACAGCCACCAGGTTATGGCGCCCATGATCCCACCCCAGACGATCCCGTTGATCAGCGCAACGCCCATTTCACGCAGAATCAGAAAGGTGAAACTTCCCGGCTGAATGTGCTGCAACGCCATCGCACGGACGATCATGGTGATTGTCTGATTACCGGTGTTGCCGCCGATCCCGGCGACAATCGGCATCAGCGAGGCCAGCGCGACCAATTGCGAAATAGTATGTTCAAAACCATCAATAACGCGGGAGGCGATAAACGCGGTGCACAAATTCACCGCCAGCCAGGCCCAGCGGGTTTTCACCGCTTTGCTCACCGGGGCAAACACGTCATCATCGTTACTCAAGCCACCCATTCGGCGTAAATCGTTGTCGGTCTCTTCGTAGACCACATCGACGATCTCATCGATGGTCAAACGCCCCATTAACTTGCCGTCAGCATCAATAACGGCGGCGCTAAGTAAGTCATCACGTTCAAACGTTCGCGCCACTTTTTCTGCATCTTCATGCGGCTGAAAGGTGACCGGATCGCCTTCCATCACTTCCCCTACCCGCTTCTGCGCATTGTTAAGCAGGATAGTTTGTAATTCCAGTTCGCCCAGCAGCAGCTTATTGCGGGTGGTCACAAACAGCTTATCGGTGTTTTCCGGCATTTTGCCTAGCCGCCGCAGGTAGCGTTGTACCGCCGCAAGCGTCGCTTCCGGGCGAACGGTGATGACCTCGAATTCCATGATCGCGCCGACGGTATTATCGGCGTAGCGCATCATCTGGCGAATACGTGCACGCTTATCCGCAGGCAGCGTCGCCAGCAGGCGTCCGGTCAGATCACGCGGTAAGTGTTGCAGCAGGTAGACCTGTTCATCAATATCGAGATTTTGCAGCGCAAACAGCAGGTCATGGTCGCTCATCTCTTCGATGAGATCGCCCCAGACGCTTTCCGATGCTTCGAGCAGCACCTCGCCACGTTTATCATCGGCCACCAGTCGCCAGAGCGCATTACGTGCGTCGTAAGGCAACGCTTCGAGCGCATCGGCAAGGTCCGGCGGCGGAAGGTGAGAAACCAGCACTTCCACTTCGGCCAGATCGTCGGCCAACGTGCCTTCATCGTAGCGTTCAGCCAGGGTTAATTTCCCCAGCAATGAGGAAGTGACGGCTTTATCGGTGCTCAGCAGCCAAATGAGGCGGGCGCGCTCTTCGTCGCGCAATCTGGCGCTTTTTTTATGCAAAACGGACATCGGTCAGTCAATCCTTGTAACGATATTTGGCCGACCAGCAGGCCGGAAGCCTTAAGCATAGCGCGAGGAGGCGGAAATAATAACCGCTGTGAATTCAGTCGATGGAAAAAACAGCAGTTGGTGGGATTCCCGGAGGTCGGCGAGCGCCTCCGGGATAGATCTCAATCAGGCGGTACGAGCGACCGCATCGCGGGTTGCCAGCACGCGCTCTTCTCCCGTCAGCTCCGATAGCTGGCCGTTGCGCATTTCCAGCAACCTGTCGGCGTGCTGGAAATAGTGGTCATCGTGGCTGATGGCAAAAACGGTTTTTCCCATTTGCTGCATGAGCGGCAGCAACACCTGGTAGAATTCACGACGGAAATGCGGGTCCTGATCCGCCGCCCACTCATCCAGCATGATGATATCTCGCTCTTCCGCCAGCGCCAGCAGCAGCGCTACGCGCTTTTTCTGCCCTTTTGATAGCTTCAGGTCGAGAATTTTACCGTTATCCAGCTCAAGCTTGTGACTCATTTTCAGATAATCCAGCCACTTGTCTACCAACGCTGAATCCGCCGCTTTCCCTTCCGGACCCAGCAGCCTGTCGAACAGCCAGACATCGGTAAATACCGCCGAAAACAGCTTACGGTAATCTTCCGGTTTATCTGCCGCCATCGGCTGACCGTCGAGCAGGATCTGCCCGGAAACTGGCTGATATAAACCGGTCAGCAACATGGCTAACGTCGATTTGCCACTGCCGTTACCGCCAATCAGGAACACTAGCTCACCGCGCTTGAGGGTCATATTAATCGGCCCCACGGCAAAGCTGTTATCAGGATAATGAAACGCGACATCGCGCAATTCCAGAGTCTGCCAGTGGGGATGCGCCTGGGGCTGCGGGAATTCAGCGCGATACGGCGCAAGGGAAAACTTATGCAGCTTATTGAACGCCACCTGAGCGCTGAGCAGCGTTGGCAGCGCGCCAACCGCGGAAAGCAGCGGCGTGCGCAGAAATAACAGCGTCAGAGAGTAGGTTGCCGCCACGGCGGTATCGGCCCAACCGAGGCTATTAGCCATCCAGAAGACCAGGCCAATTGCGCCCAGCATCATAATATTCGACCAGTTCACCGCGCTCAGGTGGAAGGTGTCAGCGCGAACAATATGGTGGCGATATTCACGAGCATCCGGAAGATACAGTTGGTTAAACACATATTCAGCGCGTTCACGATTAAGGGTCAGCTCTTTACGCCCCTCGAGAACCGTCTGGTAATCGTGATACAGCTTGTCTTCGGTTTCACGCAGCGAGGCCATATGTTTATAGACCCGCGACACCAGCATAAAGCCGCCCCAGATGGTTAACGCCATCCACAGCGCAGTGATCAGCATCATTTTTCCCGACAGCCAGGCCAGGTAAGCGGCGGAACCGAAGGTCAGAATAATCCCCTGCACCAGTTCTGGCAGGCGCACAAAAGCAATAGTGATATTGCGAATATCGCTGGTTAAACCGGCCAGCAGCGACGCGCTGCCGATTTTCTCAATCTTTTCGATTTGGGTATCAAGAATACGCTTAATAAATTCGCCGCGCAGACGATAGACGAAGTGGTGCCCAAGCGTGGTCAACGCCAGTTGTGAGCCAAGCGTGACCGCCATCAGCAGCAACAGTAGGCCCAAAAATTCCGGCAACACCGTCAGCGAGGTATCGGCAATGGTCATCAGGCGCAGGTTTATAAAGGCGATGAGCCCGATCCCCAGCGCCGCACTGAGCAGACTTAAAGCAATAACGGAGATAAACGGCCAGCGATATTGACGCCAGACAAGAAGAAGAAGTTCCATAAGACAACCCGGGCAAGCAAAAACAGCCAGCAGTTTAAACTGCTCGCCGATGACAGCAAGAATAATTCTTATTTTTATTCTTTATTGCCTGCCAGACGAAAAGTGAGATTATAGCGGCAGCTACCGGTGTCGGGATGAGTCCCCTCTTTCAGCGGCTGAATACCATGGTAAAACAGCCGTGATTCACCGCCCCAGACCACCACATCGCCGTGCTCCAGCAGCACCCGCCGGAGCGGATCGCTACGCTGTTTGCCGCCAAACTGAAACACTGCCGGGAGCCCCAGTGAGACAGAGACAATAGGAGCGCGCAGATCGTGCTCGTCTTTATCCTGATGCAGCGACAGCTTCGCCCCCGGTTGATAGCGGTTAATAAGACAAGCATCAGGCGCAAATCTCTCATAACCGCACGCAGAAGCGGCCTCTGCGGCCAGCTCGCGGAAAATCCGCGGCATCGGCGGCCAGCGTTTGCCCGTCAGCGGATCCTCGGGAGAGTAAAGATAGCCGTGCTGATTGGTAGTCCAGCCCAGTTCACCGCAGTTGGTCATCGCCACCGACATCGTATAGCCGCCGGGCGTCACCATCTGACGAAAAGGCGAACGGCTGGCAATATCAGTAATAGCCAGCAACAAGGCCGGGGCGCGTTCGCGAGCATAGCGGCGTAAAATTACCGCCCCCGGTGCCAGCGGCTCTTGCCAGGGCGGCGTATCGGCAAAAAGATCGAGCATCAGTTCTCCTCAGTTTGCGCTTCGCGCGCTAGCAGTAATGCTTTACGCGCGATTCCCCAACGATAGCCGGAGAGAGCCCCGCCCTCGCGAACCACCCGATGGCACGGGATAACCATTGCCAGCTTGTTGGCGGCACAGGCGCTTGCCACCGCCCTGACCGCGCGGGGACGGTCAATACTTTGCGCAACCTGGCGATAGCTACGGGTTTCTCCCCCCGGGATCTGGCGCAGAGCCTGCCAGACCTGAAGCTGGAAAGCGGTGCCGCGAAGATCTAGCGGCAAAGAGATTAGCTGGCGATGGTCGTTAAGATGCGCAAATACTTGAGCGACTCGCTGATGAAAAACGTCATCGCCAGGCTGCAGACGTGCATTGGGAAATATTTTGCCTAATTCCTCATGTAGCGACGCATCGTCATCACCCGGCAGCACGGCGCATATACCCCGTTCACTTTCAGCCACCAGACAGCGTCCCAGCGGGCCATCGTCACATACCCAGGTAATATCGGTATCATCGCCGCCGCGGCGAAACTGGCTGGCGGTCATTCCCAGCGCGGCATCAGCCTGCTGATAGTAGCTACTGGTATCCGGAAAACCGGCGGCCAAAGCAGCATCCGTCACCGTCCTCCCCTGACCCAACGCCTCGCGTAAACGGCGCGCGCGCCAGGCCTGTTGCCAGGCTTTGGGCGTCATTCCGGTAACGGATTTAAAGAGACGGTGAAAATGAAAGGGGCTAACCGCAAGTTCACGGGACAGCGCGTCGAGGGTTATCGGCGTTTCTTGCTCCAGCAGACGACAGGCGGCGGCCACTTTTTCCACTTTCTGCTGCTGTGGATCGGTTTTATCCGGCTGGCAGCGTTTACACGGGCGAAACCCTGCGGCCAGCGCGGCTTCAACGTTGGCATAAAAACGCACATTCTCCCGCAGCGCCCGCCGTGAACGGCAGGACGGACGACAGCAAATGCCGGTGGTCAGCACGGCAAAAACGAACTGGCCATCGGCACGAACGTCGCGCTCGCATACAGCCTGCCAGCGACGCTCATCGGTATTGATCATCATCGGTTTCATAACGGACTCCTGCAGTAAGTGTATCTTCAGTCTGGGCCGAAGTCCGTTAGCAAAAACCCGAAATCTTGCGGTTTAATTTTTCTCGCCGACGAGGAACGCGCGGAACTGCGGCGACATCCAGGTTTTAAACCCTTCACCTTCTTTGACAATCATATACACTGCCAGTCCCTGTTCACGCACCACGTCCTGCGCCCTCTTCGGCCCTAACACCATCAGTCCGGTATCCCAGCCGTCGGCTTCCAGCGCCGTTGGGGCGATAACCGTCACCGAAACTAGCTTATGATCGATGGGTCGCCCGGTTTGTGGATCGATAACGTGCGAGATGCGCTTACCGTCCAGCTCATAGTAGTTGCGATAGCTGCCGGAGGTGCTGATACCATGACCGTTAATATCAACGATCGCCTGAACGGCGTTTTCGCGGTCGGTCGGCTTCTGGATCGCCACCCGCCACGGCTGCCCTTCGGCATTCATTCCACGACTCACCAGCGCGCCACCTACGGAAACCAGGTAACGCGAGATCCCTTCTTGTTCCATCAGGCGCGCTAAGTGATCGGCTGCGTATCCTTCACCTACGGTGGAGAGATCAACAAACAGATCCGGAATATCTTTTTGCAAAAACTGCTTGTCGGCCTGGTTAATGACCGTCAGGTGCTGTAACCCACTGCGCGCTTTTGCCGCGGCAATTTGCTGCGCATCCGGCGTTTTTACCGGCTGTTTATCCGGGCCAAAGCCCCATAAATTGACCAATGGCCCGACGGTAATATCCATCGCGCCATGGGTTTTAGCTCCAATGCGCAGCGATAGGGTGACGATATCCGCCATCGCCTCGCTGACCGGCCAGGGGGTAGTGCTCGGTGAATGGTTAAAACGCATCAGCGCCGAATCGTTTTTCCATGTTGAGAGCAGACGATCGTCGGCATCCAGCTGAGCCTGCACCTTCTGGCGCAGCTCCTGGGCCTTTGCTTCATCAACATTGATCACGCTGACTCGCCAGAACGTGCCCATGGTTTTACCATCCAGCACGGTCGCAGCAGATTTTGGTGACTCTGGAGTGGTGGCTGAGTCACAGCCCGAGAGTAGTACGCAAATCCCGAACAGGGCGGTGCGGAAAAAAGTGATATCCATAAAAATTGGCTTCCTCTTGCTAAGGCCCAAAGAGTACACCAGCAAGAGTAAACGGGGCATAAAAAAAGGCGCCATCGGCGCCTTTTTCAAAACTTCAGCGTGCTTAGAACTGGTAAACCAGGCCCAGAGCAACGATGTCGTCGGTAGAAACACCGGCACGACGGGTGAATTCGTTGTCATCCAGCAGGTTGATTTTGTAATCAACGTAGGTGGACATGTTTTTGTTGAAGTAGTAGGTCGCGCCTACATCAACATATTTCAGCAGATCCTGATCGCCGAAACCTTCGATGTCCTTACCTTTAGACTGCAGGTAAGCAACGGACGGACGCAGACCGAAGTCGAACTGGTACTGTGCAACCACTTCAAAGTTCTGCGCTTTGTTAGCAAAACCGCTGATGGAATCAGATGCACCGCTACCGCTGAAACGGGTGGCATTGTAAGTCTGGGTATACTGAGTCGCCAGGTAGATGTTGTTAGCATCATATTTCAGGCCACCGGTATAGGTTTCAGCATTATCGCCACGACCTTTAGCCAACTGGCTGTTCTGATCGCCATTACGTTTGGAGTTGGAGTACGCGAAACCTGCGCTGATGCCTTCCCAGATATCATAAGTTACAGAAGCACCGTAACCGTCGCCGTTCTGTTTCAGAGCACCACGGCCGTTGTTGGTCGGAGAAGTACCTTCACCGCTCACGCTGCCGTTTTTACCCTGGTACTGCAGAGCAAAGTTCAGGCCGTCAACCAGACCGAAGAAGTCAGAGTTACGGTAGGTTGCAACGCCGTTAGCACGAGACTGCAGGAAGTTGTCAGAACCGTAGGTGTCGCCGCCGAATTCCGGCAGAACGTCAGTCCAGGAAGTCACGTCGTAGACAACGCCGTAGTTACGACCATAGTCGAAAGAACCCGCGTCGCCGAATTTCAGACCTGCAAATGCCAGACGAGTCCATGCCTGATCGCTGGAGCTTTCAGTGTTGTTCGCCTGAACGTTGTATTCCCACTGGCCGTAACCGGTCAGCTGGTCGTTGATCTGAGTTTCGCCTTTGATGCCCAGACGCATGTAGGTCTGGTCGCCATCGGAAGATTTGTCGTCAGAGAAATAGTGCAGACCGTCGATTTTACCGTACAGGTCTAATTTGTTGCCATCTTTGTTATAGACTTCAGCCGCATTTGCTGCGCCCGCTACCAGCAGAGCCGGTACCAGGAGGGACAGTACTTTAACTTTCATGTTATTAACCCTCTGTTTGTTATATGCCTTTTATTATTGCCACTGCTTACTGATTACCCTTCTAATCAGTCGGCTATTTCATTGTGCTGCAAAATACAGAATAATCCAACAAGAATATGATACTAAAACTTCTAAAATGTTTCCAAATGCGCACAAGATGTTTCAATTTGTAAATTGAAGGGAACTTTTTTTATCTCCATACATACCATGTAAATAAGCACTAATAATCAAAAAATTAAAATTATCAATCAATATCAGCACGTTACGAAGTTACATTTCTAGGTGATGCTTCCAATTAGTAGAACATGTGTTTTTCAATAAACGTCCCGATGACTTTTTCGTGGATCTCTACTGAACGCGAGAAGCAGATTGTTTTACGAGCCAAGCGCTTAATGCGGGTGCGCAGCGTCAGGTTATTGCGCTCAATCCGTTGGGTGAATATTTTTCCGGTCAGATGCTTATCCTTCGGCACCTCCCGGCCATAGCTGCCCCAGTCGTCGCTGGTGATCATGCCGATGTTGAATGGCGTAAGCAGTGTCAGTAGTTCCCGGCAGGTTTCATCGGTACGGGGACCAAAAGTGTAGGCCAGTACACCCCCTGTTTTGGTGTTATACGCGTACCAGAGCCAGTGTTGCCGGGCTTTACTGCCAACGAAACTCCATTGCTCATCAAGTTCGCAGATAAGCGCCACATCAGCATGAGCAACGGGCGAAGACGTTATTCGCTTTGGCGTGAGTTTTTTAAAGTCCGGATGACGGTGTTAATGCCAATTTTCAGTGTTCTGGCGGTATCGCGAACCCCGGCGCCATTGAAGGCCATTTCAGTGATCAGCTCTTTAATGCCCGGCTTACGGGCCTCATAAGTGTAAGTGAGCTGAAAAACGCGGTGGCAGTCACGGCAGCGAAATCTGTCATGGCCTTTAGGGTTCTGACCATGGCGGTAGACCTGTGCAGACTGACAACGAGGACAATGAATGTTAACGCTGGCCATGAAAGAACCTCAAAAGCCCGCATTATACATCAGATTCAACTAATTAGAGGCATCACCCATTTCTATAGCACTGAATGGTAAAACAAAAATCTCAACTGAGACTAAAATTAATCCCGCTATCATCATTAACTTTATTTATTACCGTCATTCAGTTCTGAATGTCTGTTTACCCCTATTTCTACCGGATGCCTCGCATCCGGTTTTTTTTACCCTTCTTTACACATCTTTAATTATTCCCATCCTGGCACAACAAAAAATAACGGTTATTAATCAAACAACTTACGCGCAGAATTAAGGTTATTCGCACAATTTCTTGTTAATTAGTGCTATTTAATTTGAAAAATCGGTAAGTAATTGTACAAAAACAATCGCACTGTTCATGTTTGTCTGCCGCCGCGGATCTAAGATGAATCTCAAGGCAAATAAAACAATGTATGATATTCAGTTGTATGGATTTACGGCATTAGCCTTTATACTGGCTATAGCATCCGTCCTGCTCCCAGTTACCCGGGCGCAACATTCCGTTTACAAACACTGATGAGTCATACTCTCACACGATGACCCCGAAAAAATTTTCCCTGATCCCCGGCAACATTACCCGTTTCTTCATTTTAATGGTCATCGTCCTGCTGGCGACGATGGGGGTCATGATTCAAAGCGCCGTCAACGCATGGCTGAAAGACAAAAGTTATCAGGTCGTCGATGTCAGCTATGACTTGCATAAGCGTATTGATACCTGGCGCTACGCCACCTGGCAAATATATGACAACATCGCGGCAACTTCGCCCGGCGCAACGGGAGAGAGCGGTTTACAAGAAACGCGTTTGAAGCAGGATGTTTACTACCTGGAGAAACCCAGGCGTAAAACAGAAGCGCTGATTTTTGGCTCTCATGACAGCTCAACGCTGGAAATGACGCAAAAAATCTCCAGTTATCTCGATATTCTGTGGGGCGCGGAGACCATTCCCTGGTCGATGTATTACCTTAACGGACTCGATAACAGCCTTATTTTAGTTTCAACGCTGCCGTTAAAAGATCTCTCCTCCAGCTTTAAAGAGTCAACCATCAGCAGCGTCGTGGAGTCCCGACGGGCCGAAATGTTGCTCCAGGCAAATACATTAGATGAACGCGAAACATTTTCGTCATTGCGTCATCTCGCATGGCAGAACGGCTACTACTTTACTTTACGCACCACTTTTAACCAGCCGGGCCACCTGGCGACCGTTGTGGCTTTCGATCTCCCCATTAACGATCTCATTCCTCCCAGCATGTCGCTGGAGAGCTTCCGTCTTGAACCCGATCCGTCGCAAAGCATCAGCAACAATCCGGACAAAGAAGCCACCGATATCGTCAGCATCAACTTTAATGGCCCACGGATTGAAATTACCACCACCATTAACACCACCGGTATGCGGCTGGTTTGGATGGTGCCCTTCAGCGAGCTGATTCTGGAATCCTTACAGAATATTTTGCTGCCGCTGCTGTTGAATATCGGCCTGCTGGCGCTGACGCTGTTCGGTTTCACGACTTTTCGTCACTATAGCGGACGTAAAAACGAGGTCGGTACAGCGGTCTCTTCGGCTGCCAATAGCGAATTACGCACCCAGCGCGCAATCCACGAAGAGATAGTCTCGCTGCTACCGTTAGGGCTATTGGTTCATGACCAGGAGGCTAATCGTACGATAATCAGCAATCCTATCGCCGATCATCTGCTGCCGCATTTGAACCTGCAGAACATTATCAACATGGCCGACCAACACCAGGGCGTCATTCAGGCCACGGTGAATAATGAATTGTATGAAATCCGCCAGTTCCGCAGTCAGGTCTCACCGCGTACGCAAATATTCATCATTCGCGATCAGGATCGTGAAGTTCTGGTCACCAGGAAACTCAAACAGGCTCAACGTCTGTACGAGAAAAACCAGCAAGGCCGCGCTGCCTTTATGCAGCATATCGGCGCTGCGCTAAAACAACCTGCGCAAACGCTGGCAGAAGAAGCGGCGGAGCTCGGTATTGCTGAAAGCCATAAGCTGGCCCAGCATGCAGATGAACTGGTACATCTGGTGGATGAGATTCAACTGGCAAACCTCCTTGAGAGCGATAGCTGGAAAAGCGCCCAGGGCCTGTTCTCCATTCAGGAACTCATTGATGAAGTGGTACCTGAAGTCTTACCGATCATCAAACGCAAAGGGCTGCAGCTACTGATTAACAATGCGCTACCGGCAAATGAGCAACGTTACGGCGATCGTGATGCGTTGCGCCGCACGCTTTTACTGTTAATTCAGTACTCGGTTACCACTACACAGATTGGCAAAATCACTCTGGAAGTGAGTAAAGATGAGTCGGCAGACGATCGCCTGACCTTCCGTATTCTTGATACCGGTAATGGGGTTTCCGGTGACGAAATCGATAATATGCACTTCCCGTTCCTCAACGAGACGCAATCAGACCTCTATGGTAAAGCTAACGCCCTTACCTTCTGGCTCTGCGATCGCCTGACCCGCAAGCTCGGTGGTCAGTTGAATATCAAGGCCCGCGAGTCGCTGGGTACCCGCTATTCCCTGCATCTTAAAATGGCGGCCAGTGAAGAAGAGAGTGATTCAGGGGAACATCTACTGGATGATGTTGTGGTATTGCTTGATGTTACCTCTAATGAGGTGCGCCGTATCGTTACGCGCCAGCTCGAAAGCTGGGGCGCGACCTGCATCTCGCCGGATGATAGACTAACAAGTCAACAATATGATCTCTTTTTAACGGATAATCCGTCTAATCTTACTGCTTCAGGCTTGCTTTTAAGCGATGATGAAGTCGGGATTCATAAGATTAGTCCAGGTCAGCTCCGCGTCAATTTTAATATCAGCACGGCGATGCAGGAAGCTATTCTACAGCTGATAGAGCAGCAACTGGCTGATGAAGAGGGGCAGCCCTCTCCCCCTGAAAGCGTGAGTAACGCCGAACTGCATGCCAGCGGCTATTACGCGTTGTTTGCCGACACGGTACCAGATGATGTTAAGAGGCTGTATAATGAACTGGCAACGAGCGATTTAGCCGCGCTGGCGCAAACCGCTCACCGCCTCAAAGGGGCGTTTGCTATGCTTAATCTGGTACCCGGCAAGCAATTATGTGAAACGCTTGAGCATCTGATTCGTGAAAAAGATACTCAAGGCATAGAAAAATATATCAGCGACATTGACGTCTACGTCAAGAGCTTGCTGTAGCAAGGTAGCCTAATACATGAACAATATGAACGTAATTATTGCCGATGACCATCCGATCGTACTGTTCGGTATTCGTAAGTCACTTGAGCAAATCGAGTGGGTGAACGTTGTTGGCGAGTTTGAAGACTCCACGGCATTAATCAACAATCTTCCTAAGCTGGACGCTCACGTCCTGATTAGCGACCTATCCATGCCCGGCGACAAGTACGGTGATGGGATTACGCTTATCAAATACATCAAGCGCCATTTCCCGGATCTGTCGATCATTGTTCTCACGATGAATAACAACCCGGCGATCCTGAGCGCGGTACTGGATCTGGATATCGAAGGGATCGTACTGAAACAGGGCGCACCGACCGATCTGCCGAAAGCGCTGGCCGCACTGCAGAAAGGCAAGAAATTCACCCCGGAAAGCGTTTCGCGTCTGCTGGAAAAAATCAGCGCCGGTGGTTACGGTGACAAACGCCTGTCGCCAAAAGAGAGTGAAGTATTGCGCCTGTTCGCCGAAGGCTTCCTGGTTACCGAGATCGCCAAAAAGCTGAACCGCAGTATCAAAACCATCAGTAGCCAGAAAAAATCGGCGATGATGAAACTCGGCGTGGAAAACGATATCGCCCTGCTGAACTACCTCTCTTCCGTTTCTCTGAGTTCTACAGACAAAGACTAACCTCTCTCTTCCCGGATAGCGCCGCGCTATCCGGGAAAATCCCTTACGCCCTTCCCTTGCGCACCCGTGTAGCATAGACCGTCAATGTTTGTTTGATAATATCGAGGGTTACCGGCTTGGATAAACAGCTATCCATACCGGACTCCAGACAGCGCTGCTTCTCTTCAGCCAGCGCATTAGCGGTCACGCCAATTACCGGCAACGTCAATCCCAGTTGACGAATGCGCTGAGTCAGTCGATAACCATCCATATTCGGCATGTTGACGTCACTGAGCACAATATCAATATGCTGTTTACTCAGTACGTTAAGCGCATCGACCCCATCGTTTGCGGTGACGCACTGATAGCCCAGAGATCCCAGTTGATCGGCCAAAAGACGCCGGTTGATTGGATGATCATCCACCACCAAAATCATCATGTCATCATTGTCGGCAGTTTGCGTTTCTGGCGCGGATAGCACGGGGCCGTTTTCCGCGCTATCGACGGCGATATGGAAGATGCGTCCGAGCAGCGGCAGCAGTTCATGCGGCGTCGTGACGCTATGCAACCACTCACCCGGCGCTCGCTCTAGCGGAATACCGATATGCCGACGGCAGAAGATAATCACGGCGCTTCCTGGCCATGCCGCATTGGTCTCGCTATCGGTCAGCAAAATATCATCCGCTCCCGGCGCTTGCCCTTCAAAACGACGGGCAGGAATACCGCGGCATTTCAGCAACGACTCGACAAACAGCGCCAAAGAGGTGTTATCAATCGCCAGCCAACAGCATTTGTCAGACAGGCTATCAACAATCAGCGGCGGCGTATTTTGTACGCCATACAGTGGAATTCGAATTGTGAACCGGCTACCCATGCCCGGTTCCGTTTCGACGGCGATATCGCCATCCATCATGCTGATAAGCTTTTCACAAATCGCCAGACCGAGACCGGTTCCCTGGAAGTTACGCTGCACGCCGGTACCGACCTGGAAGAACGGGTCGAACAGACGCACGACTTCTTTTGCCGGGATCCCTTCTCCGGTGTCGCGCACGCTAATTTGTAGGTAGTCGCCCGCCCGCTCGACATGCAGGATAATGCAGCCGGTATCAGTAAACTTAATCGCGTTACTCAGCAGGTTTGAAATAACCTGCTGCAAGCGCATCGGATCGCCGGACATCAACTGCGGCACGTCGGGTTCAATAAAGCAGTACAGCCCAAGCTGTTTACGCACCACCAACGGCAGGTAGTTAGCGGAAATGTGGTTCATTACTTCACGGGGCGAAAACTCCCGTGGTTCAATTTTGAGCTGCTCGGACTCAATTTTCGAGAAATCCAGGATATCGCTGATAATTTTCAGCAGCAGGCTGGAGGAGTTATTCATCGCCGTCACCAGGCGATCAACGCCCTTCGGCAGCTCTTTCGTCTGCAGCAAATCGAGATTGCCGATAATCCCGTACAACGGCGTACGCAGTTCGTGACTGACGGTGGCAAGGAACATCGATTTCGACTGGCTGGCCTGTTCTGCGGCCTGGGCCATCTCCTGCAGCGACTCCTCCATTTTGACGCGCGCCGAAACGTCCACCAGCACGCAAATCGCCACGTTTTCATTACGATAGCGCGAGTGAACGAAGCTGATTTGCAGATTGGTATTATTACTGGTCAGCACGTCAACAAAGTTCACCTGTTGACCGCAGATGATCTGCGTTAACCGCTGCCGGTCCTCATGCGTCAACATGTTGAGATAGTTATGCGCCAGCTCGTTACTCAAGATATTAGTGCCGTCGAGGGTACGTAAAATACAGATCCCTACCGGCGCGGAAGCCACAATTTTTCGGTTGAACTGCTCATGCTCTTCCAGACGTTGGGCGTCATTTTCCGCCGGAATAAAAATCCGCCGCTCATACATCCGGGCCAGCGCAAAGAGGATAACCCCGGTCAGGATATTGAGCACAATGGCGTTAAGGATCAGCATCCGAATGCGTTCTAACACCTGTTCCACCGACACAGAATAGACGATGCTCAAAGATGACGGTGGCAGACTTTTTTTCATCGCCAGTTCGCGAAAGCCCGAGGTATAGCCAAACCACAACCGCTCCTGCATCCACTTCGCGTCAGGTTTAATATTGCTGTCTGACCCGGCGAGCGAAATGAGCGACTGGCCGTTATCGTCAAGAATAGTGACGTTCATCGGCAGACTACCCGGAGTAAAGAAACTTTCCATACGGATATTTTGTTCCACGCCGAGCATAGCCTGTAGCCGGTTAGCCATATATATCGGCGTCAGCGCGTAAAAATACCCGACACCCGGGCGCACGCCCTGGCTTATCCAAAACAGGTTGTTGCCACGTTCGTTTTGCGGGGCATCACGATATTGCTCGATACGTTGATGTAAAACTTTTAGCGCCTGATCTCGCTCCAGCGGCACATCCCGCAGGCCGAAGTTGGCCATACAGAGGTTATCGCTGCCAATCAAAAAGATACGGTTGAGATCATAGGCCGCAGAGAAGTTGTCACGCCAGTAGCGCATAAACCACGACAGCGACTGCAGAGAGTTACGCCAGGTGGTGCTCATCAGCGAGCAATCGGAATCAGGATATAGCGGTTCAAAATTAGGGATCGCAATATTGCCACTCTGCACTGGCGCATCACCGCCTTCACTGCCGTCCATTGGACGATTACCCGCGACGTATTTCAGCTCTTTGATAACGTCTGCCGTGCGCTGAATATAACGCTGCGCCTGATCGGCATTCAGATTAAATTCCTGACGAATTTCCGATTCCCGGTCATGCAGGGCATTAACAATGTAAAACACCGAGACAAAAGCGATCAGCATCCACAGCAGTACCGCCAGCGCTCTGAACAGGTAGCGTGAAACCTTTAACGTCGTATGGAAAGAAGCTAGATATTTCAATGTGGCGATGCTCGGCCGTCAGGGACTCAACAGAATGGGGTTAAGGTAACGATAAAATAACAGTCCCGCAACGGGGAAACAAAAAGGGCCGGGGATAATCCCGACCCTTTCAGAACAATTACCGCAGAGAATTACTCTTCATCTTCGGCGATATCATCGTCAGTGTCAGTGTCCGCTTCTGGCGCGATATCCTCATCGCCTTCCGCTACGCTGCCGTCGATGGCATCCAGTTCTTCATCATCAACCGGCTCAGCAACACGTTGCAGACCCACCACGTTTTCATCTTCCGCGGTGCGGATGAGGATAACGCCCTGGGTGTTACGCCCTACCACGCTGACTTCCGATACGCGGGTGCGCACCAGCGTGCCCGCATCGGTGATCATCATGATCTGGTCGGTATCAGTTACCTGCACCGCTCCCACCACGGAACCGTTACGCTCGGTCACTTTGATCGAGATAACGCCCTGCGTCGCACGAGATTTGGTCGGATACTCTTCAGCCGCAGTACGTTTACCATAGCCATTCTGCGTCACGGTCAGGATAGCCCCTTCGCCACGCGGAATAATCAGAGAAACGACTTTGTCCTCACCTGCGAGCTTGATACCGCGCACGCCGGTCGCGGTACGACCCATCGCACGAACAGCATCTTCTTTAAAGCGCACAACTTTACCGGCAGCAGAGAACAACATGACTTCATCCTGACCTGAAGTCAGATCGACGCCAATCAGCTCATCGCCTTCGTTGAGGTTAACCGCAATAATACCGGCCGAACGCGGACGGCTGAACTCGGTCAGCGCCGTTTTCTTCACGGTACCGCTGGCGGTGGCCATAAAGACGTTCACGCCCTCTTCGTACTCGCGCACCGGCAGAATAGCGGTGATACGTTCGTTGGCTTCCAGCGGCAGCAGGTTGACGATCGGACGGCCACGCGCGCCACGGCTCGCTTCCGGCAGCTGATAAACCTTCATCCAGTACAGACGACCACGGCTGGAGAAGCACAGGATCGTATCATGGGTGTTGGCCACCAGCAGGCGGTCGATAAAGTCTTCTTCTTTAATACGTGCCGCAGATTTACCTTTACCGCCACGACGCTGAGCTTCGTAATCGGTTAACGGCTGATACTTCACGTAGCCCTGATGGGACAGAGTCACCACAACATCTTCCTGGTTGATCAGGTCTTCGATGTTGATATCGGCGCTATTGGCAGTGATTTCAGTACGGCGCGCATCGCCAAACTGTTCACGAACCAGCTCCAGCTCTTCGCGGATGACTTCCATCAGGCGATCGGCGCTGCCCAGAATGTGCAGCAGTTCAGCGATCTGTTCCAGCAGCTCTTTGTACTCGTCGAGCAGTTTTTCGTGCTCAAGACCGGTCAGTTTCTGCAAACGCAGATCCAGAATCGCCTGGGCCTGCTGTTCGGTCAGATAATACTGACCATCACGCACGCCAAATTCTGGTTCCAGCCATTCCGGACGCGCGGCGTCATCACCGGCACGTTCCAGCATCGCGGAAACGTTGCCCAGATCCCATGAACGCGCGATTAAGCCAGCTTTCGCTTCAGCCGGAGTCGGCGCACGGCGAATCAGTTCAATAATCGGGTCAATGTTAGCCAGGGCAATCGCCAGCGCTTCGAGGATATGCGCGCGGTCACGAGCTTTACGCAGTTCGAAAATAGTACGACGCGTCACCACTTCACGACGGTGGCGCACAAATGCGGCAATGATTTCTTTCAGGTTCATGATCTTCGGCTGACCATGGTGCAAAGCAACCATGTTAATACCGAAGGAGACCTGCAGCTGGGTCTGGGAGTAGAGGTTGTTGAGAACCACTTCACCCACCGCGTCGCGTTTCACTTCAATCACGATGCGCATCCCGTCTTTATCAGACTCGTCGCGCAGCGCGCTAATGCCTTCAACGCGTTTGTCTTTTACCAGCTCGGCGATTTTCTCAATCAGGCGCGCTTTGTTCACCTGATACGGAATTTCGTGCACGATAATCGTTTCACGACCGGTTTTCGCGTCAGCTTCCACTTCCGCGCGGGCGCGAATGTACACTTTGCCGCGACCGGTGCGGTAGGCTTCTTCAATGCCACGACGACCGTTGATGATCGCAGCGGTCGGGAAGTCCGGACCAGGAATGTGTTCCATCAGCCCTTCAATGCTGATGTCTTCGTTGTCAACGTAGGCCAGACAGCCGTTGATCACTTCGGTCAGGTTGTGCGGCGGAATGTTAGTCGCCATACCCACCGCGATGCCGGACGAACCGTTAACTAACAGGTTCGGGATCTTAGTCGGCATAACATCTGGAATTCTTTCGGTGCCGTCGTAGTTATCGACGAAATCTACCGTCTCTTTTTCCAGGTCGGCCATCAGCTCGTGGGCGATCTTCGACATACGGATTTCCGTATAACGCATCGCTGCGGCGGAGTCCCCATCGACAGAACCAAAGTTACCCTGGCCATCTACCAGCATGTAACGCAAGGAGAATGGCTGCGCCATACGAACAATGGTGTCATAAACGGCGATATCACCATGCGGGTGGTATTTACCGATGACGTCACCCACGACGCGGGCAGATTTTTTATAGGCTTTGTTCCAGTCATTGCCCAATACGTTCATGGCGTATAGTACGCGACGGTGTACCGGCTTAAGGCCATCTCGGACGTCCGGAAGCGCGCGGCCAACAATGACCGACATCGCATAATCCAGATACGAGCTCTTCAGCTCTTCCTCAATGTTGACCGGTGTAATTTCTCTCGCAAGGTCGCTCATCTAACCGCTATCCCTCTACTGTATCCCGGATTCAAAGGTCGCAAATTATAACACAGCCGCGGTGATACGGGTAAACCTATACCCAATGAATTTCGCGCTGCATCAAGGCGGCAAACGCAGGAGTCCCGAATCACTTACTGCAGTAAGTGATTCGGGTGAGTGCGTGAAGCCAACGAAGAGGTAGTACGAAAGGCGACGGGTATATACGGTTTATTCACGGCGGTCTGCTGATATACTCGCGGGTCTGAACTGAAAAGGAGTAAAAGCGCCCATGAATGCCGAAAAACCGTCGGTGGCCCCCAACGTTGATCATAATGAAATCGCCAAATTTGAAGCTGTCGCATCGCGCTGGTGGGATTTAGAGGGCGAGTTCAAGCCATTACATCGCATCAACCCCCTGCGTCTAGGCTATATAGCAGAGCGTTCCGGCGGCCTGTTCGGCAAAAAAGTGCTCGATGTCGGCTGCGGCGGCGGCATCCTTGCGGAGAGCATGGCGCGCGAAGGCGCAACGGTGACCGGCCTGGATATGGGTTTTGAACCGCTACAGGTCGCCAAACTGCATGCGCTGGAGAGCGGAATTCAGGTCACCTATGTCCAGGAAACGGTTGAAGAGCACGCGGCGAAGCACGCTCAGCAGTATGACGTCGTCACCTGTATGGAGATGCTGGAGCATGTCCCTAATCCGCAATCCGTAGTTCACGCCTGCGCGCGATTAGTAAAACCTGGCGGCCAGGTCTTCTTCTCCACGATTAACCGTAACGGTAAAGCGTGGCTAATGGCGGTGGTGGGTGCTGAGTACGTTATGAAGATGGTGCCAAAAGGAACCCATGACGTGAAGAAATTCATTAAACCTGCGGAGCTGATTGGTTGGATTGATCAGACTATTCTGAAAGAGCAGCATATTACCGGCCTGCATTACAATCCACTGACCAACACCTTCAAGCTGGCACCCGGCGTTGATGTTAACTATATGTTGCATACAACAGCCAAAAGCGCATAACGTCAGCTGCTTTTCTTATGATGATTGCGCGGCATCAAGCCGCGTGATTTTTTCTTGCGATGAAGAAATCAGCACTCGATCAAATTTTCATTTTTTTTTCTGATTTATTGACATCTCTTCCAGGCCTTATGTGGCGTGGACTTGGCGATCATTACGCTTCCGCAACCTCAATTTAACCTCAAAATCAACTCTTGTACTCAAAAGAATCCTTACTAGAATACTCACCATATAGCGTTTCTTTTATCGACCACCCCCTACATATAGTATTTATCCACAGAGTTAGTCACAACGGCTATCTGTGGATAAGTGGGGGATATTTTCTTTCACGGACAGGTATAATCCACATGAATCAGAGTCTGCTGGTGACAAAGCGTGACGGTAGCACCGAGCGCATCAATCTCGACAAAATCCACCGCGTGCTGGATTGGGCGGCAGAAGGACTGAATAACGTTTCGATTTCTCAGGTAGAACTGCGTTCACACATTCAGTTCTATGACGGCATCAAAACCGCCGATATTCACGAAACTATTATTAAAGCCGCTGCGGACCTTATCTCCCGCGAGGCACCGGATTACCAGTATCTCGCCGCGCGTCTGGCGATTTTCCATCTGCGTAAAAAAGCCTACGGCCAGTTTGAGCCGCCAGCGCTGTTCGATCATGTGTCGAAGATGGTGAAAAACGGCAAATACGATACTCATCTGCTGGAAGACTACACGGAAGAAGAGTTCAAGCAGATGGATTCGTTCATCGAGCACGATCGTGATATGACCTTCTCCTATGCTGCGGTTAAGCAACTGGAAGGGAAATACCTGGTACAGAACCGCGTCACCGGCGAGATCTACGAAAGCGCGCAGTTCCTGTACATTCTGGTCGCCGCATGCCTGTTTTCTAACTATCCGCGCGCAACCCGTCTGGACTACGTGAAGCGTTTCTATGATGCGGTGTCGACCTTTAAAATCTCGCTGCCTACGCCGATTATGTCCGGCGTGCGCACCCCAACTCGCCAGTTCAGCTCCTGCGTTCTGATCGAGTGCGGTGACAGCCTGGATTCCATCAATGCCACCTCCAGCGCGATTGTGAAATACGTTTCTCAGCGTGCGGGTATCGGTATTAACGCTGGCCGCATTCGTGCGCTAGGCAGCCCGATCCGCGGCGGCGAAGCGTTCCACACCGGTTGTATCCCATTCTATAAACATTTCCAGACTGCAGTGAAATCCTGCTCTCAGGGCGGCGTGCGCGGCGGTGCGGCAACCCTCTTCTACCCGATGTGGCATCTGGAAGTCGAAAGCCTGCTGGTACTGAAAAATAACCGTGGTACCGACGCTAACCGCGTTCGTCACATGGATTACGGCGTGCAGATCAACAAGCTGATGTACACCCGCTTGCTGAAAGGCGGAGATATCACCCTGTTCAGCCCATCCGACGTTCCGGGTCTGTACGACGCGTTCTTCGCCGATCAGGACGAGTTCGAGCGTCTGTACACCCAATATGAGCAAGACACCAGCATCCGCAAACAGCGTATCAAAGCCGTTGAACTGTTCTCACTGATGATGCAGGAACGTGCTTCTACTGGCCGTATCTATATCCAGAACGTTGATCACTGCAACACCCATAGCCCATTTGACCCGACTGTCGCGCCGGTGCGTCAATCCAACCTGTGCCTGGAAATCGCTCTGCCGACCAAGCCGCTGGAAGACGTTAACGACGAAAATGGCGAAATCGCGCTGTGCACCCTGTCCGCTTTTAACCTTGGCGTAATTGATAGCCTCGATGAGCTGGAAGATCTGGCGGTGCTGGCGGTTCGCGCCCTGGATGCCCTGCTTGATTACCAGGACTACCCGATCCCGGCAGCCAAACGCGGCGCCATGGGTCGTCGTACGCTGGGCATTGGCGTGATTAACTTCGCCTACTATCTGGCGAAGCACGGCAAACGCTACTCCGACGGCAGCGCCAACAACCTGACGCACAAAACGTTCGAAGCCATTCAGTATTACCTGCTGAAAGCTTCTAACGAGCTGGCTATCGAGCAGGGCGCATGTCCGTGGTTTAACGAAACCACCTATGCGAAAGGCATTCTGCCGATCGATACCTATAAAAAAGATCTCGATGCTATCGTCAGCGAATCTCTGCACTACGACTGGGAAGCCCTGCGCGAATCAATCAAAACACACGGCCTGCGTAACTCCACGCTCTCCGCACTGATGCCGTCCGAGACCTCTTCGCAGATCTCCAACGCCACTAACGGCATTGAACCGCCGCGCGGCCACGTCAGCATCAAAGCGTCGAAAGACGGGATCTTGCGCCAGGTAGTGCCGGACTACGAAAAATTGCAGAACGGCTACGAGCTGCTGTGGGAAATGCCGGGCAACGATGGTTATTTACAGCTGGTGGGTATCATGCAGAAGTTTATCGACCAGTCGATTTCTGCCAACACCAACTACGACCCGACGCGTTTCCCATCCGGGAAAGTGCCGATGCAGCAGTTGCTGAAAGACTTGCTCAATGCCTATAAATTCGGCGTGAAAACTCTGTACTATCACAACACCCGTGATGGCGCGGAAGATGCCCAGGATGACCTGGCGCCGTCCATTCAGGACGATGGCTGCGAAAGCGGCGCATGTAAGATCTAAGTTATTTTGCCGGGTGGCGCTACGCTTACCCGGCCTACGGTTTTGTAGGCCCGGCAAACGAAGTGCCGCCGGGCAATACAATCTCAACAGGACTCACTTCAATGGCATATACCACTTTCTCACAGACTAAAAACGATCAGCTGCTTGAGCCGATGTTTTTTGGTCAACCGGTGAACGTCGCCCGCTACGATCAGCAAAAATATGACATCTTCGAAAAGCTGATTGAAAAGCAGCTCTCCTTCTTCTGGCGTCCGGAAGAAGTTGACGTTTCCCGCGACCGTATCGACTACCAGGCGCTGCCGGAGCATGAAAAACATATCTTCATCAGCAACCTGAAGTATCAGACGCTGCTCGACTCCATCCAGGGCCGCAGCCCGAACGTCGCTCTGCTGCCGCTGATTTCAATTCCGGAACTGGAAACCTGGGTTGAAACCTGGGCGTTTTCGGAAACGATCCACTCGCGCTCCTACACCCACATCATCCGTAATATCGTCAACGATCCGGCGGTGGTGTTTGACGATATCGTCACCAACGAGCAGATTCAGAAACGCGCGGAAGGGATCTCCAGCTATTACGATGAATTGATCGAGCTAACCAGCTACTGGCATCTGCTGGGTGAAGGTACGCACAGCGTTAACGGTAAAACCATCACCGTTAACCTGCGCGAGCTGAAAAAGAAACTCTATATCTGCCTGATGAGCGTTAACGCCCTGGAAGCCATCCGCTTCTACGTCAGCTTCGCCTGCTCCTTCGCCTTCGCCGAGCGCAAGCTGATGGAAGGGAATGCCAAGATTATCCGCCTGATTGCCCGTGACGAAGCGCTGCACCTGACCGGCACCCAGCATATGCTGAACCTGCTGCGTTCTGGCGTCGATGACCCGGAAATGGCGGAAATCGCCGAAGAGTGCAAGCAGGAGTGCTATGACCTGTTTGTCCTGGCGGCCCAGCAGGAGAAAGAGTGGGCAGATTATCTGTTCCGCGACGGTTCGATGATCGGCCTGAATAAAGATATTCTGTGCCAGTACGTCGAATACATCACCAACATTCGCATGCAGGCGGTCGGTCTCGATCTGCCGTTCCAGACCCGCTCCAACCCGATCCCGTGGATCAACACCTGGCTGGTGTCCGATAACGTACAGGTTGCCCCGCAGGAAGTAGAAGTCAGTTCTTATCTGGTCGGACAAATCGATGCAGAAGTCGATGCTGACGATCTGAGTAACTTCCAGCTCTGATGAAACGCATTTTTTTGAAGATTTCTGACACTCGCCTTGAGTGTCAGGATGAGCACCCTTCGCTGCTCGCAGCCCTGGAATCGCATAATATCGACGTGGAATATCAGTGCCGCGAAGGTTACTGCGGTTCCTGCCGCACGCGGCTGGTTGCCGGTCAGGTTGACTGGCTAACCGAGCCGCTGGCGTTTATCCAGCCGGGAGAGATTTTGCCCTGCTGCTGCCGGGCAAAAGGGGATATTGAAATTGAGATGTAATGCTTAGAGCCTGGCCGAACAGGCGTTATTGGCGCAGACAGTTTGGGCTCGGACAGCGCGCAGAAACCGGAGCGTACATTTAGTACGTTAGGATTGCGAGCACTGCCCGAGTCCAAAATGGCAAGTGAAATAGCTCTGGTGGGTAGGCTCTTAATGTACTTCGTGCGCGGAGACCAGCTCAACGTCGCCGCGTTTTTTCATCTGCAGGATATACAGCGCGCCGGCAAGCACCACCAGTACCGCCCCCATCAGATAAATTGAACGATAGCCCGCGCCCTCCACCATCAAGCCCATAACGAAAGCGCCCAACGCCAGTCCCGCATCCATTGCATTAAAAAACAGTGAGTTCGCCACGCCGATTTTATGCGGCTCTACCGAACTGATGATCTGCGTCTGGAATATTGGCGTAACGGAACCGTAGCCAATGCCAATCAGCGCACCAGATAAAACCATGGTGATACTGCCGTGGGTATAGCCCAGCACCACCAGGCCTACAGTGAATGCGAACAGGCAGGGATAAACCACATACTTCGGCCCCTTTTTATCACAGACGTTACCGGTGAAGGCACGGCAGATCATCAGAAATATGGCATAGCACAGCAGAAAATTACTCGCAGCGGCCATCAGATCTAATTCGCGGGCATACAGGGCAAGGAAAGCAGAAACGCCAGCGTAGGCAAAGGTCATAAAGAAGGTGACCAGGGCAAACGGCATGGCTGCGCGATCGAACATAGCAGCAAAACCCAGCTTCGGTTTTGAACCATCGGCATGGCGAATCACCGGCGGCACGGCCACAATCAGCGCCAACACGATGCTGACAATCGAGACGCCGGTGCACAACCAGAACGCTTCAATATAGGCGCTATGCCGCGCCATATTCAGACCGATCCACGGTCCCACCACCATCGCCAGACCCATCGCTAATGAGAAAAAACTGATGCCCTCTCCACGTCGGGAGGCCGGTATTAACCGCGCAGAAATCGTCCCCTTCACCGTTGTTATCACCCCAAAAGTGATCCCATGAAGCGCGCGAATAAATAGCAATGCTTCGATAGAATGGCAAAGCGGATATAACGCAGTCACTACCAAAAAGGCCAGAGAAGAAAGCATCAGAACCGTTTTATTCGAATATTTCCCTACCCACTGCCCGGCAAACGGGCGAATAATAATCGCCGCGATCAGAAAACAGGTTACCAGCAGTCCGGCTTTGTCAGCGGTGGCATGCAAATTGTCGGCAATATAAATAGGAAGCAGCGTTAGCTGCACATAGAAAACAAAGAAGATAATAAAACTAATAATAGTTATTGCCCAAAAATCTTTCGTCCATAATTTCTCTTTCATCGATAAGCACCCTATTTATACGGCGCGTAGCATCACATTCATCATCGATATCTAACGGATAAGTAGACTATCGACACAGATGATTGCGTACGTGATTTTGTGATTAAGCTTGTTGAAAAATTATATGAAAATACATTACATTAGTAAAATTAATCATATTAATGACTTTGATTAGAAATCACTAATGACCATAACACAGATAAACGCTCTACTCATGGTGCTTGAATGCGGCGGGTTTACCGAGGCGGGAAAACGCCTGCACATGACTCAATCAGCCGTCAGTCAGGCGATTAATGCACTGGAAGAGGAGCTGGGAGTCGTAATTGTGGTACGCGAGCGGCGAAAGGCCATCGCGCTAACGGCGGTCGGTGAACGGATTGTCTCCCATCTGCGACGGCTGGCGCATGAGGTCAACGCGGTGAAAGAAATCGCCGAACAGGAAAAACAGTCGCCGTTACGATTACTGCGTATTGGCTGCTTCCCCAGTATTTGCGCCTGTATTTTACCGCAGGTAGTGCGCTATTTTGAAACATACTACCCGCAGATTAAAATTATTCCCCACGAAGCCAACAGTACGGAAATTATTGAATCCCTGCGCCAGGATAAAATTGATATTGGTTTTGTTCACTCTCCGGTACCCAATATGTATTCCCTCCCGGTCTACGAAGATAAATTCACCGTCGTGGTTCCGGAAAACCACCCGTTTGCACAGCGCGACTCCGTAAAGCTTGAAGATCTCTTCAGCGAGCCGTTAATTACCAGTACAGGCCGCTATGAGCTAAGTATTATGGCGTTATTTAAAGAGCACAATATTACGCCCGAGATTAAATATGAATTCAACCATCCGGCAACGGCCATCAGTTTTATCCGCCAGGGACTGGGCATCGCGCAGCTCCCCGAACTGACGCTCAAAGCACTGGAGCATCCGCTGCGTTCAGTCCCTCTCGAACCCGCGTTCTATCGACATATTTCCCTGATCGCCAACGCTCCCCCCGTCGACGACAGCCCTCTATTCTTACTACAGGGGTGTATCAAAAAGCTCCAGGCTGATGGCCAGATCTGACGCGCCATCTCATCAGATAAGCGCCCGGGCGTTCGTATTTTACGAACCCCGGATTCGTCAATTTGCCTCTGTTCGCCGCATGATCCTCGACCTACTCTGCTAATAAACCCACATGCGGAGATTGCCTGTTATGCCTGTGTTCACTGCAAAGCAATTTATTGCGATAAATAAAAATAGCGAGTCGCAGTATGACTACATAATTATTGGCGCAGGCTCGGCAGGAGCCGTGCTGGCGGCTCGTCTGAGCGAAGACGACTCTACCAGCGTTCTGCTACTGGAAAATGGCCCGGCGTTTGATGCGCACGGCTACCCTGAAGTGCTCTACAACAGCAATATTATCGCCGCCAATGGCGATCCTCGTTACGAATGGGGCTACTACGCCAACCCCGTCAAGCAGTCGGAACCTGTTTATACGCCACGAGGCAAAGTGCTCGGAGGAAGCTCAGCAATCAATGCTGCGGTTGCCTCCCGGGCGCTGCCTTGGGATTTTGAGCGCATCACAAAGAAAGGAATAATCGGCTGGCGCTACGAGGATGTTCTGCCGTACTACAAAAAGATGGAAACCTATCACTACGGTGAAGATGAATTTCATGGCAGAAGCGGGCCATTGCCAATTCATCAGATGACCATGGAAGAAATTACCCCCGTTCAGCGAGCAACGCTAGAGGCGGCCTGGAACCTGGGCTACGCGAAGGTAGAGGATTTTAACCACCCTGAGACCAACAACGGCGCGGGCCCCAATCCCATGAACGTGATAAACGGGGTGCGGGTGAATACTGCGATGGCATGGTTGACGTGGGAAGTTCGCCAGCGGCCCAATCTCACCATCGCCCACGGCGTGCTGGTGAACAAGCTCAAATTTGCCGAACAGCAGGCCAGCGCGGTACAGCTGGCCAGCGGCGAGTTCATATTCGGACAGCAGATTATTCTTTGCGCTGGTGCCTATGGTTCAGCCGCGATTTTGCTCCGTTCTGGCGTGGGACCACGTAATCATCTAAAAGAAATGGAAATCCGCGTAATAAAAGACGCGCCGGTCGGTGAACGTCTGCGCGATCACGCATTTTACTGGATGAATTTCGCAGGCAAAGCCGAGCTCAAGGATCAGCAGCACCCAGTGGTCGCGGCCCAGTTGTGGACCCACTCCAGCTTCGCCGAATCGCCGCGAGAAATGGACATTGGCATCTCGCCTTCTCACCTCTTGCCTGCGGACACCAGCCCAACGGGCGTGGCCTTTTCCCTCGGGCTGGAGCTGATGCGCTGCTCTTCGGTCGGCTATGTACGCCTGAAGAGCCGTGACCCTCACGAAGCGCCGGAGATCGCATTCAACCATCTCACCGATGAGGACGACATGCGTCGTATGGTCGAATGTTTCCGCCTGGCGCGTCGGCTCGCCCGCACGCCGCCGCTGTGCGATCTGATCGAACAGGAGCTCTATCCCGGGCCATCGGTCGGTGACGACGAGGAATCCATCCGCCAGGCGCTGGCGCAAGGGGTCAGCACGTTGCAACACCCCTGTTCAACGGTGCCGATGGGCCTTGAGCATGACAAGTATGCCGTAGTGGATGAAAATGGTCGTGTTTACGGTCTCGGCGGATTGTGGGTCATCGACGCTTCAATTCTGCCGGAAATTCCGCTCATTAACCTCAATCCGACGGTCATCATGATGGCTGAGAAGCTGGCAGATGTGCTGCGCAGCAAACACGCGTAAGGGGATATGATGAAAGACCTGACAATCGAGAACATCCGGGAGAAAACCTACGATGCAATTGTTGTGGGCGGCGGCTCAGGCGGAGCGGTAGTGGCCGCTCGATTAAGCGAGAACGCAAACTACCGGGTGCTGCTGCTGGAAGGCGGGCCGGTATTTCCTGCCAATGGCTACCCGCCAGAGCTGGCCCTCAGCCACTCGGTCGGCGGCGGCGATTACGTCTGGGAACAAAGTGCCGCCACCGGAACCGACCATACCGCCGGTCACTTGCGCGCCAGGGTTCTCGGCGGAGGCTCCGCGATTAACGCCGGCGCTTTTGTCCGCGCACCTAAATTCGATTTTGACCGCTGGGTTAAGCGCGGCCTGACGGACTGGTCGTTCGACAAGGTTCTACCGTGGTTTAAACAACTGGAAAATGCCGATTACGGCGACGACAGATGGCATGGTCGCTACGGCCCGATGCCGGTCCGCCAACCCGCGCTGGAGACGTTAAGCCCGGCAAGCCAGGCTTTTTATCACGCCTGCCGTGCGCGGGGATATCAGGCCATCAACGATATTAACGGCCCGCATCAAAATGGCGTTGCTATCTACCCACTAAACGTCGTCAACAGCGTGCGGAAGAATACGGGAATGGTGTATCTCACCGATAGCGTCCGCGCCCGACCGAATCTGGATATTCTCGGAATGGCAGTAGTCGATAAACTACTCATCAACAGCGCGCAGGTTAACGGCGTACAACTGGTGGACGGCACCCGGCTACAGGCCGGCACGGTGTTCGTCTGCGCCGGCGCGGCGGGAACACCCGCTATCTTGCTGCGCTCCGGCATTGGCCCTGCTGAGGATCTGCGCCGTCTGGATATCGGCCTGAAACAGGATTTACCGGTCGGTTGTCATCTACAGGAACAACCGGTCAACGGTATCATGTTGGCAACCCGCCCGGGGCTGGCGGCTCAACCGCCGATCGGCACTACGTTATGGACGCAATCATCGATGGCGGAAATCAACGAACTGGATCTCTACATCAGCAACAACCATTTCGTCGATCCAGGCCTGTTCCCCGAGGGAAACGGCTTTCAACTCTTCTTCACCGTGGCGCGTCCCCACTCCCGCGGGAGTTTAACCCTAAGCAGCCGCAATCCGCTGCTCAAGCCTGATATCAATCTCAATTTATTAGCTGACGAGCGCGATCTGCTGCGAATGGTCGAAGCGGTGAAACTGTCGCGAACGCTGGCTAAGGAATCCCCGCTGAAAGACCTCATTACCGCTGAGGTTCCGGGTATCAAAGGCGGCACGCTGGCGCTCACGGAGCAGCAGATTCTCGCCGAACAGCGCGCCACCGTGAAAAGCAATTTGCACCTGAGCGCGACGGCTCCCATGGGAGTGGAAAACGACCCAATGGCTGTGGTGGATCAGCGCGGAAAAGTTTTCGGTATCAACGGACTATTTGTCGCCGATGCCTCTATCTTTCCCGATGTGCCATCACAGGCGACCAACCCTGATGTGATCATGGCGGCAGAATATATCGTCAGTCGTTTTAATGGTTAAAAAAGCAGCGCATAGTGATGCGAAGGTTCGTTGCAGAAGCAAAAGATGAATAAATTCGTGGAGATGAGTACCTTTGTCGCCGTGGTTGACGCACTGAGCTTCGTCGGCGCGGCGGCAAAGCTGGGCACCACAAAGTCGGTTGTCAGCCAGCGCGTCAAAACGCTGGAACTACGGCTCGGCGCAAGCCTGCTTGAGCGCGGTCAGCGCCTGAGTCTGACGGAAGCTGGCCTGCTGTTTTATCAGGAGTGCGTGCGAATTCTGGAAGACGTCATCCTCGCGGAAGAGGCGGTAGCGCCTGCGCGCAGTGAACTGCGCGGCGGACTGCGTATCGCCACCTCCCACACCTTTATGACCACCCATCTGGCAACGATTCTGGCTGAATTCGCCACCGGTAATCCGGGACTGTCACTGGATGTCTCCACCGAGGACAGGCAGGTCAACATGCACCAGCCCGACTTTGATGTCGCCATCCGCCTGGGACCGATTCCCGACTCCACGCTGATCGCCAGAACCTTTGCGCGTAATTTAACCTGGCTATGCGCCAGCCCTGACTACCTGGCGCGTCATGGAGTGCCACAGCATCCATCCGAGCTGGAAAAACATGACGGGCTGCTCTATACCCATCGCGCGCCGGGCGGTTGCTGGCAACTGCTTTACGAAGGGCAAGTTCAGATGTGGCGGGTCAGGAATCGGCTGCGTTCGGATAACGCCTTCTGTTTGCTTGAATCCGCCAAAGCGGGCATGGGGATCGTGGTGATGCCGATGTTTTTAGGCGCTGATGCCATTCTCAAAGGCGAGCTACAAATTATTTTAGCGGACTGGCAGCCTGACGGCGGCAACATTGTTGCGCTGTATCGGCAAACCCGCCGCGCCTCGCCGGTTTTGCACGCCCTGGTCAATACCGTCGCAGAAAAACTGGGAGCGGAACCGGAGTGGGAAAGGCGATTACGGTTAGCCGGACACCTGCCTATCTGAATGATTAAAAAACAACACCCATTCCATTTCGAGCAAAAAATACAACAAAAATGCGCGAATGCGAGCAAAATCAAACAAAAAAAATCTCAGCGTGGCTAAATGGAGTAAAACGAAAACAGAGGACAGGGAGATGACCGATTGTCGTGAGTATGACGTCATTATCATTGGCGGCGGCGCAACGGGTGCCGGAATTGCGCGCGACTGCGCGCTGCGCGGACTGAAGGTGGCGCTGGTTGAGCGTTATGATATCGCCACCGGCGCAACCGGCCGCAACCATGGATTGCTGCATAGCGGCGCGCGCTATGCGGTCACCGATAGCGAATCAGCGCGGGAGTGCATCAGCGAAAACCGCATTTTACGCCGCATCGCCCGCCACTGTATTGAACCGACCAGCGGATTGTTTATCACCCTCCCCGAAGACGACCTGGCCTACCAGCAAACCTTTATTACTGCCTGTCAACAAGCGGGTATCGATGCCAATCCTCTGACATCTTCCGAGGCGCTGCGCATTGAGCCTGCGGTCAACCCGACGCTGCTCGGCGCGGTGCAGGTTCCTGACGGCACCGTTGACCCGTTCCGCCTCACTGCCGCCAATATGCTGGATGCCCGCGAGCATGGCGCCGTGATTTATACCGGCTGCGAAGTAACGGGTCTGCTGCGCAATGGCGATACCGTCGGTGGCGTACAGCTCTACAACCACTCACAGCGTCAGGCGCAGGCTCTACGCGCCAGCGTGGTGGTCAACGCTGCCGGGATCTGGGGGCAGCGCATCGCCGAATATGCCGACCTGCGCGTCGCCATGTTCCCGGCTAAGGGCTCGCTGCTCATCCTCGACCACCGCATTAACCAGCAGGTAATCAACCGCTGCCGTAAACCTGCCGATGCCGATATCCTGGTCCCCGGCGATACCATCTCGCTGATTGGTACCACCTCAACGCACATCGCTTACGATGAGATTGATGACAATCGGGTCACCGCCGCCGAAGTTGATATTCTGCTGCGTGAAGGCGAAAAGCTGGCCCCGGTGCTGGGCCGTACCCGCGTGCTGCGCGCCTACTCCGGCGTGCGCCCGCTGGTCGCCAGCGATGACGACCCGAGCGGACGCAGCGTCAGCCGCGGCATCGTCCTGCTCGACCACGCCGAGCGCGACGGTCTGAACGGCTTTATTACCATTACCGGCGGCAAGCTGATGACCTATCGCCTGATGGCGGAATGGGCCACCGATGCCGTATGCCGTAAGCTCGGTAACGCCGTCGCCTGCACCACCGCCGACACGCCGCTGCCGGGCTCGCAAGAACCCACGGAAACCACCCTGCGCAAAATTATCTCTTTACCCGCGCCGCTACGTGGGTCGGCTATTTACCGCCACGGCGACCGCACCCCGGCATGGCTTGGCGATAGCCGTCAGCACCGCAGCCTGATCTGCGAATGCGAGGCGGTCACCGCCGGAGAAGTTCAGTACGCGGTAGAAAATCTGGCGGTAAAAAACCTGCTCGATTTACGCCGTCGTACCCGGATTGGCATGGGGACCTGCCAGGGCGAGCTTTGCGCCTGCCGCGCCGCCGGACTGCTCCAGCGTTTCAACGTCACCACCTCCGCCCGCTCGCTGACGCAGCTGTCCGAATTTCTCAACGAACGCTGGAAAGGCGTACAACCCGTCGCCTGGGGCGATGCGCTACGCGAAAGCGAGTTCACCCGCTGGGTCTATCTCGGCCTGTGCGGTTTAGAAAAGGAGCATCAGGATGAAGTTTGATTGCGCGATTATCGGTGGTGGACTCGCCGGACTCCTGTGCGGACTGGCGCTAAACCAACGCGGCCTGCGTAGCGTGATTATCAGCCGTGGTCAGAGCGCCCTGCACTTCTCTTCCGCCTCGCTGGATTTACTCTCCGCGCTGCCGAACGGCGAAAACGTCACCGATGTCGCTCACGGTATCGGCCAGTTAACAAAGCAGCTTCCCGAACACCCTTATGCCAGACTTGGCGTCGAACAGGTCATGGAGTACGCCGCGCAAACCCAGAGTCTGCTCGCTTCTTGCAATATCGCTATGCAGGGGGATGCCAGCCAGCCGCATCTGCGGGTCACACCGTTAGGCACGCTACGCGCGGCCTGGCTTTCACCGCAGGAGATCGCCACCGCGCCGCTGCTTGCCCGTCGGGTTGGCCTGGTCGGCATCAGCGGTTTTGCCGATTTTCAACCGCATCTGGCCGCCTCCTCCCTGAATCAGAACGGCATCAGCGCCACTGCGCAAGAGATTGATTTACCGCTGCTCGACGTCCTGCGCGATAACCCGTCCGAATTTCGCGCCGCCAATATTGCCCGCCTGCTGGATGATGAAACCCACTGGTCCGCGCTGCTGACGGCGCTTCGTCCGCTGGCGCAACAACACGACCTGCTAATCATGCCCGCCTGCTTCGGCCTCGCCGACGACCGGTTGTATCGCTGGCTCCAACAGCGTCTGCCCTGCCCGCTTCGCCTGCTGCCCACTCTGCCGCCGTCGGTGCCAGGCATGCGTCTGCACGCTCAGCTCCAGCGTCATTTTATCCGTAGTGGCGGCACCTGGCTTACCGGCGACGAAGCGGTCAATATCAGCCACCAGGACGGCCTTGTTAACGCAGTCTGGACGCGCAACCACGGTGACATCCCACTGCGCCCGCGCTTCACGGTGCTGGCCAGCGGCAGCTTTTTTAGCAATGGGCTGGTCGCCGAACGAAACGCCGTGCGGGAGCCGATTCTTGGCCTCGACCTTCAGCAGACGCTGCCGCGCGAAAGCTGGTATCAACGGGACTTTTTTGCCTCGCAACCGTGGCAGCGCTTCGGCCTGAAAACGGATGCCACCCTGCGCCCACAGCTTCAGGGTCAGCCGCTGGAAAACCTGTTTGCCATTGGCTCTGTGCTCGGTGGTTTTGATGCTATCGAGCTGGGATGCGGCGGCGGCGTCTGTGCGGTGACGGCGCTACACGCCGCGAAGCTAATCAGCGAGCTTGCCGGAGGTGAATCATGAACGACACCCGATTCGAACACTGTATTAAATGCACCGTTTGCACCACGACCTGTCCGGTCAGTCGGGTTAATCCGCGCTATCCGGGGCCAAAACAGGCCGGTCCGGACGGTGAACGCCTGCGACTGAAAGACGGGGCGCTTTACGACGAAGCGTTAAAATATTGCATCAACTGCAAACGCTGCGAGGTGGCCTGCCCTTCAGATGTCAAAATCGGCGATATTATCCAGCGGGCACGCATCCAATACAGCCAGCAAAAACCGACATTACGCGATGCGATCCTCAGTCATACCGATCTCATGGGGACACTCTCCACGCCGTTTGCTCCACTGGTCAACGCCGCCACCGGGCTGATGCCGGTACGCCGGATTCTGGATGCGGCGCTCAAAATCGACCATCGCCGCACGCTGCCCAAATATGGCTTTGGCACCTTCCGCCACACTTTTCGTCAACTGGCCGCCCAACAGGCGCAGTACAGCGAGCAGGTGGCGTTCTTTCACGGCTGCTATGTGAACTACAACCATCCTCAGCTCGGCAAAGATCTGGTTCATGTACTGAATGCGATGGGCATCGGCGTTCAACTGCTCAGCAAAGAGAAGTGCTGCGGGGTGCCGCTGATTGCCAACGGTTTTTTTGCTAAAGCGCGTAAACAAGCGCTGAGCAACGTCACCGCGATGCGGGAAAATAGCCTGCCGATTGTCGCCACGTCATCGACCTGCACCTTTACCCTGCGCGATGAATATCCGCACGTGCTTGATATCGACAACCACGACATTCGCGACCGGATCGAGCTGGCAACCCGCTGGATTTGGCGTCAACTGGATGCGGGTCGGCCTCTGAAGTTAAAACCGCTGCCGCTGAAGGTGGTTTATCACACGCCTTGCCATATGGAGAAAATGGGCTGGTCGCTGTATACCCTTGAGCTGCTGCGGCTAATCCCCGGATTGCAGCTTGAAGTGCTCGACTCCCAGTGCTGCGGGATCGCCGGAACCTACGGGTTTAAGTCGGAGAACTACGACTCATCGCAGGCGATTGGTGCACCGCTGTTCCGGCAAATTGAAGAGAGCGGCGCTGACCTGGTGGTGACCGATTGCGAAACCTGCAAGTGGCAAATTGAGATGTCCACCAGCAAACGCTGCGAACATCCCATCACCCTACTGGCGCAGGCGCTGGCCTGAGGCCAGCACCTGCGGTGGGAAGACTAGTAGCTCCCCTTTCCCTCCGCCTGTTCGGCTACCGGTTTGAACATCGCCAGGCGCTTATCCAGTGCACTGGTATAAAGGTTGGTATCGACGCCCACGGCAACAAAATTTGCCCCCCAGGCCAGCGCTTTGTGCGCCATCTCCGGGTCGACGGCCAGGAATCCAGCAGCTTTTCCCGCCTCGCGAATACGCCGGATGCTCTGCTCAATGATCCGCTGCACCTCCGGGTGACCGGCGTTATCCGGATACCCCAGCGAGGCCGATAAATCCGCCGGGCCGATAAATACGCCGTCAATGCCTTCCACTTCGAGGATCGCATCCAGGTTATCAAGCGCCGTTTTGCTCTCCACCTGAATCAGCAGGCACAGCTCATCGTTAGCCTGAGCCATATAGTTTTCGACCCGCCCCCAGCGCGCTGCCCGAGCGACTCCGGCCCCGACTCCGCGCGTACCCACCGGCGGATAGCGAGTTGCCGAAACAATCTCTCGCGCCTGTTCGGCGGTATCGACCATCGGGATCAATAGCGTTCTGGCACCAATATCCAGCACTTGTTTAATCAGGCTACGATTGCCCTCTACGGGGCGAATCACCGGCTGGCTGGCGTATGGGGCGATCGCCTGTAGCTGGTGGTAAAGATCCTGAATGGTATTTGGCGCATGTTCACCATCAATCAGCAGCCAGTCGTAACCCGAGGTGGCGGCGATCTCTGCCATATAGGAAGAGGTCGAGCTCAGCCACAGGCCAATTTGCGCTTCTCCCTTCAATAATCCCGCTTTAAATGGGTTCGATAAAATTGCGTTCATAGTTCTCCCTTAAATTAATGCTGTACGCTGCCAGCCTGCGGCACCGTGCGATTGACGCTCAGTGAAAAGATAATAACAACCCCAACAATCGCCACGCAGGCGAGCGTCAATAATCCGGCGGAATCGCTGGCGAAAATGGTTTCAGCCTGGACGCGAATAATTGGGGCCAGGAAACCGCCAATCGCACCGAACAGGTTCACGAAGCCGATGCCTGCAGCCAACGCGGTGCCGGACAACAACTGCGTCGGCATGGTCCAGAAAACCGGCTGCACGGCAATCACGCCGACCGCCGCCACGCACAGCGCGATAATCGCCAGTACCGGTGACACCAGCCCGGAGACCGCAATACCGATCGCCGCCGCCAACAGGGTGAATGCCGCGATGTTACGGCGCTCTCCGGTGCGGTCGGAGTAACGCGGGATAAACCAGGTGCCAAACAATGCCGCAACCCACGGAATCGCCGTCACCACCGAGGCAAAGAATCCCACTTTGGTGCCCAGCAGAGCGGCAACCTGAGTCGGCAGAAAGAAAATCAGACCATACACCGCCACCTGAATCGTCAGGTAGATAATGGCGAGCTGCCAGACGCGTCCATTGCGCAGCGCATCGGACAGCCGCGACGTGACCTTTTTCTCCTCTTCGCTGGCAAGTTGGCTAATCAACGCCTGCTTTTCAGCGGCAGTCAGAAAACGTGCGCTTTGCGGCGTATCATCAAGCCAAAAGAAGGTAAAGAACCCGGCGCCAACCGCCAGCAGCCCTTCGATAACAAACATCCAGAACCAGCCGGGGTGCCCCATAAAACCGTGCATTTCCAACAGCGCGCCGGAGAGCGGTGAGCCCAGCGTTAACGCCAACGGTGCGCCCATATAAAACAGCCCCATAATGCTGGCGCGGTTTTGCTGAGGGAACCACTGCGAAGTCAGATAGATCATGCCGGGGAAGAAGCCCGCCTCGGCGGCACCCAGCAAAGTGCGCACCAGAAGAAATTTCGCTTCCGTATCCGCCCACGCCATCGCCGCAGACAGAACGCCCCATAGCAGCGTGGTGCAGCCGATCCACTTTTTCGCGCCGAATTTACGCATCAACAGGTTAGCGGGTACCCCCAGAAAGGCGTACACCACAAAGAAAATCCCCGCACCCAGCGCATAGGCTTCGTTGCTTAGCCCGGTATCCAACTGGTAGGTCTCTTTGGCAAAGCCAATATTCGAACGGTCAAGAAATGCGAGCACGTAAAGCGCCAGCATAAAGGGAATCAAACGGGCGCGGCTTTTCTTCACCACGCTATCAAGCAAGGTGTTGCTCATCGTAATATCCTCAAAAATGGGCCGCACATCAGCGCTGTGCGGCACGGCGGGATCAGTGGCTATAAGGACGTTGCAGATTGCAGTCGCGGTTCAGTTCAACGCCAAAACCCGGTTTATCCAGCACGAATTTATGAATGCGTCCATTTTCCGGTACCGGTTCACCCAGCAGAATCGGGTCAAACTGCGGGCGCATCGTTGAGCAATCCGGGCTGGTCATCAGGAATTCGCTGAACGGCGTGTTGGTGAAGGTGATGACCGCATGGTGCGAATAGACCGATGACCCGTGCGGGACCACCAGTTGACCGCGCGCTTTGGCAATGGCGGCAATCTCCACCAGCGTAGTCAGGCCGCCGCACCAGCCCACATCAGGCTGCATAATATCGATGCCGGTTTCCGACAGCGTGCGGAATGATTGCAGCGTACCGTGGTGCTCGCCGCTGGTGACCATCATCCCGGCTGGCGCATTGCGTTTAAGTTCGCGATAACCTTCGTACTGCTGCGGCGGCAGACACTCTTCAATCCACTTAAGGTTGTGAGGCGCGCAGGCGTGAGCCAGCTTAGTGGCGTAGTTAACGTCCTGGCTCATCCAGCAATCCAGCATCAGCCAGAAATCCGGACCGCATTTTTCGCGCATGTCAGCGACCATCGCGGCATCTTTGCGGATCCCCGCATCGCCATCGTGCGGACCCCAGTGAGTTGGCATTTTGCCGCCGATAAAGCCCATCTCTTTCGCCAGGTCCGGACGCGCGCCGGTCGCATAGAACTGAATTTCATCGCGCACCGCGCCACCCAGCAGTTTATACACCGGCAGGCCAACCACTTTACCGAACAGATCCCACAGCGCCAGATCGATACAGGAGATGGTGTTCATCACCAGGCCGCCGGAGCCGGAGTAGTACATGGTTGCGTTGAGCATCTGATCGTGGATCAGTTTGATATCGCTGACGCACTTGCCTTCGATAAAGCGGTTCAGGTGCTTTTCAACGATAAAGCAGCCCATTTCGCCCGCCGTTGACACCGCAAACCCGGTCTGCCCATTCTCCGCTTCGACCTCGACAATCAGCGTACCCAACACGTTGATGCCAAAAGACTGGCGGGACTGCTCATACTGTTTGTATTTGCTCATCGGGGTCGCGATGTGGTCATCAATCCAGTGGTTCGCTCCCTGGTCGTGATAATCGCCGCCGCCAGCGCCTTTCTCTGCGGTAGCACCGCCGATGAACCAGGCGCGGACGTGTTTAATTTTCGGTAAGGTCATGATGTTCTCCTTTTTATGAAGCTTGTTGTTCGAAGGGGCTCTTCCACCCCAACAGACGGGAAATATCTTTGGCGCAGGCAATCGCCTTACCGGCGAGGTAATCACGATTGTCTTCATTGATTTGCAGGCGCGTGCCGACCACCGAGATAGCGGCGGTCAGTTCGTTATTGGCGTTAAACACCGGCGCGGCCACGCAGCGCACGTCGGGATAGTCTTCGCCGTTATCAAAGCTCCAGCCCCGAGCGCGAATACGCCCCAGTTCATCGCGAAGCTGCTGAGCATCAGTGATAGTGGTTGGCGTGGCTCGCTCCCAGCGCAGTTCGCTGATAATTGACTCCTGAACTCGTTCGGGCTGCCAGGCCAGCAGGCATTTACCAATACCGGAACGATAAAGCGACAGGCTCTTACCTTCGTGCGAACGTACGCTGATGGTGGCCGGGGATTCGACCTTCAGAATGTAGTAGGCGTTACCGTTATCGATGATGCCCAGGTGACAGAGCAGACCGCACTGATCCATCAGTTGCGTCAGGCGCGAACGCGCCAGTTCGCGCAGGTCCATTTTGCTCAGCGCATGTCCTGCCAGCTCAACCAGCTTGGTCCACAGGCAGTAATTGTCCTGATTATCCATGCTAAGAAAGCGCTGTTTTCTCAGTTCACCTAACAGCAGATAGGCGGTGCTTTTCGGAATACCCAGTTCGTCAATAATGGTCGCCGCGCTACAGGGGCCAATGCGAGCGATCAAATTGAGAATATCAATGGCGCGGGTCAGCGCCGGGACTTTGCTTGATTCCAACATGCTGGACTCCAATCCTGAATACTGGAATCAGTGTTGCGGTTGTCGGGGAAGTAAATTGTGAGCAACTTCAAATGACGGGGCGATTCCAGAAGGGTGGACATTCAGAGGTATAAAAATGGGAGATGGCGCACAGAATATTTAAAACGAAGTACAGCAGGTTGGACGAATACAGCGCCGGGAAGGGCTCCCGGCGCTGTGGCTTTCTTAAACCGTGAGAGATTCGACGACGTTAATCCAGCCATGTTCACCGGCTATCGGCTCACCATTCAGCCAACGGCGCAGCATATTCAGGGCCATCATCGCGCAGACTTCCTGACGCACCTGCACGCTGTGACGATTGGTACTAAATTTCACCCGCAGCGCGTGAGTGCCTTCCGGCGTTGAGAGCGCAAAGTTCAGGTGATCGCTCTCCTGACCGCTGACCGCCAGCGCCAGACCGGCAAAGTGTTTCACCCGCCGCTCCGCCGCCCAGCGCGCCGCCTGCGCTAACGTCTCTTCCTGTGCCGGAATCACTTCGCTCGCCAGCAGCGGCGCGTTAACGCGTGAAAGCTGTAGCGCCAGCAGGCCGCCGGTAAACTGCTCGCTTAGCGTCAAGCTCAGTTGGCGCTCTTGCAGGCGACGGGCAATCTGCGCAGGCAGGCCTTCAGTGCCTTCGAAGATCATGCTTTCACCGGCCACTTTCTGCACTTCCGGCCACAGCGCCAGCATCGCTTCGCGCTGCTCAGAAGGTCCGGTCAGCTTGAGTTCAATAATCGGCATTGAGGAGCGATAGCCCATCACCACGCCCGGCGGCAGCTGAAGGTGGTCAAGGCTCTGCGCCAGCTCGCTCTCCGAGCGACCAAAGGTGGTCAAACGCAGACACAGCGGCGGAGCCGGCAGCGGGAAACGTTCGCGCAAGCGCGGTAAGATTTCCTGCTCAACCATCACTTTGAATTCCGAAGGCACGCCTGGGGTGAAAAACATCAGGCAGCGATTGAGCTGCACGGCGAAACCGCAAGCGGTCCCGACCGGGTTGTTGATCATCTCGGCGCTTTGCGGAATTTCCGCCTGTTTACGGTTGCTGGTGGCCATTGGCCTTCCGCGCTCGGCAAAAAAGCGCGTCATCACATCCAGCCACTCTTCGTGCAAAATCAACCCTTCGCCTTTGGCCGTTGCCGCAGCCAGCGCGCTGAGATCGTCGCTGGTTGGCCCCAGGCCGCCGTTAACGATCAGCACGTCGGCGTGCTCGCTACGTTCGCGTAAAATCGCCACCAGAGCGTCAAGATCGTCGCCCACGGTATTGCGACGCTTTAAGGGTAATCCTTGATTAAAAAAGAAATCCGCCAGCCACGCGGCATTAGTATCGACGATTTGCCCATGCAGCACTTCGTCGCCGGTGGACAGCATTTCCACATTTAGCATTGTGAACTCCAGCCTGATAAGTCGGAATACTATAGCGCAAAGCGGCTGAGAGAATGACTGAAAATCAGGCGCGACAGAATACCGCGCCTGGGAGAATCAGAAGCTGGCGTTGACGCCGACGTACGGGCCGTCCGCAACGGTGTTATCGCGGTTGCCTTCTTTACCTGCCAGGTTGAGGTAGCGATAACCGGCTTCAATGCTCAGAGGACGCATAATGGTAAAGCGCGCGCCAGCATTGGCTTCCTGATAGCTGTCGATACCGCTGGAGAGTGAATCCGGGGAGTAATAATATTCGCCGAACAGGCGGAAACGGTCGCCGATTTTCCACTGCAGGCCGCCGCCTACCGCCGCCGCATAACCTTCATCACCGGCTTTTGGATTGGTGTAAACGCCTTTACCGCCAACGGTCGCCAAAAACGGGCCTAATGGCAGGTTCAGACCCAGGCCTAATCCCGCCGCGTCGCCGTCATCATCGTTGTGCAGCCAGTTACCGGATATCGCCAGCCCGGTGGATTCGGTACCAAAACCAACCCCAAGATTGGTGTAGTGCTCACCGGCCTGCCCGCTGACGCTGATCGCATTTGCCGCCGTAGAGACGAACATCATGCCAGCGAGGGCCAAAAATATGCTTTTTTTCATTTTTTACTCTATCCAGAAAACAAGAATTTAAAAGTCCCGAAAAACCGCGAAATTGTACTGCTGAATGCTAAGGAATCAATGTGCTAAAGCGACCTTTACCATTGTGATTGTAACCAGTTGCTACCGAATATTTGCCAACGGTCGCGGATATCAAATCGATAGCCAGAGCCAGATTGCCCGCACTGACTATTTATTCTACAAATAACGCTCAGCTTATTTCGCCCCTTCAGGGAAATGAATAAGTTACATAAAACTTTGTCAGGAGATAAAGATGAGCAAGAAAGGATTAACCACCGGATCCGGCGCGCCGGTTGTCGATAATAATAATGTCGCCACCGCAGGCCCACGCGGCCCCATGCTGCTGCAGGATGTCTGGTTTCTTGAAAAACTGGCCCACTTTGACCGGGAAGTTATCCCGGAACGCCGTATGCACGCAAAAGGTTCCGGCGCTTACGGCAAACTGACCGTCACCCACGATATCACCCGCTATACGCGCGCAAAACTCTTCTCTGAAATCGGCAAAACCACCGACCTGTTTCTGCGCTTCTCGACCGTCGCCGGAGAGCGTGGCGCCGCTGACGCCGAGCGCGATATTCGCGGCTTTTCCATCAAGTTCTATACCGAAGAGGGTAACTGGGATCTGGTGGGCAACAACACGCCGATTTTCTATCTTCGCGACCCGCTGAAATTCCCGGACCTCAATCACGTCGTGAAGCGCGATCCGCGCACTAATCTGCGTAACCCAACCTGGAAATGGGACTTTTTCTCCCTGCTACCGGAAACGCTGCATCAGTTAACGATTGATTTCAGCGACCGCGGCATCCCGCGTTCTTATCGTCATATGCACGGTTTTGGCAGCCACGCGTTCAGCTTTATCAATGCCGACAACGAGCGTTTTTGGGTGAAGTTCCACTTCAAATCCCAGCAGGGGATCGCCAACCTGATGGATGATGAGGCCAAACGCCTGGTGGCTGAAGATCGCGAAAGCTCGCAGCGCGATCTCTATGAGTCAATTGAAAAAGGCGATTTTCCGCGCTGGACCTTCTACGTGCAGATAATGCCGGAAGCGGAGGCCAGTCAGGTCCCTTATAACCCATTTGACCTGACCAAAATCTGGCCGCATAGCGATTATCCGCTAATTGAAGTTGGGGTGCTGGAGCTAAACCGCAACCCGGACAACTACTTCGCAGAAGTTGAGCAGGTAGCCATGAACCCGGCAAACGTGGTGCCCGGTGTAAGCTTCTCTCCGGATCGTATGCTACAGGGGCGACTGTTCTCCTACGGCGACACCCAACGCTATCGCCTGGGCGTAAACCATCATCAGATCCCGGTGAATGCACCGCGCTGCCCGTTCCATAACTATCACCGCGACGGTGCAATGCGCGTTGACGGCAATAGCGGCAACGGTGCGACCTACGAGCCAAATAGCTTTGGCGTCTTTCAGGAGCAGCCGGACTTTAGCGAGCCACCGTTAAGCCTTGAAGGCGCGGCAGCTCACTGGGATCATCGGGAAGATGGCGACTACTTTAGCCAGCCGCGCAAGCTGTTTGAGCTATTAAGCGAAGATGAGCATCAGCGCATGTTCCAGCGGATAGCGGGTGATATGCGGGATATCCCGGAGTTTATTCAGCAGCGGCAGATTGGGCTATTCAGCGAAGTCCATCCCGACTACGGCGCAGGCGTTGCCGCGGCACTGAAAGCTTTGCAACACGCCAAATAAACGCTTACGGCAGCCAATATGGCTGCCGTTTTCGCTGCAAAGAAGAATTTAGTGCTGGAGTTTATCAAGCTGCTGCAGTGACAAACCTGTCAGCTTTGCAACCTGAGACGGCTCCTGTCCATCCTCCAGCATCGCCCGGGCAATACGTTCAGCCGCCTCCTGCTGCCCTTCACCCCGGCCTTCTTGTCGACCTTCCTGCCAGCCCTTACGACGACCTTTTTCTATTCCCGCCTTCATTCCCTGAAGGACTCCCTGTTTGCGGCCACGCTCTTCCAGAAACTGAGCAATATTCATTAGCGTCTCCTTATGCGGCTTAAGCGGTACCTTTTGCGCTAATTTGCGTAAAAAGGCCACGGGATCGGCGGCGTTACCCACCTGAAGCATATAATTCAGCAACGTTTTAAACTGCCGACGGTTAGTGTATCCCAACGACAATATGCTGACCAGTTGCTCTGAAATTTCCATCATATCTCGCTGCCGGATATGTTTTTGTAGCAGCTCCAGCATGGCGACTCGTCGGTGCTGTATGAGCTGCTCATCCGGGATCGTCGTAATATCCACCAGTTGAAAATTCTGGCTATATAGCCTCTCAGCCACCTCTGGCTGCGAAAAACCGTCCAGCCAACGCATTGAGTGCGGACAGGGGCTGGTCTTGCCGTGATAAAAAAGCAGGGGAATGACCAATGGTAACTGGTGATGCCCTTTATCCAGATGACGCTGCATCGCGGCAATGGCATAGCGCATCAGGCGAAACGCCATATGCCGGTCGGGTGAGCTTTGATGCTCAATCAGCACATAAATATACCCCTCACCGGTCTGCGTTTTGAGCGAATAGAGAATATCCGAATGGCTGGCACGCAAATCTTCTTCGATAAAGCTACCGGATTCCAGTTGCAGCGTTCGCAGATCGCATAGCACCCGCAGATGCTCCGGCAAATGAATAAGTAAAAAATCGCGCGCCGTTGCCCGATGGGACAAAATATGTTTAAAAACCGCATCATGCGGTGAGTGGCTTGCTATCGGTTCCATGATGGCCTCTGATCAATAAACTTGCGGCCACCCTATCACCTCTCGCTTCCGCCGCGCGTTTTCGCTTGCTGTTTACCGAGTCGACTCGCAAACTGGGCTATCTCAATGTTTACCCACGTCATCATTAAGGAAAAACCATGCGTCAAAGGACTATCGTTTGCCCGCTCATTCAACATGAAGGCCACTACCTGCTGTGCAAAATGGCCGACGATCGCGGCGTGTTTCCCGGCCAGTGGGCGCTATCCGGCGGCGGCGTGGAGCCTGGCGAACGTATCGAAGAGGCGCTGCGACGAGAGGTTCGCGAAGAGCTGGGCGAAAAACTACAGCTAACCCAGATTACGCCATGGACCTTTAGCGACGATATCCGGGTTAAAACCTATGCTGATGGCCGCCAGGAAGAAATTTATATGATCTACCTGATTTTCGATTGCGTTAGCGCCAATCGCGAAGTGACGATCAACGAAGAGTTTCAGGATTACGCGTGGGTGAAACCGGAAGATCTTCCCCATTATGATTTGAACGTAGCGACCCGTAAAACGCTGAGTCTGAAAGGCTTACTCTGAACGAGCAATCAAAAAACGCAGCCTGACCTTCAGCCCGCCCAACGTTTCGCTGCGCAGCAGTTGCGGATGGCTGCGGTGCAGGCGCGCAATATCGCTAACCAGCGCCAGCCCGAGCCCCGCGCCGGGATTATCACCGACGTTTTCCAGGCGATGAAAAGGCATTAACGCCAGTAAAATCTGCGTATCATCGATCCCCGGGCCGCTATCCTCGACGTCCAGCAGCACAGCGTTCCCATCTCGATGCAGGCTTAACGTCACGATACCGCCCTGCGGCGTATAGCGAATTGCGTTATCCAGCAGATTCGCACACAACTCGCTCAACAGCACGCAATCTCCGGCTATCATCACCGCCGATGGCTCGCCCTCATAACCAAGATCGATAGCTTTGCTCCGCGCCTGCACAAGCCGGGAAAAACAGCTGTTCTGAACAATCTCATGGAGATCAACCGGCGAAAAGGCATGCTCCCCCTGCTCTTTACGTTTGATAGTCGCCAGTTGCAGCAGGCGCTCAGTTAATAGAATCGTGCCGTCCAGGGTGCTGCTCATCGCCGCCAGGCTCTCTCGCCAAAGTTTGGGATCATCACTGGCCAGCGCCACCGAGGCCTGAGTTTTCAACACCGCCAGCGGGGTTTTAAGTTGATGAGAAGCGTCGGCGCTAAAACGTTCCTGGCGTGAAATCATCACCCGCAGCCGATCGATATAGCGGTTAAAAGCAACGATTAACAGACGGGTTTCCGACCACGGCAGCAGCTCCGGTAGCGGCGTCAGCAGACCGGGTTCACGGCGCACCATCAGCGCCGAAAGCTGGCGCATCGGTCGCAGCACGCGGCGCAGCAGCCAGCCGGTGAGCACCAGGGTTAACAACACCAACAGCCCTTGCGATATCCACGACGAGAACAGTAACTGTCCAGCCAACCATCGCCGCGACTCCAGCGTTTCGGCGATGTAGATTTCCGCCATTCCGGCAATACCGCCTTCATTCACTGGCTGCAGCAGGCGCGCCACGCGGATGGCCTGACCGCGATATTCGGTATGATAGAACCACGCCAGCGCCGGATAGAGTTGAGTACGAGAAGTCGATGGCGGCATCGCCGGAAGGTCGTCATAACCGGAAATCACCTGCCCCTCGGGGTCGAGAACTTTATAGTACAGGCGATCGTTCATATTCAGTTCAAAGCTATCCAGCACCACCCAAGGCACATTCACCTCAAGCTTACCGTGGCGCACCACCAGGCGTTCGGCTACGGTTCGGGCGGATGAGAGCAGCGTACGATCGTACGCCTGCGTCGCCGCCTGTAGCGCACTGACGTAGCTATTGAAGGCCGACAGCCCCCACAGTAAAACCAGCGGCAGCCCGAGAAACAACAGCAGTTGAGCGAATAGCGACTGCGGTTTAGCCCACCTCATGGGCCAATTCCAGCACGTAGCCCAATCCGCGCAAGGTAACGATCCGCACGTTGCTCTCCTGAAGCTTTTTCCGTAAACGATGAATATACAACTCGATGCTTTCCGGGCTAACGTCATCGCTCAGGCTGAAAACCTGCTCGAAAAGCTGCTGACGAGACACCGGGCGCGTGCGGCGAAACATCAACACCGTCAGCAGCGCCTGCTCGCGTGGAGTCAGCGACAACATCTGCCCACGCAGCAAAAAATAGCCTTCATCACGATATTCCAGTTCGCCGATCTGCTGGATCTCGTGCACTTGACCTTCACTACGCCGCAGCAGCGCCCGCAGCCTGGCATCCAGTTCTTCAAGCTCAAAAGGTTTCGGCAAATAGTCATCGGCCCCCACGTTCAGCCCTTTCACCCGATCCGCCACCGCACTGCGGGCGGTCAGCAGCAACACGGGAAGCGTCTGTCCACGTTTTCGCAGACGCTGCACCACTTCCAGCCCATCGAACCCCGGCATACCGATATCCAACACTGCCAGCGCATATTTTTCGCTTTGCAGCAGATGGTCAGCCGCCCGTCCGTCAAGTACGCAGTCTACGGCAAACCCGCTCTGCACCAGCGCTTTCTCCAGCCAGTGAGCCAGCTCACGATTATCTTCAGCCAATAAGAGACGCATATCACATCCTGTAAAGTTGCTGCTGCATTGAAAGGGAAATGAAAGGTAACTGTTTTAACAATCACGCAACTGAACTACTACATATCGGTTCACATAATCAGAAAAAACGTTCCCTGTACCCTACCGAGGAAGCCTATGAACATTTCATTCCTTCGCCATCTTAGTGCCATCGCTTTATGCCTGTGTACCGCCTCGGCTTACGCCACCGAGGCCCCATCCCGCACCGAATGTATCGCGCCCGCCAAACCCGGCGGCGGCTTCGATCTGACCTGCAAGCTGCTTCAGGTCAGCCTGATGGAGGCCGGCGCCATCAAAAAACCTATGCGCGTCACCTACATGCCCGGTGGCGTAGGCGCGGTGGCCTACAACGCCATTGTTGCCCAGCGCCCCGGAGAACCCGGCACCGTGGTCGCCTTCTCCGGCGGCTCGCTGCTCAACCTGTCGCAGGGAAAGTTTGGCCGCTATGGCGTCGATGATGTCCGCTGGCTGGCCAGCGTCGGCACTGATTACGGCATGATCGCCGTGCGCACTGACTCCCCGTGGAAAGACCTGGCATCGTTTATGGCGGCGATGGAAAAAAATCCCGCCAGCATTGTCATCGGTGCTGGCGCGTCCATCGGCAGCCAGGACTGGATGAAAGCGGCGCTGCTGGCGCAGAAAGCCAACGTCGACCCGCACAACATGCGCTACGTGGCGTTTGAAGGCGGCGGCGAGCCGGTAACCGCTCTGCTCGGCAATCATGTGCAGGCGGTCTCCGGCGATCTGAGCGAAATGGTGCCTTATCTCCAGGGCAATAAAATTCGCGTGCTGGCGGTCTTCTCCAGCGAAAGATTGCCAGGTGCTCTCGCCAACGTACCCACCGCCAAAGAGCAAGGTTACGATCTGGTCTGGCCGATTATTCGCGGCTTCTTCGTTGGCCCAAAAGTCAGCGATGCCGACTATCAGTGGTGGGTGGACGAGTTCAGTAAATTGCAGCAGACCGATGCGTTTAAAAAGCAGCGTGAACTCCGGGGCCTGTTTGAATTCAACATGAACGGCAAGGAGCTTGACGTTTACGTCAAAAAACAGGTGGAAGACTATCGCCAGCAGGCGAAAGCCTTTGGCCTCGCCAAATAATCAATGGAGGTTGCGATGAGCGATCGTATTTTTGCCGGAGTATGGCTGCTGCTCTGCGTGGGTGGAATGTTTATCGCCTGGCAAATCCACAGCGAGTACGCCTATGAACCCGTCGGCCCCCGCCCTTTCCCGGTGGGCATTATCGGCCTGATGCTGCTGTGCTCTGTGCTGATGCTCCTGCGTCGGCCCGATGCCGTGGCGTGGCCGGGGCGTCTGGTTTTACAACGTCTATTGACGATGGTGGTGGCACTGGTGGTCTATGCGTGGGGGTTTGAGTGGCTGGGTTTTCCCTTGTCAACCGCGCTGCTGACCGCCGTTTTCGGCCTGCTGTTTGGCGCGACCCTACCTGCGGCTGGCGTTGCTGGCATCATCATGGGCATCGCGCTGTGGTACGTCTTTGACGCTCTGCTTGATGTCACCCTGCCGCTCGGCATCTGGCTAATTTAACGGAGGAGTTTATGGATATCTGGATTTATCTGTCGCAAGGCTTCGCCGTCGCCATGACGCCGGGCAACCTGATGATTGCGCTGATCGGTTGCTTTGTGGGCACCATCGTCGGGCTATTGCCGGGGCTGGGTCCGATAAACGGCGTGGCGATTTTACTGCCGCTGGCTTTTGCCCTGCATCTACCTGCGGAGTCGGCGCTTATTCTGCTGGCGACGGTCTATATTGGCTGTGAATATGGTGGGCGCATTTCGTCGATTCTGCTCAATGTGCCCGGCGATGCCGCCGCCATTATGACCGCCATCGATGGCTACCCTATGGCGCAGCAGGGGCGCGGCGGCGTGGCGTTGTCCATCTCGGCGGTGAGCTCGTTTGTCGGTTCGCTTATCGCGATTATCGGGATGATTTTATTTGCCCCGCTGCTGGCCCAGTGGTCGCTGGCGTTCGGCCCGGCGGAATATTTCGCGCTGATGATTTTCGCCATCGCCTGCCTTGGCAGCATGATGGCGCAGAATCCGCTGAAGTCGTTCCTCGCCGCGTTAATCGGTTTGGGGTTGGCGACGGTGGGCGTTGATGCCAACACTGGCGTCTATCGCTTCACCTTCGATAGCGTTCATCTTTCCGATGGCGTGCAGTTTATCGTGGTAGTGATTGGCCTCTTTTCGGTCTCGGAAATTTTGCTGATGCTGGAAAGCACCAGCGGCGGGCAGAAACTGGTACGGAAAACCGGGCGCATGCTGTTTAACGCCAAAGAAGCGGGCCAGTGCGTGGGCGCGACGCTGCGCTCATCGGTAGTCGGCTTCTTTGTTGGTATCCTGCCGGGCGCGGGGGCAACCATTGCCAGCGCCATCACCTATATGACTGAGAAAAAGTTCAGTGGTAATAGCGACTCCTTTGGTAAAGGCGATATTCGCGGAGTGGCGGCGCCGGAAGCGGCAAATAATGCCTCCGCCTGCGGGTCGTTTATTCCGATGCTCACTCTCGGCGTCCCTGGTTCCGGGACCACTGCGGTGATGATGGGCGCGCTGACCTTATATAACATCACCCCAGGACCGGCGATGTTTACCGAGCAACCGGACATTGTTTGGGGCCTGATCGCCGCGCTGTTGATCGCTAACGTAATGCTGCTGATTATGAACATTCCGCTAATCGGCCTCTTTACCCGCATGCTCACCATTCCACTGTGGTTTCTGGTTCCGGCGATTGCCGCCGTATCTGCGGTTGGCGTTTACGCAGTACACAGCACCACTTTCGACCTGCTGTTGATGGTTGGGCTGGGCGTGCTGGGCTACATCCTGCGCAAAATGCACTTCCCGATGTCGCCGCTGATCTTAGGCTTCGTGCTGGGCGAGATGCTGGAGCAGAATCTGCGCCGCGCGCTGTCGATTAGCAACGGCAACATGGCGATTCTGTGGCAAAGCGGTGTGACGAAAACCCTGCTGCTGCTGGCGGTACTGGTTATCGTGGTTCCGCCGCTGGTGAAGTACTGGCGCAAGCGCCAGTTGATGACGAAAGGAGATCTCCCGGGAAGCTGACAGAATCCGCCTCCAGGTACGCCATTGCAGCATCCGCTATCTTCCCGGTGGCGCTGCGCTGACCGGGCTACAGGTCCGTGCCGTCTGCGGCCTGGTAGCCCGGACAAGGCGCGGCTGCTTCCCGGCTCGCGCTACGCTTAGCCGGGCTACAGGTTCACCGTCGTCTGTGGTCTGGTAGCCCGGACAGATGCGCAGCATCGCCTCCGGGAAACAGCGTGCATTGCGGCTTCCGCCGTTCTCCCCCGACCGCACTGCTGACCGGGGTTACGGGTTCACCGCGGTCAGCACTCTGGCGCGCGCATCGTCCCACTCGCGCCGTTCCTGCCCGCTGAGCTGGGCGGTCGCGCTACAGCGCATCGCATTCCATCCGGGATACTCATCGATCTGCGGCGGGTTATTCTGGCGCTGATTATCATAAAAAGACCAGCTGCTGTCGCGAGACAGGTCTGAACTGACAAGGTACCCCTCTTGTAGCTGCAGATAGATCTGGTTATTGACCACCGTCATCGCCATCTCCTCCTGCGGACGTTCATCCGCTAATCGCGGCAGGCGAATAGGGGTAAACATCCAGGTTTTACCGTGGTCGGCTGAAACGTTGAAACCATACAGGCGATAATGGAACTGCCCGTCGGCCATTTTTTGCGGCAAGCCGGTTCTGGGCACCACGACATACTGCTGCGCCGTGTGGACATAGCGAAACGACGTCGGTGCGGCCTGCCCATAAGGCACGCTGCCTGAACGCTCCGTCTCTGGGGTCGTCCATTCGTTTGGCGTTAGATCGCCAATCCGCGAAACAATATCCCGTTGCGTATCCAGATACCACATCACCCCCGAACAATAGCGCGGCGCCCGCCCGTGTCGCCCCAGCTTACCTCTGTCGAGCACGATATAACGCCAGGCGTCAAAACGGTAAATCACCTGCGGCCAAATTTCCTGCCCGCGCCAGTGACGATCGTCCTCGCGAATATGGCTGGAGAAAGGGTCGTCAACGCTCCAGGCGTTGAAAGGCGGAGCCAACAAAACGCAGAAAAAGGCGAGAATACGGAACCTGTTTTTCATTACCGTGCATCCCTGTCGGTTAGTCAAAGCTCTCTTTATGCAGCGCCGGTTCTGGCTTTAACCATGCTCCTTGTTCAGAGCTAAAAGTGGCGTCCTTTCCCGGAAGACAACTCAGGAGAACCGTGCCGCTAACGTTCAATATTGTATTTTCCCGGTATCCATCTGATAGTAACATCTTTAAACTTCTGGCGATATATTATGACCACCACGGTTTCCGGCTCGTTAATCAAATTCGCGGCCCTGGCGCTTCTACTTATCCTTGTTTATACCGGCATCAGCGCGGGAGATAAGCTCACCTGGCTAATGGAAGTTACGCCAGTCATCATCCTCGTTCCTTTGCTGCTGGCGACGCACTCACGCTATCCGCTAACGCCGCTGCTCTACATACTGATCTTCTTTCACGCCATTATTTTAATGGTTGGCGGGATGTACACCTACGCCAAAGTGCCCATCGGCTTTGATGTTCAGGCCTGGCTTGATTTGAGCCGCAATCCCTACGACAAGCTGGGACACTTTTTCCAGGGACTGGTCCCGGCGCTGGCGGCGAGGGAAATTTTGCTGCGCGGCGGCTACGTTCACGGGCGCAAAATGCTCGCGTTCGTGGTCTGCTGTATTGCACTGGCGATCAGCGCAGTCTATGAGCTGATTGAATGGTGGGCTGCGCTAGCACTGGGGCAAGGCGCGGATGAGTTTCTTGGCACCCAGGGCGATCCCTGGGATACCCAATCGGATATGTTCTGCGCCCTACTCGGCGCGCTGACCACCGTTTTCGTTCTGGGCCGCTGGCACACGAAGCAGCTACTGAGCATTCAGCAGTCCTGAACTACGGTATTACCTGCTGGTTAACCCACTCACGTAGCGCCCGGCGGGAAATTTTAATGCCGCCGGTTTTTAGCGTTTCGGGCAGTGGCAACCAGCGTACCGGCTGCTGGAAACGCGCCAGCTTATCAGCGCACCAGCTTGCTAAGGTTGCCGGGTCGCAATGTTCGCTGCACTCCACCACCGCCACCGGCCGCTGTCCAAATTCGGCATCATCCAGCGGTACAATAAAGACCTGCTGAATCTGCGGATGAGCGCCAATGACCCGCTCCATCTCTTCCGGTTGAATGCCCTCCCCGCCGCTGAAAAAGAGATTATCCATTCTTCCGAGAATGGTCAGATTGCCGTTATCAAGCCTGCCGCGATCGCGGGTAGCAAACCAGCCGTGTTCATTAACCAGTGGAACTATTTGCTCATCGCGCCAGTAGCCTTCAGCCATGCTGTCGGCCCGCAGCCAGACTTCACCGTCGACAATCCGCAGTTCGCGTCCCGGCAGCGGCTGCCCGACATCCGCCAGGCCATCGGCCTCTTTGGCGCACACCGTGGAAGCAAACTCAGTCAGTCCGTAGCCGCACCAGCAGCGGATACCGCGCGCCTTCGCCTGCTCGGTCAGCGCCACCGGGATCGCCGCGCCGCCCAGCAACACCGCTTTTAACGAAATTTCGCCATCATCGTTGAGCAGACGCCAGAGCTGAGTCGGCACCAGCGAGGCATGAGTACAGCCCTGCAATGCCTGCTCCAGCGGCTGTTTGTCACGCGCCGTCAGGACAGCGCCCGCATGCAGCCAGCGCCAGAGAATGCCCTGACCGGAAACGTGAAACAGCGGCAGCGACAGCAGCCAGTCATCTTCCGGCGCAAGCGGGATCATCGCCAGCACGCCTTCGGCGCTGGCGAGATGGGCGCGAAAAGTATGTACCGCCACTTTCGGTAAACCCGTCGACCCCGAAGTTAGCGTCATTGAGGCCAGGCGATCTTCGCGCCAGATAACGGCGTGTTCGCCTGACGCAAATTGCAGGGCCAGTGGGTTGTACATCAGCGCAAGAGCGTCGCCGTTTAGCGCCAGCGCATGACGCAGGCTTAGCGACGGTAGCAGTTCCGCTAACAAAGCGGATGGCAATTGCGGATTCAGCGGCAGGACGCGCGCGCCGCACTGCAATAGTGCCAGCCACGCCAGTAAGGCCTCCGGCTGATTGTAAGCGCGAAGCAGCACGCCATCGCCTTCGCTGACGCCCTGGGCGTGAAATCCCGCCGCCAGCGCATCAATTTGCGCGCACAGTTCTCGCCAACTCAGGCGCTGCTCGTTCAGACGCAGCGCCTGCGCCTCTCCCCGCAGCTGACGCCAGTGACGCCAGGGCCAGTCGCTAAATGTCACAGCAACGGCTCCAGCTCATCAACGGTCAGGCGCGGCAGGTCGCTTTCCGGCCAGCGACGAATCAGTTGGCCACGCATCAGGCTCAGAGTATCCAGACCGGGAATGGTGTGCGGCGTCAGCCAGGCGGCAATCCGCGCCAACTGCGTCAGGCCCAGGCTCGACTCAATGGATGAGCTGATAACCGCCGTCAGCCCCAGAGCATGAGCGGTTGCCACCTGCTGCTGCACTTTTTGCAGGCTGCCGGTCAACGTCGGTTTAATCACCACGGCCCGCAAACCCGGCTCGGCGGCAAACTCAAAATCCGCCTCGCGCAGGCTCTCATCCCAGGCAATTGCGATACCCGTTTCCTGTGCAAAAGCACGCGAGTCGTCGCGAGTTTTGCAGGGTTCTTCAAGGAAGGCGATACGCTCACGATATTGCGGATCGACGTATTTGGCGAACTGCTGGGCTTTCAGCGGCGTCCAGGCACGGTTGGCATCAAGACGCAACGTCAAATCAGGGATCGCTTCCAGCAGCAGGTTCACTACCATGCCGTCGCGCACCGCCTCATACAGGCCAACTTTGACCTTCGCCACCTTCTCGCCAGGCATCAGCGAAAGCTTCGCAAACAGCTCGTCCGGGTCGCCGGAACACAGCGGCGCGGCGCGATAATCCGCCGCCTGCGGCAGCTCACCGCACAGTTCCGCCAGCGCGCAGCTCACGCCGAAAGCCGCTGAAGGCGGCACTGGCAGCGCAGCGTCTTCGCCATCACGCCAGGCTTGCGCCCAGGTAAGCAGCGCCGCCTGCGCTTCGTCCAGCGTTTCAAGGCTGAATCCCGGCAGGGGAGAAATCTCCCCCCAGCCTTCGCGCTCGCCGTCACGCAAGCGCAGGAGCAAGCCATCGCGGGTTTTTAACCGCCGTTCACGCAGCACCACCCCCGCGTCCATCGGTAGCTGCCAGCGGTAAACTTGCGCCTGTCGCATTATGGATTCCGTTTAAATTTGCTGAAGTCCGGCTGACGCTTCTGGTTGAACGCGTTGCGCCCTTCCTGACCCTCTTCGGTCATATAGAACAGCATAGTGGCATTGCCCGCCAGCTCCTGCAGCCCCGCCTGACCGTCGCAATCAGCGTTAAGCGCCGCCTTCAGGCAGCGCAGCGCCATCGGGCTGTTTTGCAGCATTTCACGACACCAGCGCACGGTCTCTTTTTCCAGGTCCGCCAGCGGAACCACGGTGTTGACCAGGCCCATATCCAGCGCGGCTTTCGCGTCGTATTGACGGCACAGGAACCAGATTTCGCGAGCTTTTTTCTGCCCAACAATACGTGCCATATAGGCCGCGCCCCAGCCGCCGTCGAAGGAACCGACTTTCGGGCCGGTCTGGCCGAAGATGGCGTTTTCCGCAGCGATGGTCAGGTCGCACATCATATGCAGTACGTGCCCCCCGCCGATGGAGTAACCCGCGACCATTGCCACAACGGGTTTCGGGCAGGTGCGAATTTGACGCTGGAAATCGAGCACGTTGAGGTGATGAACACCGGAGTCATCCTGATATCCGCCGTAGTCGCCGCGAACTTTCTGATCGCCACCGGCACAGAACGCCTTGTCGCCTTCGCCGGTCAGGACGATAACGCCGATATTGTCGTCATAGCGGGCATCCGCCAGCGCCTGAATCATCTCTTTGACGGTCAGCGGGCGAAAGGCGTTGCGGACCTGTGGGCGGTTAATGGTGATTTTAGCAATCCCATCCGCCGACTTTTGATAACGAATGTCAGTGTAGCCTTCGGAACAGTCCTGCCATTCAACCGGGGCGTAAAGCATTGCTTCATCAAGAGAGATCATAGAGTGTCCTTCAGTTAACTCGCTAAAAACTGCGCCAGACAAGCAACTACTGCGGCAGGGTTTTCCCGATGCGCGTTGTGTCCGGCATGATTAATTACGTGTGTGGTTGCGGATAGCTCATCCGCGATGGCGCGAAACTTGTCATCGCGTTCGCCGCAAAGGTAATGAAATGGGAAATCACGAGTGCGTAATGCCCCACGGAGATCGGGCTGTTGACCAAGTGAGGTCGCCAGCAGCATCGCCGCTAAAGTCGTCCCGTTGTTACGGCTGCGCAGTGCAACCAGCGCCGCGCGCTGGGGCTCATCAAGGGAGGCAAAGACCGGCTGCTGATACCAGTCGGAGAAAACCTGCGCCAATGGCTCACAGCGAAAACGTTCAGCCCATGCTGCATCGCTACACAGGCGCAGCAGACGCTGGTTGTCATCCTGTAAACCCGGATGCCCGCCTTCGACGACCAGCCCGCAGAGACCTTTACGCGGCTGGCTGGCATAGGCCATCGCCACCCGTCCGCCAAGGGAGTACCCCACCAGCCAGTACTTTAGTATGTTGTAACTATTCAGCGTATTCTTAAGGAGCTGGCAGACATCGGCAAAGTCGCTCACTTCGATATTCGCCGAACCTCCGTGGCCCGGAAGGTCAAGATACAAACGCGGATACGCGCTAAACGCCTGGCCCACGGTGCGCCACTCGTGGCTATCGCCGGAAAATCCGTGCAAAAAAACCAGCCACGGATAGCCCGGCAGGCCCTGTTCAGCCACCGCGTGCAGCGTCATAGCTGGCTCACCTGCGCCAGCAGGTGTTGTAAGGTTTGCGCACCGTCGGTTTCATTCACCACCAGTTCAATCAGAGTGGCGCCGGGAGTACGCCAGGCGCCATCCAGCGCACTTTCGAGTTCACTCCACCCCGTGGGGCGATGATAAGGTAAGTTGAACATCGCCGCCGCATGGTCAAAATTGACGTTTTGCGGCATCAGATAGAACTGGCTTCGCTGGTCCTGCGGCGTTGGCAGCAGAGAAAAAATTTGCCCACCGTTGTTGTTGACGACAATCAGCACCAGCGGCGCAGATGCCTGACGCAGCAGCGCCAGCGAGTTAAGATCGTAGAGCGCCGACAGGTCACCGACGATAACCAGCGTCGGACGCGCGCTGGCACGCTGCACGCCAGCCGCCGTCGCCAGCAGGCCATCAATTCCGCTGGCCCCACGATTGCTATAAACCGGGTAGCCCGCCGGGAGCTGCGATAGCGCATCAATTAAGCGTACTACCAGGCTGTTGCCGACAAACAGCTGGCCCTGATCCGGCAGATAGCGACGGATTCTTTGCGCCAGCTGGGCCTCGCCGAAGGACTCGCTGTTGTCGACCGCCGCCTGCCATGCCTGGCGCGCCAGTTCAGGGATGGCGGAGGCCCACGGCTGGCGTTTTTCCGCCGGGTGTAGATCCAGCCAACGATCGATGGAACAGACGAGACGACGACCGCGATGCTGCGCCGGGTCAAGCCGCCCCGGCAGGTTATCCACCAGCCAGTACTCTTCTGGCTCACAGGTCGCCTGCCACTGCAAAACGCGTTTGCCGGTCAGGCTGCTGCCCAACTGGACAATGATTTGCGCCTGCGCAAGTTCGCTGACCGCCTTTGCGTTTCCGAGCCACAGGTCAGCGCACGGTAGCGGCTGTCCGGTTTGCGAGAGCACGTCGCCAATCAGCGGCCAGCCGAGCGTTTTCGCCCATTCGGCCACTTTCTTGCCTTCTTCGGCGCTCATGCGCCCGGCAACGATCACGCCGCGTTTTTGTCGCCAGAAAAACCAGTCGCGCTGCTTATCACTTGAAAGATGCAGGGACTGGCGCAGCCACGGTTTGTCGCTCTGCCACCAGTCACCTAGCTGCTGCTGCCACTCGACGCCGGTATCGTCCATATCGCCGTACAGCGGTTCGGCAAACGGGCAGTTGATATGCACGCCGCCGGAATGCAGCGCGCCAAGCGCCTGATCGAGGGTAGAGACCAGCCAGCGGGCCGGAATATCCTGCGACGGTCGCGGCAGCGATATCGTCTGCGATGGATGCGAGGCAAACATCCCCGGCTGGCGAATGGCCTGATTGGCACCGCAGTCGATCAGCTCCGGTGGCCGGTCAGCGGTAAGCAAAATGAGTTTCTCGCCAGTCAATCCGGCCTCTATCAGCGCTGGATAGAGGTTGGCCGTGGCGGTACCGGACGTAACAATTACCGCCACCGGCTGGCCGCTGGCTTTCGCCAGGCCCAATGCCAGATGGCCGAGGCCGCGTTCGTCAAAATGAGTGTGATGAATAAAAGCGCGGTTTTCCGCCGCCGCCAGGGTTAAGGGCGTTGAGCGCGAGCCGGGCGCAATGCAGATATGCTGCACGCCGTGGCGCGTTAAAGCTTCAAGGATCACCGCCGCCCAGCGTCGGTTAAATGCGCTTACTGACATGAATTTGTCCGGTATCAAATATTGAGGCTAAGTATAGATAATACAAAGTGATCGAGCTTTGATATGCATCGTTTTATCTAGGTTTCTGCAAGCAGTAACGAGCGCAATCCCGCCGCTTTATTGTCAATTTCCAGCCACTCTTGTTCAGGGTCCGAACCGCTGACGATTCCTGCCCCGGCGTACAATCTGAGCTTGTCTTGATCTACTTGCGCCGAGCGTAGGGAGACGCAAAATTCACTTTGCGCCAGCGACAGATAGCCAGCGGAACCGGCATACCAGTCGCGGGTAAAAGGTTCGTGGCGGGTGATAAAATCCAGCGCCGTCTGTCGTGGTAAGCCGGCAACCGCCGCCGTGGGCTGGAGCCGGTGCAGGCAGCGGGCGTCATCAGGTCTATCCAGCTCGGCCCAAATACAGCGCCGCAGATGCTGCACTTTACGCAGACGCACGACCTGCGGCGGCAGCACGTCCAGCACGCGAGTCTCCCCCTGCATACGCTGACAGATATCTTCCACCACCAGCATATTTTCGCGCTGGTTTTTATCATCATTCATCAGCCAGTCTGCCAGCTTTTGTGCCTGACGATCGTTCTCATGGCTGGCAGCGGTCCCCGCCAGCGCCTCGGTGCGCAACAGCGCGCCGCGCCGACGCCACAGCCGCTCCGGCGTCGCGCCGAAAAAGGCTTGCTGTGAATTAAAAGCCATCAGAAAGTGATAGCAGTTGAGATTACTGCGGCGGCTGGCGGCGACGATCGCGCCCGCATTTAACGGGGCAGAAAAATGTAAATCGGTGGCGCGGGCCAGTACCACTTTGTCCATTTTCCCGCCAGCTATAGTCTGTGTTGCTTGTTCAACCAGCGCCCGCCACTTCGGCCAGGCTGGAAAGTGCTGTTCACTTAACAGGGAGGGCATCGCCGCGGGGAGCGATTGTTCTGCTATTAAAAAATGGAGGAATTCACGCGCCGCATGGGCATCGTCATTAAGCGAAGTGTCGCTGCACAGCGTCAGCCGCAGGGTGGCTTTACCGCCCAGGCGACGCCACTCCAGCCTCGGCAGTATCAACATTCCCCGCTGCGGGTCAAACGCGTTAAGGCCGCAAATCCGCAGATCGTCGCGCCCCTGTTGCTGTAAAAAAGCATTCGCCTGAACTAAAGAAGGAAAGGTTTTTACCGCTCCCAGCGCGGCGAGTTCTTCATCACCGTTACGCTGCTGCCAGTAGAATTGCGGCCACACCGGCTGATGACTGCACCACAACAATGGGTCAAAAGCGTCATTCAGCGCAAAGGGGATATCGAAAATTCGCGTGCCGGGCGATGGCGGGAAATCTTCAGCCAGGCAGCCGAACAGGCTTTCCAGCGCGGTGGAAACAGACAGCACGCAAACCTCCACGGAGTAAAAACCCCATATTATACGGGGTACCACGCTGAAATAGCAGTACCCCCGATGAGGGAGCGGCTTTTAGTCCGCGTGTCCGACGTTAGTGGGTGGCAATTTCGCGCGCCATGCCGATGTGGTCGATACCGTCCTCATCGTAAACCTCGGTAACCGGTACAAAACCGAAGCTCTCGTAGAATTTTTGCAGGTGCGCCTGGGCCCCGAGATAAATGGCCTTTTGCGGCCAGTTCTGGCGACAGCTGGCCAGCGCCTGCTCCATCAGCTGATAGCCTAGCTTTTCGCCACGCACCGTCGGGCTGACAATCACCCGACCAATCACTACCGGCTCAAACTCATCTTCACTCTTAAGGATGCGCGCGTAGGCCACCAGCTCCTCACCGCGCCAGCCTAGAATATGGCGATTCTCTCCGACCAGGTCGTCGCCATCGACGTCCAGATAGGCGCAGGTTTGTTCGACAACGAACACCGCACAGCGTAATTTCAGCAGGGCATAAAGCTGTGGGACGGTCAGTTCGGCGTGGTGAAGATCCTGCCATGTCATCATCTGCGGTTCCTTAATAAATTTTAACCCTAAATAATTCAAGTGGCATGAAGGCGGCCAGCGAGCGAATCCCCAGGAGCTTACATGAGTAAGTGACTGGGGTGAACGAGTGCAGCCAACACACATGCAACTTGAAGTATGACGGGTATACTCTGTTTTTTGACTCACGCCCTAAGGACACAGGACGATGGAATTACTCTTTTTGGGGACATCCGCTGGCGTGCCCACCCGTACGCGTAATATGACGTCGATAGTGCTGAATTTGCAACAGCCAACAATGGCTGAGATGTGGCTGTTCGACTGCGGGGAGGGAACACAGCATCAGTTTCTATATACCCCTTATCATCCTGGCAAACTGAATAAAATTTTCATCACTCATCTCCATGGCGACCATCTGTTCGGCCTTCCCGGCCTGCTGTGCAGCCGTTCGATGCAGGGCAATTCGCTGCCGCTGACTCTGTATGGGCCAAAAGGGCTTAAGGAGTTCGTAGAAACCGCGCTGCGCCTTAGCGGTTCCTGGACCGATTATCCGCTAACCATCGTCGAGGTCGGGCCTGGTTTGGTGTTTGATGAACAGGGCTATCGGGTTAGTGCATATCCGTTAAATCATCCGGTCGAGTGTTATGGCTATCGAATTGAGCAGCACGATAAACCAGGCGCTCTTGATGCCGCCCGGCTTATCGCTGACGGCGTCCCCTCCGGTCCGTTGTTCCACCGTTTAAAGCAAGGATTAACGGTTGAGCTGGAAGATGGGCGGATAATTGACGGTAGCCGCTATCTTGGTCCGGCGACACCGGGAAAAACGCTGGCGATTTTCGGCGACACTGCACCCTGCCCGGAGGCGCTGGAACTGGCACGCGGCGTGGATGTCATGGTCCATGAGGTCACTCTGGAGCAGGCAATGGCGGAAAAAGCCAACAGCCGCGGGCATTCAGTCAGTCAACAGACGGCCGCGTTGGCGCGCGATGCGGGCGTCGGTACGCTTATCGCCACTCATTTTAGCTCACGCTATGATGTTGAGGGCTGTCAGCGCCTTCTTGCGGAATGTCAGGAGGTTTTTCCGTCAACTGTGTTAGCGGAAGATTTTCTGGCCTATACCGTGGACTAAAAGCGGGCGTAGCGCGGTGAATAACGGCCGCCGCGTTTACGCCCCTAAATTACTCTTCAACATAACCGTTATAACGCAGGATAGATTTTAAATTCCGATAGCCAAGGTAATCCTGAATAGAATCGTCATCAATGCCTTTCTTACCCAGTTCATAGCCACAGGCATGACGCAGCATTCGTGGGTGAACATTCTGCTTTAGCCTCGCTAGTTCACAGCATTCACGAATAATTTGATAGAAACGCTGTCGGGTCATCTTATTTCCCCTTGAGGAGAGAAAAAGAAGATCGCTATGGGCCGGGTAACATTCCCGAGCCAGCAGCCAACGCTGCAAAGAAATAACCTCTTTCGGCTGCAAAGGATGATAACCTGAAACACCGTGACGAGCCCGATGAATATAGATTCGCTTCCCGGGAAAGTCGACATCACTCAATGTTAATGCCGTAATTTCATTAATTCTAAAACCATGCAAAAAACACATCTGAATCATACAGCTATTTCTTTCCGGATGAGCACAATATTGTGCTGCAAGAGTCAGACGCTCAACATCTTTTACGCTCAGATATTCTATTTCTTCCTGCATACGTCATTCCTTTTCATCCATTTAACTCATAAAATTACTGATAGGTAAATGTCAACTGCACCACCGACTCGAATGTCCCGACCGTTGCTCCACCCTGGGTTGAATATAAGCGAGCAGCCAAAGGAAACTCTCCCTTCCCGGTACTACTGTTAATAGTAATGGTCATCTTGTCTTGATTTTTATAGGTCCTGGAATGGTCGGTATTCGTTATCTGTAGCGCAATATTCTGCGCCGCATCGCTGGCCGCCATATTGGCGAAATGCGTGGCATCATCGCCGTCCGTTACGCCATCGAATTTCACCGTCGCTTTGGTGGTACCCGCCGGGCAATTTTCCACGTTCAGGTTAAAGGTTTTCCATGCTGAAGCATCACCTGCTGTTTGAAAGTCAATATTCAGGAGCGTACCAAAATTCACCTCCTGATTTTTCGTATCGGCGCTTACGTCACAGGGAAGAAAATAAATATTACCTGTAACATTCAGAGGTATTCCTCCCCAGGAGGAAAAAACGGGCAGCAATAATGCCAGCCATAGTGCCTTGTTCATTATTCGCTCCTGTTATTCAATTTCAGCCTGAATGGTTGCAGTTGCAGTAAATCCGCCCCCCGCAGGTAAATTACCGGTAGTATTAATTGGATAAATTTTCATGGTCGTATCGCCGGTCTGATTCGTATAATTCATATTGACCGGCAGTAAACCCGAAATCATAGGGATTTTGACACCGGTAATATTTTCAATCCGTACCGCAATATCGCTATTGGTCGTCGCCAATGCGCTGTTGTCATGGCTATCTGCCGAACCCTGGAATGAGAGCGAGACTTTTACCCCAGCAGAAATATTGGTACAGGCTATCGTCATATTTACTGTATGCGGGGTAAAGCCCGTCGGCATCTGGTTCACCGTTTTAAAGTTGTTGGCAGCAATATCGCCAAAATCGACGTTAATCGGTTGACCGGTATTAATCTCGCAGGATTGCGGTACCGTAACGGAACCGCTCATTGAGATCTGCGTCATTGGAATAGAGCTATAACTACCCGCTTTCCTTGTCCCATAAACATTCAGGATAATCGTTGGTGGAATCGTCACCTGGCCAACAAAGGGGCGGGTAAAATAGAGTGATATATATCCTCGAGAGCCCGTATCAAAGGGGCCGCCCCCGGAATTACAAGCCGTTGGATTATCATATAAATTACTTTTATCCTGCACGGGTGTTGGGACGTATTGATTCAAATTTCCCGCAATATATAACTCGCTGGCAATTTCCAGATATTGATTAAGCCGATAGAAATTGAGTCCACTGCGGGTCTGCGTCGCCACCAACCCTGGAATCGTCGTTTTATACAGCACGGTACCGCTAGTGGTATCGCAATCACATTTTGCCTGGTAGGTTCCGCCTGTGCTCCAATTATAAAGTCGGTTGAACTCCATCCCAGTCTGGTTTTGCGAAGGATTAGTAAACGTTTGAACAAAAGAAAAGCTGTCCTGAAAAGGAGCGCCACTATTATTCTGGCACCACCCGGTAGCCGCCATCGCCTGCGGCGATATCGCCAGCGCCGTCAAGCCCGCTAATATTCCCCATGAAAATCGTTTCATTGTCTCTGCATCCTTTCGATTAACGGCATAGCCCCTGGGCTACAATAATGCCGGTGAGGGTTTTACCTGACGGCAGCGCATACTGAATCCGACAGCGTTCTTGTGCACCCGCTCCCCATTTCACATTAAGTGCCCCGTTAGACTCCAGCCCGCTCAGGTAGACCTGTCCGCCTTCGCCAACGATAAATGCCGACTCTGACGTCGCGGCTCCAGGTACGCTGACCATGGCACCGAAAGGTACCGGCTGACCATTAGCCCAACGCACCGTCATCAGCACCCGGCTACCTACGCTGGTGTCATAACTTGCGCGAACCACCGCCCCACGGGTTGGCACCACCGTCTGAGTGGTTAGCTCAAGATCGACATCGTCCGGCATGGTGCTGGTATCAAGGGTCAATATATTCTTACGATACGGCGAGGTATAAGGCACCACGGCATAGCCCCGCCAGTCGGTCCTGACGCCGGTCTGGTTATTCACGCCAACGCCCGAGGCGCCTGGCGCTTTGACTAAAGCGAGGGTTTCACCAAAAGGCTGCCCCAGCGTCAGGCCATTTTCATGCGCCAGGACTCCGCCACGCAGGGCGTAGTTCAGACGATGGCTGTATTTATCATGGCTGTAGCCGCCGGTAAGCTCACCATAGGTCGCGCGCCAGTCCGCATTAACGCTGCCGCTCTCTCCTCTTCCCTGGCTGGTGTATCCTTCCTGTACGCTCCAGCTCAGGTTATTTCGCTCCAGAAGAGTACCGGAAAGGCCCAGATTATTGCTGGTTGAACCATTTTTGCTGCTGTTCAGGGAGTAGTTGGCATAAACCGGTTTCGGTAGCCATTCCCCCAGAGGCACGCTGATGCTCAGCGCGAACAGGTGGTCTTCATCGTTGCGTTTTCCGGTATCCTGATCGGTGGTATTACGGTTGTAACTGTAGTTAATGCTATAGCTGACACCGTGCCAGCTATTGTTGTATCCCACGCCCACCGACTCCATGGTACGCCCGGTGTTCCAGTAGTCTTCGCGGATATAGCTCAGCGACATCGAGCCCATTTCGTCACCAAGGCTCTGGCTGAGCGTGACTTCTCCCCGGTTGCGCCGCCGTTCGATTGAAGGGGTATAATTATCGTCCCGATAGGTATCCAGCACCTCCTGCATATCCCAGTAACCGCTGGTCGCATAGCGATATCCTGCCAGGGAGACGTTGGTGCCTAAGCCCGGGAGATCTTTGCTGTAACGGATACGTACCGACTGACCGCTCTCTTTGTCTTGATCCTGGCGGTTCGACCAGGCCTGGGTGACGTCGGTCGATACGGCGCCAAGCTCGCCGAGGTTTTTCCCCACCCCCAGCGCCAGCGACTGATATTTGCTGCTAAATTGGCCGCCGCCGTAAAGGGTTACCCCCGACGACAGGCCGTAAATAGCCGTCGCCTGAGTGAGCGGCGTTTCATCAATACTATTGTCGTAGGCCCGGTATACGCCGGAAGTCACACTATATTTGAGGCGGCCTTCGCGCTGCAGGACAGGCAGTGAAGCATAAGGAACAATCAGATTTTGCTCGCTGCCATCGGATTCTTTAATGGTGACCGATAAATCGCCCGAGCCGCCGGTCGGATACATATCGGTGATTTCGAACGCGCCGGGGGAGACGTAGGTCTGGTAAATCTCATAGCCGTTCTGACGAATAATGACCTGCGCATTGGTACGCGCAATCCCGCGCACTACCGGCGCATAGCCGCGCAGGCTTTCCGGCAACATATCGTCATCGGAAGCCAGCATCGCCCCGCGGAAGGGAATGCCTTCAAAAACGTCGGCGTCGGTGCTGCTGTCGCCCAGCGTCATCACCCCTTGCAGGGCATTGATATTGCGCTGCGCATAGGTATAAACCGTGTCCCAGCTGTTATTGGATTCCCCGCCGCTGCTGCTGCGATTCCAGGTCGTGTAGTTGCGCAAACGCCACGGTCCGATGTTGATACCGGGACGCAGGTTAACGTATTGATTATCGCTGTCCGGCATGTCGTTCTTGCGCGACCAGTTGTTTGCCCCGCTGAATGAGTAGTTCAGCAGAAGTGCGCTAATACCGTCATCCCACTGCTTCGGGTCAACCCAGCCCCGCGCCGCGCTGGAAACCGCCGCCTGAGGAAAACTCAATAACAAACGCTGCTGACTAAAGCGAAAGTCTGCCTTTGCCTGGGGTATAACTTCCAGATCCGCGCAGTCCGCCGATTTACGGCCTAATTCAGGGAATTGCTTAACGCGCACGCCCCATTCAGCGAGTTCTTCAACTTTCAGGCAGGGCTGCAGTGAAGTTTCCCCCTGGATCCGGCTTTGTTGAAAAGCGACATCCCGGGTCTCCATAAAAATATTGTTGAGGTAAACATCGACCCGATAGGTCCCCGGCTGCTGCCCTCCAGCGTGTTCGTAAGCCGATAAATCCCTGACGCCCGTCTGCGGGCCATCCATTTCCAATAATGCCGGGTTAAACACATCCCGCGCCAGCGCATCATCACACCACGGTATCAAGGCAACGGCCAGAGCTCCGGCTATCCGGTTAAGCCACCATTTGTTATGATTATTTTTCATTCTCTCTGGAACTCCCTGGCCTGATAGCCTTTACAAATTAACGCTATGCTGCGCGCCAATACCGCCGTAATCATTAATCAGTTTCCACTGCAAAGAGCCTGTGTTGCCGCGCGGCAAATCAAAACGCGCCGTCGCGCCAGGCGCTACCCAGTTGGCTTCTTTGACTTCTGCACCACCGATTTTCACCTCGGCGAAATTCATATAAAACGCGGTGGGATTAGTGACCTGTAGCGTATTGCCGCTGCGCGTCCAGCGAAGCTGCTCCGTCACTGTTTCCGGCGTTCCCGTAACGGATTTCGGCCGATAAATTAATTTGATACGGGTTTTAATGGCGATCTGTAATGTGTTGGTGCCAGCTTTAGCCTGTGAGGATGGAATCGCTTTGATATTCATCCAGAACATACTTTCTTTGTTTTCCGGCAATCCACCGCTATAGATCACCCGCAGTCGGGTTTGCTGCTCGCCTTCCAGGCGAAACAAAGGCGGTGTCAACAGGAAGGGGGCGGTGCCGTTATCCGCTTCTATCCAGCTTTGAATAAGGTATGGCGTTGCATCATTATTAGTTACGCTAAGGGAAGACTCTTTTTTGCCGCCCGGATAAACCAAGCGAGTACCGCCGGTGACGACGCCCGCATGTGCCGCAGCGCCCACCAACAGCCATCCAGCCATCAGCACTTTCAGGTATCGTTTCATCTCCAGCTCCCTGGAAAAGCGAGCCGATTTCGGCTCGCTAGCACGGTCTAATAGACGGAGAATCAGTTGTAGCTGATAGTGAAGTTGGCGCTACCGTTAGCTTTACCAGCAACAACAGTCGCGTCGGTCTGGATATAACGCACGCGGAACGGCAGATCGATATTGCCAGTTGATGGGATGGTCAGGCTGGTAGAACGGGTGAACAGCGGCAGAGTACTGTTAGTGCTACCATCAACCAGCTGCAGAGCTACGCCTGTAGCAACATCAGTCTCGGTGGTCAACTTCAGCTTTTCATTGTCACCGTCAACGTTAGTACCGGAGAACAGTACCGATGCTTTGGTAACAGTAGTCGGGCAGTTTTCCAGTTTAATATCGAAACCTTGCTCAGCCGCAGTAGAACCAGTACCGGTAAACGCCGTTTTAGCGATCTGTCCCATCTGGACTTCCAGTGGGTTAGAAAGGTCGTTGACCACGTCGCAGCCAGCGTCAATGATGCTGCCAAGAAACTTCACCTGACCGTCATCTGCCAGCGCAGCACCAGAGAACGTCGCGCAAGCAGCAACAACAGCAACAAGTAATGTTTTTTTCATGATTAATCCTTTTCAATGCAGTCAATGCATTAACTTAAAAGCGCAATACCGTGCGCATCCTTTTATTTACGCTTGATATTAATAACGCGACAAAACATTGACCCATGAAATGGATATAATATTTTGAAGTGGTCATTTTGTATCAATTTGACCACTTCAATTAACAGAAAGAGAAATTGCCAGGGAAGGCATATTTAAATTCATATTCGCCAGGGGAAACCCTAATAAACACGATAAAAAACTAAAAAATCGCAAACTGAGTTTTTCAAAAAACACATACACAAAACCAATTAAAAAACATAAAAAATATAATTTAGATATACTTAATATAAGCACATGAAAAACATAAGGAAAAAAAATGTTAATTGAAAATTGACATTGTTACTGCCCATGGATAGCATAGGAGTCAGTTTGATACAAAATGACTATTTCATTTACCAAACCTCCCTAAACCTCGCATCATTACTTGCCGTATAAATAACCGTGTGCTGAATATTCCGATGGCCGAGAAAATCCTGGATTAAGCGTGTATCCACCCCATTATTCGCCAGAGCAAAACCGCATGCATGGCGCAGCATATGCGGATGGGCGTTGATTTCCAGCTGCGTATCCAGGCTAAGGTTCTTCATCATCTGATATATTCTCTGCCGCGATAGAGGCTGGCCATTGCGAGATAAAAAAAGCCAACCTGAGTTATTACCTGGATAATCCTTACGCACATTTAACCATTCACGGAGAACCGTCTCCTCCCGCTTATAAATAGGATGGGTTGTTGAAAAGCCATTTTTAAGCCGCCGAATATAAATAACCCCGCTTTGAATATCGATATCAGATAGCTTCCAGTGACGAATTTCGCTCACCCGACAGCCATGGTTAAAACACATCCACAATAAACAGACATCGCGCTGCGGGTTCGCCCCTCGCCTTGCCGCATCAACCAGACGCTCAACTTCCCCGATGGTTAAATGCTTACGCCTTGTTTTCATTCACTTTCTCCATCAAAAAAACACAATAGTGTGCGTAGTAATAATAGTACGGAAAATAAGAGCGTGAGGGGAAACGTAAAGTGAGATTAATATGACAAACCGCATGACAAATACGAATATTAAAGAAAATACCCATACATTTTTCACCGATAAAAAAAGGACCGCCGAAGCGATCCTTTTTCTCAGTTAGTCGTCAGGTTACATCAGCGGCATCGCCAGCTGCACGATGCTAATCAGCGGCTGCGGCCATACGCCAAGCACCAGCACCAGCAGCGCGGAAATCAGCACTACGATGCCCCCGGCGCTATACTGCCAGTTAGACGGCGCATCGCGATTGAGTTTCTCCGGTGCGCTCAAATACAGGCTCACCGCCACGCGCAGATAGTAGTAGAGACCAATTGCCGAACCGACAACCACCGCCCCTACCAGCCACCACAGGTGCGCATGCACACCGACCGCCAGCACGTAGAACTTACCGATAAAGCCCAGCGTCATCGGAATACCGGCGAGAGACAGCATCATCACCGTCATCACCGCCGACAGAATCGGGCGATGCCAGAACAGGCCGCGATATGAATAGAGCGAATCCGCATCCGGCCCGCGATACGGACTGGACATCAGGCTCACTACACCGAACGCGCCGAGGCTGCTGAACAGGTAACCAGCCAGATAGACGCCCACCGCTTCCATCGACATCTCGCCGCTCTGCAGGGCAATCAGCGCCACCAGCAAATAGCCAAGATGGGAGATAGAAGAGTAGCCGAGCAGACGCTTGATATTGGTCTGGCTCAGCGCCATCAGGTTACCGAAGATAATCGACGCGAAGGCGATAAGGCCCAGCACCACGCGTACCGCCTCGCTGTTGCCGACTGGCACATACAGGAACAGACGCATCACCACGCCAAAGATAGCAATCTTGCTGGCGGTCGCCAGGAAGGTTGATACCGGCGCAGGCGCGCCCTGGTAGACGTCCGGCGTCCACAGGTGAAACGGCACCAGCGACAGCTTGAAGCCCAGACCCACAATCATCAAGCCCACACCCGCCAGCAGCAACGGTTCATGCAGCGTGCTGTCAGCCAGGTTCTTACCAAGGGCGAGGAAGGACAGGTTACCGGAGTTCGCGTACACCAGCGCGATACCGAACAGCAGGAAAGAAGAGGCGACGGCAGACAGAATGGTGTATTTGATACTGGCTTCCAGCGAGCGTTTCTGACGGAAGGCGTAGCCAACCAGACCGAACAGCGGCAGAGAGATAAGCTCAATACCGAGGAACAACGCCGCCAGATGGTTAGCGCCCGCCAGCAGAATACCGCCCAACGCGGCGATCAGCACCAGCAGGTAGAACTCTTCTTTATTGTCCTTGTAACCCTCAAGCCACGGATAAGCAAAGGTACAGGTCGCCAGACTCGCCAGCAGCACCAGCCCGGTATAGAGCATGGAGTAGCCGTCAACACGAATCAGCGGCGTCACGTCCATCGCCCCGTTCTGCCCCACGAACCAAAGTGAGACTAGCGCGACGTTGAGGCCGAGAACCGATAGCGTGGCATTGAGGAAATGATTGCGTCGCCACGCAATGGAGAGCATCACAACCACCACCGTCAAGCCGACGATCAGCAGCGGTAGCAGTGCGATCAGTTGTTGTGGAGTTATTGTCATGGCGAATTACGGCCTTGTAGTAGAAACAGAATTAACAAACCACTGCTGAATGTTACTCATCGCAGAGTGCGAGGTGTCCAGAATCGGCTGCGGGAAGAAACCCAGCAGCACCAGCAGAACAACCAACAGCAGAACGATAGACAATTCACGCAGGGACATTCCCGGCAATTCTTTTGCGGCAATTTCGCTTTTTGCTTTACCAAAGTACGCGCGATGCAGCATCGACAGCGAATAAACGGAAGCGAACACCAGACCGAAAGTGGAGATAATCGTAATCACCGGCACGGTATGGTAGCTGCCGAACAGAATCATAAATTCGCCAACAAAGTTACCGGTGCCCGGCATACCGAGCGTTGCTACGGCAAAGAACATCGACAGCGCCGGCAGCCACTTAATTTTGCTCCACAGCCCCCCCATCTGACGCATATCACGGGTATGCAGACGTTCGTACAGCTGGCCGCAAAGGATAAACAGACCGGCTGCGGACAGACCGTGCGCAATCATCTGAATCACCGCGCCCTGATAAGCCAACTGGCTGCCGGTGTAGATAGCAATCAGTACAAAGCCCATATGGGAAACGGATGTGTAGGCAATCAGACGTTTGATGTCGTACTGGCTGAAAGCCATCCACGCGCCGTAGAAAATGCCGATAACGCCCAGCCACATGGCAATAGGTGCAAATTCAGCGGAAGCGTTCGGGAACAGCGGCAGCGCAAAACGCAGCAGACCGTAGGCCGCGGTTTTCAACAAGATCCCGGCGAGGTCAACGGAACCGGCGGTCGGTGCCTGAGAGTGCGCGTCCGGTAACCAACCGTGCAGCGGAACCACCGGCATTTTCACCGCAAAAGCGATAAAGAAGCCCAGCATCAGCAGGTATTCCACACCGTGCGACATCGGTGTCTTCAGCAGCTCTTCGTAATTGAAGGTCCATACGCCGGTGGCGTTGAAGTGAACAAACGCCAGCGCCAGAATGGCAATCAGCATCACCAGCCCGCTCGCCTGGGTATAAATGAAGAACTTGGTTGCCGCCGTGATACGCGTTTTCCCGTCGGAAGCCTTATGGCCCCAGAGTGCTATCAGGAAATACATCGGCACCAGCATCATTTCCCAGAAGAAGAAGAACAGGAACAGGTCGATGGCGAGGAACACGCCGATAACGCCGCCCAGGATCCACATCAGGTTAAGATGGAAAAAGCCCTGATACTTCTCGATTTCGCGCCATGAACAGAGCACCGCTAGCACCCCGAGCAGCCCGGTCAGCACCACCATCAGCAACGACAAACCGTCGATCGCCAGATGAATGCTAATGCCGAAGCGCGGGATCCACGGCATCACGAATTCTGACTGCCACTGCGGAATACCGGTAGATTGCGTGAGAGAATAGCCGCCCTGCATCCACAACTGCAGGCCAAGCAGAAACGTCAATCCCATGGTGATCAGCGCGATCCAGCGCGGCATCTTCACGCCAAAGCGTTCAGTCTGCCAGCACAGGAAGCCGCCGATGAAGGGAATTAATATTAGCCAGGGTAATAACATGGCGATTTTTATTCCTTGTTAAAGTCCGTTCAGGACCGATTTTCAACGAATTCGACTACATTCACGTTTGAGTGCGGTTTGTTGTGTCGGGTGGCGCTTTGCTTACCCGACCTACGGTCTCGTAGGCCCGGTAAGCAAAGCGCCACCGGGCAAAACCGCGCGCTCAAATCAACGCAACACCATCAGCAGCGCCAGCACCACGACAGCACCAATGCCCATCGAAGCCACATACCAGCGCAGATAGCCGTTCTCGCTCACCACCAGGCCTTTGCCTGCTAAGCGGGAAAGGATCGCCGGGATGTTCATCAACGCGTTTAGCGGATCGCTTTTCAGCAGCCACGCCACGCCGAGGAACGGTTTCACGAACACTTTGTCGTATAGCCAGTCAAAGCCCCAGGCGTTATACCACCATGTCCCGAGCAGACGGCCCGGCGCGCTGTTGGCAATCGACGTCACCAGGCTGCGTTTACCCAGCCACAGCCATGCGGCAATCAGGATGCCCGCTATCGCCACAACGCCAGAGGTAATCTCCAGGGTCATTACGCGACCATGCTCAAGCTCAGTGGTTGACGGCAGTACGCCATGCAGCGGTGGCACAATCAGCGCGCCAACGAAGGTGGACAGCACCATCAGCACAATCAGCGGCAGATGATGGGTAATCCCCTTCCCTGCGTGTGCGTGAATTTGCTCTTTGCCGTGGAACACGATGAAAATCATGCGGAAGGTATACAGCGAGGTCATAAACGCTCCGACCAGACCGGCAACCATCAGATTGAGATGACCGTTAGCCATCGCGCCCGCCAGAATCTCGTCCTTACTGAAGAAGCCTGCGGTAATCAGCGGCAGTGCGGACAGTGCTGCACCGCCAATCAGGAAGCTTGCATATACCAGCGGAATTGACTTACGCAGACCGCCCATCTTGAAGATGTTCTGTTCATGATGACAGGCCAGAATCACCGAGCCGGACGCCAGGAACAGCAGCGCTTTAAAGAACGCGTGGGTCATCAGATGGAAAATCGCCGCATCCCACGCCTGCACGCCGAGCGCGAGGAACATGTAGCCAATCTGGCTCATGGTGGAATAAGCGAGTACGCGTTTGATGTCGGTCTGCACCAGCGCGGCGAAACCCGCCAGCACCAGCGTCACCGCCCCAACGATCCCCACCAGATGCAGCACTTCCGGGGTCATCAGGAACAGGCCATGGGTACGGGCAATCAGGTAGACACCAGCAGTCACCATTGTTGCTGCGTGGATCAATGCAGAAACAGGCGTTGGGCCTGCCATCGCGTCAGCAAGCCAGGTCTGCAACGGCAGCTGCGCGGATTTACCCACCGCGCCGCCCAGCAGCATCAGGGTAGCCCACATCAGCATATTGTTGCCGGCTTCAAAATGCGCAGGCGCCAGTTCGACCATTTCGCGGAAGTTCAGGGTACCCAGTTCGTTGTAGAGAATGAACAGCGCGAACGCGAGGAACACATCGCCAACACGGGTCACCACAAACGCTTTCATCGCCGCAGCGCCGTTCTTCGGATCGGTATAGTAGAAACCGATCAGCAGATAGGAGCACAGGCCCACGCCTTCCCAGCCGAGGTACATCAGCAGCAGGTTATCAGCAAGAACCAGAACCACCATGCTGGCGATAAACAGGTTGGTATAGGCGAAGAAACGGGAGTAGCCCTCTTCTCCGCGCATATACCAGGAGGCGAACATGTGGATCAGGAAGCCAACGCCGGTAACCACCGAAAGCATGGTCAGCGACAGGCCGTCCAGTACCAGGTTGAAACCGATATTGAAGTCGCCCACCGACATCCAGGTCCACAGCGGGACGCTGACCGCCTGCCTGCCGTTAGCAAAGAAGTCGACGCCAACAAACGCCGTCACCAGCGCCGCCAGGCCAACCGAGCCCATCCCGATGGTGGCGGACAGATTCTCCGACCAGCGCCCGCGAGAGAAGGCCAGCAGAACAAAGCCAATCAATGGCAAAAGAATGGTTAAGGCAAGCATGTTCATCCGCGCAACTCACTTACTGAATCGATGTTCAGGTTCTGGCGACGACGATGGAGCTGCAGCAGCAGCGCCAGGCCGATACTCGCTTCTGCAGCGGCGAGGGTAATGGCGAGGATATACATTATCTGGCCATCAGCCTGGCCCCAATAGCTCCCGGCAACTACGAAAGCCAGCGCGGAGGCGTTGATCATGATCTCCAGGCTAATCAACATAAACAGCAGATTGCGACGGATAATCAGCCCCGTCAGGCCAAGGACAAACAGGACGGCGGCGAGGATCAGTCCATGTGTTAAGGGGATCATGCGTGTTCCTCCGTTTTTCTCTTGTCGCTGTCGTTCTGACGGTTGCTCAGCACTTCACCAACGCGCTCTTCGCGGCCAATATGGAAGGCGACAACCAGGCCCGCCAGCAGCAGCATGGAAGCCAGTTCCACCGCCAGTACGTACGGACCAAACAGCGCAATACCCACTTCTTTGGCGTTAATCGCCGTACCGTCGATCCCCTGGTCGTTAAGACCAAGCATGGCGTAAACGATAACCACCAGCAGCACCGCGGAGAGGATGGCCGGGCCAATCCAGATCCCCGGTTTCAGCCATTGACGTTCCTGCTCGATTTCGCTGCCGCCCAGGTTGAGCATCATCACCACGAAGACGAACAGCACCATAATGGCCCCGGCGTAAACGATAATTTCCAGCGCACCGGCGAAGTAAGCGCCCAGCGAGAAGAACACCCCGGCAATCGCCAACAGCGAAATAATCAGGTACAGCAGCGCATGCACCGGATTGGTGTGAGTGATCACCCGCAGGGTGGCGAGGATGGCTATCAGGCCACAGATATAAAAAGCGAATTCCATTGCCCTCTCCTTACGGTAACAGGCTCTTGACGTCGATAGGCTTGGCTTCGTTCTCTGCTTCGCCCTTATCTTTGCCGTCGATTGCCATACCCGCCATCCGGTAGAAGTTATATTCCGGGTATTTGCCCGGACCGGAAATCAGCAGATCCTCTTTTTCGTACACCAGGTCCTGACGCTTGTATTCGCCCAGCTCAAAGTCCGGGGTCAACTGAATCGCCGTGGTCGGGCACGCTTCTTCGCACAGGCCGCAGAAAATGCAGCGTGAGAAGTTGATGCGGAAAAACTCCGGGTACCAGCGACCGTCTTTGGTCTCCGCTTTTTGCAGAGAGATACAGCCCACTGGACACGCTACCGCACACAGGTTACAGGCAACGCAGCGCTCCTCGCCGTCCGGATCGCGGGTTAGCACGATACGACCACGGTAGCGCGGTGGCAGATATACCGGCTCTTCCGGGTACATCTGAGTTTCACGTTTGGCAAAGGCGTGCATCCCGATCATGCAGATACTGCGGACCTGGGTGCCAAACCCTACCAATAATTCTTTTAAGGTCATGGTCTAAAGCCCCTTATGGCTGCTGCCAGAGAATGACAGCTGCCGTTACCAACAAGTTGACGAGCGTCAGCGGCAGGCACACTTTCCAGCCGAAGGACATTACCTGGTCATAACGCGGACGCGGTAAGGACGCACGAATCAAAATGAACATCATCATGAAGAACGCGGTTTTCAGCGCAAACCAGATGAATGGTGGTAAGAACGGACCTTGCCAGCCACCGAAGAACAGCGTCACGATCAGCGCTGATACGGTAACAATCCCGATATATTCGCCGACGAAGAACAGACCGAACTTCATGCCGGAATATTCAATGTGGTAACCATCTGCCAGTTCCTGTTCCGCTTCCGGTTGGTCAAACGGGTGACGGTGACACACCGCCACGCCCGCAATCGCAAAGGTCACGAAGCCAAAGAACTGCGGAATGACGTTCCACAGATGTTCCTGGTTATTGACGATGTCGGTCATATTGAATGAACCGGCCTGCGCCACCACGCCCATCAGGGAAAGCCCGAGGAACACTTCGTAGCTCAGGGTTTGCGCAGAAGCACGCATCGCACCCAGCAGCGAGTATTTGTTGTTGCTCGACCAACCGGCGAACAGCACCGCGTACACCGCGAGGCCTGCCATCATCAGGAAGAACAGGATCCCGATGTTAAGATCGGCAACCACCCAGCTTGGGCTGACCGGCACAATGGCGAAGGCCAGCAGCAGCGAGGTGAAGGCGATAACCGGTGCCAGGGTAAAGATCATGCGGTCCGAGAATTTCGGTACCCAGTCCTCTTTAAAGAACATTTTGATCATGTCGGCAACGAGCTGTAGCGAGCCGCCCCAGCCCACGCGGTTAGGTCCATAGCGGTTCTGGAACAGGCCGAGCAGACGGCGTTCGCCAAAGCTCATGAACGCACCGCAGGTCACCACCACCAGCAGAATCACCACCGCCTTGAGGATGCCTAACAGAATGTCGATGAGATCGGGAGTTAACCAACTCATGCTTTCGCCTCCTGCAAAGTATCAATACGCGCACCGGTCAGTACCGGTGCGATGCCCGGCATGCCCATCGGTAAGCCAACCTGCCCTGCCGTCAGCCCCGCCGAAATCACCAGCGGCAGACTAAGGGTCTGACCTTCAACGCTGAAGGAGACCATCGCGCCGTTATTTACGCCCAGCTTCGCGGCATCTACCGGGTTAAGCTTAACGTACGGCTGCGGCATACGGCTCTGGAACACCGGAGAACGCTGAGACATTTCGTCGCTGCCGAACAGATGGTAGTAAGGCGCGATACGCCATTTCCCTTCTTCAGCTTCGAAGCTTGCCGGTACCATGGTAAAGTACTCCAGACCGCTGGCGGAGGCTTCAATCAGACGCACGCCCGGATCGCCATGGCGCAGTTTCCCGCCCACTTCATCCTGGAACTTGTTCCACGCCTGCGGGGAGTTCCAGCCCGGCGCCCAGGCGAACGGAATCTGCGAACGCGGAGCGGATGGCTGGTTGTTCCCTTCCATGGAGAAGGCGAACATGGTGTCCTTATCCTGCGGCTGACGCGGTTCATGCACGCTAATGTTAGCGCGCATCGCCGTACGGCCGCTGTAGCGATGCGGTTCACGGGCCAGCTTCTGGCCGCGAATACGGAAGGTCGCATCCGGCGCGGCGTCTTTGATACCGGCTAACTGCGGCAGTGCGGCAATCGCAGCGTCAATAACGTGATCCAGCTGCGTCCAGTCGACCTGACGGTTGTTGACGGTGCTGTGCAACGAGTGCAGCCAACGCCAGCTTTCCAGCATCACGGTTTTCGCATCGTAGTAGGCCGGATCGTAAACCTGGAAGAAGCGCTGGGCGCGACCTTCGTTATTCACCACCGTGCCATCGCTTTCCGCAAAACTTGCCGCGGAGAGCACCAGATGCGCTTTATCCATAATCGCCGTACGCTGATGGTCAACCACCATTACCAGCGGCGCTTTCGCCAGCGCTGCATCAACGCGGGCGGCAGAAGCATGACGATGCAGGTCGTTTTCCAGCACAATAACCGCGTCGGCAGCACCGGTTTCCAGTTCGCTCAGCGCCTCTTCAAGCGAGCCGCCGCCGATCATACCGAGGCCAACGCTGTTCACCGCGCGCGCAACCATGGTCACGCCGACGTCAGCACCGCGTCCTTTCAAGGCTTTCGCGACGTTTGCCGCCGCCTGAATAACCTCAATGCTCCCGGCGTTGGTTCCGGAGACAATCAACGGTTTTTTCGCTCCGGCCAATGCCTGAACGATCACATCAACTTTACCTTTCAGATCGCTGCTCAGCCCTTCCACCACCGGGGCGCTGTCATCCAGCGCATGGGCAATAGCAAAGCCGAGGCGCGCTTGATCCTCTACCGGTGCGCGGTAGGTCCAGGCGGCGATATCATCAAGACGAGTGTCATCAATATTAGTGACGAACAGCGGATGCTTCGCGCGCTGGCCAATGTTAAGGATCGCGGCGATCTGCCAGTCGGCGACTTTCTGCGCCGCCGCCATTTCACGTGCTTTGCCTTTCACCGCCTGACGCACAGCCAGCGCAATACGTGCGCCGGTCTGGGTGATGTCCTCACCGAGGATCAGCACCGCATCGTAAGATTCAATTTCGCGCAGCGCCGGGGTATGAATACCGCCATCGCGCAGCACTTTCAGCATCATCTGCAGGCGTTCTTGTTCACCTTTAGCAATGCCGGTATAGAAGTTATCGGCGCCGACCAAATCGCGCAGCGCGAAGTTGCTTTCGATGCTGGCGCGCGGGGAGCCGATACCAATGACTTTCTTCGACTGGCGCAGAATATCCGCCGCGCCCTGCATAGCCTGTTCGGCGTTGAGGGTGATGAAGTCGTCGCCACGGCGCTGAACCGGCTGACGCGGACGGTCTTTCAGGTTCACATAGCCATAGCCGAAACGACCGCGGTCGCAGAGGAAGTAACGGTTAACGGTACCGTTGTAACGGTTTTCGATACGGCGCAGTTCACCGTAGCGCTCACCGGGGCTGATATTGCAGCCAATGGAACACTGCTGGCAGATGCTTGGCGCAAACTGCATGTCCCATTTACGGTTATAGCGCTCGGAGTGCGTTTTATCGGTAAACACGCCGGTCGGGCAGACTTCCACCAGGTTGCCGGAGAATTCGCTCTCGAGCACGCCATCTTCCGGACGACCGAAGTAGACGTTGTCGTGAGCGCCATAAACGCCCAGATCGGTGCCGTCAGCATAATCTTTGTAGTAGCGAACGCAGCGGTAGCAGGCGATGCAGCGGTTCATTTCATGCGAGATGAACGGCCCCAGATCCTGATTACGGTGGGTACGCTTGGTGAAACGATAGCGACGGAAGCTATGACCGGTCATTACGGTCATATCCTGTAAGTGACAGTTACCGCCCTCTTCGCAGACCGGACAGTCGTGCGGGTGGTTGGTCATCAGCCACTCAACTACGCTCTCGCGGAACTGCTTCGCTTCTGCGTCGTCGATAGAAATAAAAGTGCCGTCGGATGCCGGTGTCATACAGGACATCACCAGGCGGCCACGCGTGTCTTCCGCGTTTTGATATTGCTTCACCGCACACTGGCGGCAAGCACCAACGCTTCCCAGCGCCGGATGCCAGCAAAAATAGGGAATATCAAGACCCAGAGAGAGACAAGCCTCTAGCAGGTTGTCCGCTCCATCGACCTCGTATTCTTTGCCGTCTACATGAATCGTAGCCATTAGCGTGCTTCCAAAATAAATAATTCTTTAGATTACCAGCGCGTTTTAAGCAGGTTCGGCTGAATCCCATTGATTGCATGGGTATTGCTGAACTGCTGCTTAATGCCAGCTTCGAATTCTTCGCGGAAATATTTAATCGCGCTCTGCAGCGGTTCAACCGCACCTGGCGCATGGGCGCAGAAGGTTTTACCCGGCCCGAGGAATCGACACAGTTGCTCAAGTGTCTCGATATCCCCCGGCTGGCCTTCGCCGCGCTCAAGGGCGCGCAGAATTTTCACACTCCACGGCAGGCCGTCGCGGCAAGGTGTACACCAGCCGCAAGACTCACGGGCGAAAAACTCTTCCAGGTTGCGCACCAGCGATACCATGTTGATTTCGTGGTCAACGGCCATCGCCAGCGAAGTGCCGAGACGACTCCCCGCTTTACCAATGCTTTCAAACTCCATCGGCAGGTCAAGATGCGCTTCTGTCAGGAAATCAGTTCCCGCGCCGCCCGGCTGCCAGGCTTTGAACTTCAGGCCATCGCGCATACCTCCCGCGTAATCTTCAAGGATCTCGCGCGCAGTGGTGCCGAACGGCAGCTCCCAGACGCCCGGATTTTTCACCCGACCGGAGAAGCCCATCAGCTTGGTTCCCGCATCTTTACTGGTGGAGATGTTCTGATACCACTCGACGCCGTTGGCCAGAATCGCCGGGACGTTGCACAGGGTTTCGACATTGTTAACGCAGGTCGGTTTACCCCACACGCCGGAGCTCGCCGGGAACGGCGGCTTGGAGCGCGGGTTCGCGCGGCGGCCTTCGAGAGAGTTAATCAACGCGGTTTCTTCGCCGCAGATGTAACGCCCTGCCCCGGTGTGAACAATCAGTTCGAAGTCAAAACCGCTACCAAGAATGTTTTTTCCCAGCAGACCCGCTTCGTTCGCTTCGGCAATCGCCCGGCGCAGATGCTGAGCAGCTTCAATATATTCGCCGCGCAGGAAGATGTAGCCGCGATACGCTTTCAGCGCAAACGCGGAGATCAGCATGCCTTCCACCAACAAGTGCGGCAGTTGTTCCATCAACAGGCGGTCTTTATAGGTGCCCGGCTCCATTTCATCGGCATTACACAGCAGGTAACGGATGTTCATGGATTCGTCTTTCGGCATCAGGCTCCACTTCAGCCCCGTGGAAAAGCCTGCACCGCCGCGCCCTTTCAGGCCAGCGTCTTTTACCTGATTAACGATTTCGTCCGGTGCCATCCCACAGAGCGCTTTACGCGCCCCGGCATAACCGTTTTTACTCTGGTATTCATCCAGCCAGACCGGCTGTTTGTCGTCACGCAGACGCCAGGTTAACGGATGGGTTTCGGCAGTACGAATAATGGTTTTCATTTATACCGCTCCAGGAGGTCAGGAATCGCTTCCGGCGTCAGATAACTGTGAGTGTCCTCATCAATCATCATCGTCGGCCCCTTGTCGCAGTTGCCCAGGCAACAGGTCGGCAGCAGAGTGAAACGGCCATCAAAAGTGGTTTGACCCGGTTTGATGTCCAGTTTCTTCTCGATAGCCGACTGAATGCCCTGGAAACCAGTGATATGGCACACCACGCTGTCGCAGTAGCGAATCACGTGACGGCCTACTGGCTGGCGGAAAATCTGACTGTAGAACGTTGCCACGCCTTCTACGTCGCTGGCCGGGATCCCCAGCACATCGGCGATAGCGTAGATTGCGCCGTCCGGCACCCAGCCGCGCTGCTTCTGAACGATCTTCAGCGCTTCAATGGACGCCGCACGCGGGTCTTCGTAGTGGTGCTTTTCGTGCTCAATCGCCTCACGCTCTGCCGCACTCAGCTCAAAAGCCTCGGTTTGTGGTTGTTGATTCTCGTGCATAATTAGCGGTCCACGTCTGACATAACAAAATCGATACTACCCAGATAGACGATCAGGTCTGATACCAGGCTGCCGCGAATCGCCGCCGGGATCTGCTGCAGGTGCGCATAGCTCGGCGTACGGATGCGGGTGCGGTAGCTCATGGTGCTGCCGTCGCTGGTCAGGTAGTAACTGTTAATACCCTTCGTCGCTTCAACCATCTGGAAGGATTCATTGGCTGGCATGACCGGGCCCCAGGAAACCTGCAGGAAGTGCGTAATCAGGGTTTCGATATGCTGCAGCGTGCGCTCTTTCGGCGGCGGCGTGGTCAGCGGGTGATCCGCTTTGAACGGGCCTTCCGGCATGTTATCGAGGCACTGCTGAAGAATGCGCAGGCTCTGGCGCAGCTCTTCCACTTTTAGCATCACGCGGGTGTAGCAGTCGGACACGCCGCCGCCGGTCGGGATTTCAAAGTCGAAGTTTTCATAACCAGAATAGGGACGCCATTTACGAACGTCGAAACCAATACCGGTGGCACGCAGGCCAGCCCCTGTGGTGCCCCACTCCAGCGCCTCTTTCGCGCCATAAGCAGCCACCCCTTTTGAACGGCCAATCAGGATGGTGTTACGCAGCGCGGCTTTCTCGTAGGAGTCCAGACGCTTTGGCATCCACTCAAGGAATTCACGCAGCAGACGATCCCAACCGCGCGGCAGGTCGTGGGCGACGCCGCCGATGCGGAACCAGGCCGGGTGCATACGGAAGCCGGTAATCGCTTCCACCAGATCGTAGATTTTCTGGCGGTCGGTAAAGGCGAAGAACACCGGCGTCATCGCGCCGACGTCCTGAATAAAGGTTGAGATATAGAGCAGGTGGCTGTTAATGCGGAACAGCTCGGAGAGCATCACGCGAATCACGTTGACGCGATCCGGCACGGTTATCCCCGCCAGTTTCTCTACCGCCAGCACGTACGGCATCTCGTTGACGCAGCCGCCGAGGTATTCGATACGGTCGGTGTACGGGATGTAGCTGTGCCAGGACTGGCGTTCGCCCATTTTCTCAGCACCACGATGGTGGTAACCGATATCCGGCACGCAGTCGACAATCTCTTCGCCATCCAGCTGCAGAATAATACGGAATGCACCGTGGGCAGACGGGTGGTTCGGGCCGAGGTTGAGGAACATGAAGTCCTCGTTTTCGGTGCCGCGCTTCATGCCCCACTCTTCCGGTTTGAAGGTCAACGCTTCCATTTCCAGATCCTGCTTAGCTTTGGTCAGCTCAAACGGATCGAATTCGGTGGCGCGGGCCGGATAGTCTTTACGCAGCGGATGGCCTTCCCAGGTTGACGGCATCATGATGCGACGCAAATTCGGGTGACCATCGAAGGTGACGCCAAACATCTCCCAGGTTTCACGCTCATACCAGTTGGCATTGGGATACAGTTTGGTAAAGGTCGGCAGGTGCAGATCGTTTTCCGACAGCGCAACCTTGAGCATGATGTCGCGATTGCGATCGACTGAAATCAGGTGATAGAAAACGGAAAAATCCGCTGCGGGTAAACCGTCGCGGTGCGTGCGCAGACGTTCGTCCATGCCGTGTAGGTCAAACAGCATTACGTAAGGCTTTGGTAATCTCTTCAGGAAATCACCCACCTCAAGCAGCTGTTCACGCTTCACCCAAACCACCGGAACGCCGGTGCGGGTTGGCTGAACGGTAAAGGCATCCGGCCCAAAACGGTTGCGCAGTTCGCCGATCACCGGGTCATCAAGGTGATCGCGGGTTTGCCAGGCTGGTGCGGCATCATGCGCAGTTAAATCGGTCATATTGTTCACCATTGCAAAAGGTCCGTGGTGACTGCCGGGCGAGGCTTCGCTGCTTTAGTAGATTGATTTGCGAAGTCTTTTTCCCGCCCGCAGGCGCAAGTTAAATCTCGTCCGGAGTCCGCAGATTGGTCACTGCAATACGTTCGCCGCGTTTACGCTCGCGTTCCGACTGCATGTTGGCGCGATACACGCCCTGATCGCCAACCACCCACGAGAGAGGACGGCGCTCTTTACCAATGGATTCCTGCAGCAGCATCAGCGCCTGCATATAAGCTTCCGGACGCGGCGGGCAGCCCGGGATGTAAACATCAACCGGAATGAACTTATCCACCCCCTGTACGACAGAGTAAATATCGTACATACCGCCGGAGTTAGCGCATGCACCCATGGAGATAACCCACTTTGGCTCCAGCATCTGATCATAAAGACGCTGAATAACCGGGGCCATTTTGGTGAAGCAGGTGCCCGCCACTACCATCAGGTCCGCCTGACGCGGGGAAGCACGCAGCACTTCAGCGCCAAAACGCGCAACATCGTGCACCGCGGTAAAGGACGTCACCATTTCCACATAGCAGCAAGAAAGGCCAAAGTTATAAGGCCAGATTGAGTTCTTACGGCCCCAGTTCACCATGTCATGCAACGCGTGTTCGAGTTTCCCCATATACACGCTTTTGTTGACTTCTTGCTCAAGGGGGTCAGTTACGATCTCCTGTTTTTGCAGGGGGTAACGGTCGTTCTCACCGTTAGGATCGATGCGGGTGAGCGTATAATCCATCTTATTGCCTCGCTTTTACTGCGTATGACGGTTAGTGGGACTGTCTGTTTCCGGGTTAACCAGCGTGCGACGGGAGCGCGCAGGCGTCCAGTCCAGTGCGCCGATACGAACGAGGTAAACCAGACCAGCCAGTAACACTAAAATGAAAATTGCGGCTTCCACAAAGCCGACCCAACCGCTTTCACGGATAGAAGTCGACCATGCGTAGAGATACAGGGCTTCCACGTCGAAGATAACGAAGAACATGGCAACCAGATAAAACTTCGCAGAAAGGCGTAAGCGAGCTGAACCAACGGAGTCGATCCCGGATTCAAATGGCGTGTTCTTGCTACGCGCGCGTGCGCGTCCGCCGAGGTACCAGCCGCCGACAAGCATCAGGCAGCACAGACCGATAGCGATGATGAGAAATATAGCGAATGCCCAATGATGAGCGATGACTTCAGTGGATGTTGACATACGCAAAGCTTTACCAAAAAAGTGTAGCGCTAAAACCCTCTGCTCTTACTGGCAGATGAACGCCACAGCGTTTCACGGGGAGGAATAAAAAAATAGCCGTGCAAAAAAGCGTCCCTGGTTGATGCGGAAGGCCAGTTGCGGTGGCTTTTTACTCCTTTCATTAACCTTTTGTCAACTTCAACAAAAGTTTTAACAACATTAATTTACATTTGATTTTTTTCATTAACATTAAATGCCCTTTGATGCGGAATAACCTTGCATACCATTCGGATTTAATGCTGTTGAATCGTGTCCGTTTCAATCGTAAATCAAAATTACCCGGCTATTTTGACAGGATTTAGCCACGATTCCTCCCCCTAAGGAGGGGTATTTTCTTGATCTGTGACACGCTTTTGTTAATTGAACCCCAAAAACAGCAACAAACCATCCGGTTTTTTAACATTAGCAGGAAGTATTGAAAGTGCCGAGAAAAGTACAGAAGTGGGATGAAGCGCAAAACTAACTCACTGATTTTAATAAAAACAAATCAATAATATATTCAATTCTTCAATAAAATTTGAAAAAAAAGAACCACAGTGCCCATTTCAGCTTTCTGTGGTTCTTTTTTACACTTACATTTTGTTACCAGTTTTTGTGATGTTTGTTAGCTTTTTGCCCTTCAGGAAACCAGGGAATTATCTCCCCCTTCAGGGGTATAAACATGCTCTGTTGACAACAGTTCGCGATCCGCACTTAGAGACTGGAAAATGGTGCGAGATAACTCACTGGCCTTCTGTGGATCGCAGAGCAACACATAGTGTGTATCCGGCAAAACAGGTAAGCCATCGCTCCTGCCCGGCACCCGGAGCGCCGGGTTCATCATTTCAACGGGTTGCGCGGTCACGCCAAGCCCAGCCTTCACCGCGGCATTAACGCCCGCCAGTGAGGATGCCGCATGGGCCAGATGCCAGGGCAACTGGGCCGTATTGAGTACCGAAATGATATCCTCCCGGAACGGACCCGGCGCATCCAGTAAGATAAGCGGTATAGATTCGCCTTGTGGAAGGTCATAATCTGCTGCGCAGTACCACAGCGTCGGCGAGCGACGTAACGTCAACGTCTCTAAGTTGTCCGTTTGACGGGTTGTCAGCGCGAGATCAATCACCCCATTCTTTAGCATCTCTACTACATCAACATGGCTAAGAACTTTGATTTCCAGCGTCAATTTGGGATAAAAACTTCCGATTCGATTCAATAAGAACGGCAGAATTGTATCCGCCGTCTCATCGGATGCGCCGATGGTTAGCGTTCCCTGTAGGCTGCCGAACATTAACGACATGCAGGCTTCATCATTGAAGCGCAGAATTTTCCGCGCATACCCCAGTAGCTGAATACCCTGTTCCGTGAGTAATTTATTGCGCCCGTGGCGAGCAAAGAGTTCTTTTCCAACCAGTTGCTCCAGTCGTTGCATCTGCTGGCTTACCGCTGACTGTGTACGACACACCGCCACGGCGGCAGCGGCAAACGTATTGAGATCGGCGACGGCAACAAAGGTTCTCAGTAAATCGAGGTCTAAATTTAGTATCGGGCGATTTTCATTTATCATATTTGCTTCACTTACAGGCGACTGATTCTTGCCTTGTTGATGCTGTGTCCAGCTTCCGGCTATTCCTTAAGCCTCGTGTTATCCGCAATGGATGAACAACTGGAAGAACGTTATTGCATTTGAAAACACTCGTCCGCAGCAAATGTGCGGAATTTTTGAGTAATATTTTGTTCGTAGACCTAAGCGCTTTTAATTACGGTATTCCCGCTTTATGTGATGTAACGCATAAAATATGCCATCAACGACCATTATCTGCTATCTACAAGCAAGTAAATCTTGTTGTAGCCTCAGGAAAGACAAACAAAAAAACCTGCAATAACAATGTATTAATAGAAAACGCTGCCTGACATAGCGGCATATCACTATTAACGGCGATATTCTAACCGAAAACCGCAATATTTATAAGTGTTATTCAGTATTATCTCAGGTGATTTTAAACATTTTTCAGCACCTTAATTAAATTAACAAATCTAAGAATATTCCTTTCAAAAAATAAGATTCATTAATTTATTAAATGTTTTCCATTAAAAAATGACTGCCACGTTTGTTACAAACTTCAGTGTATTGTGAGTTAAAGTTGTCAAAAATGGATAACGTGTTTTATGCGCAAAAAACCAGCGCCCGTCGCCTTCCTTAAGTACAAACCAGATAAACTTTCATAAAAAATCACGCATGCACAACATAAAACCACGACATTAAGCATATTAGGTATATTGTATAAACTAACCGACCATTCCACAGGCAAATTGATTACACTAAAAAAACATTTATGGCAAAATCTTCTCCTGTTAACCCTTCAAAACAGCGGGGATGCGGAGTACATTATTCCGTGCTGACTTCCACGGCAGGGAGTGGCGATAACAGCTAAAAGGTCAAAGGTTCATGTCCCCCATCGAAAAATCCAGCAAGTTAGATAACGTCTGTTACGATATCCGCGGCCCGGTTCTGAAAGAGGCTAAACGCCTTGAAGAAGAAGGCAATAAAGTCCTGAAGCTGAACATCGGCAACCCGGCGCCGTTTGGCTTTGACGCACCTGATGAAATTCTCGTCGACGTCATCCGAAATCTCCCGACAGCCCAGGGCTACTGCGACTCTAAGGGCCTCTATTCCGCCCGCAAAGCCATTATGCAGCACTACCAGGCCCGCGGCATGCGCGATGTCACGGTCGAAGATATCTATATCGGTAACGGGGTTTCTGAGCTTATCGTGCAGGCCATGCAGGCGCTGCTTAATAGCGGCGATGAGATGCTGGTACCCGCGCCCGATTATCCTTTATGGACCGCCGCAGTGTCTCTTTCCAGCGGAAAAGCGGTGCACTACCTTTGTGATGAGTCTTCCGACTGGTTCCCGGACCTCGATGATATCCGCGCTAAAATCACTCCGCGTACTCGCGGCATTGTGATTATCAACCCGAATAACCCAACGGGTGCGGTGTATTCAAAAGAGCTGCTGATGGAGATCGTCGAGATCGCCCGTCAGCATAATCTGATTATTTTCGCCGATGAGATCTACGACAAGATCCTCTACGATCACGCACAGCACCACTCTATCGCGCCGCTGGCGCCGGACCTGCTCACCATCACCTTTAACGGCCTGTCAAAAACATACCGCGTTGCAGGCTTCCGTCAGGGCTGGATGGTGCTTAACGGGCCGAAGAAGCACGCGAAGGGCTATATTGAAGGCCTGGAAATGCTGGCCTCTATGCGCCTGTGCGCCAACGTCCCGGCTCAGCACGCGATTCAAACGGCGCTTGGCGGATATCAGAGCATCAGCGAATTTATCGTTCCCGGTGGGCGTTTATACGAACAGCGTAATCGCGCGTGGGAGCTCATTAACGAAATTCCTGGCGTATCCTGCACCAAGCCGAAAGGCGCGCTGTATATGTTCCCGAAAATCGACGCCAAACGCTTCAATATCCACGATGACCAGAAGATGGTGCTGGATTTCCTGCTGCAGGAAAAAGTGCTATTGGTTCAGGGTACAGCATTCAACTGGCCGTGGCCGGATCACGTGCGTATTGTCACCCTCCCACGTGAAGACGATCTGGAACTGGCAATCACCCGCTTCGGTCGTTTCCTTTCCGGTTACCATCAGCTCTGATTTTGTCAGACCCGCCGCCGGAATTTGCATCCGGCGGCAATCCCTGCGCACAATGACCCCCGACGTTGTTACTGATTAAGGGTTCCTATGAGTCAGAGTCATTTCTTTGCCCACCTCTCCCGCCTGAAACTGATCGGCCGCTGGCCGCTGATGCGCAATGTGCGCACCGAAAACGTCTCCGAACACAGTTTGCAGGTGGCGATGGTTGCCCATGCGCTGGCAGCCATTAAAAATCGTAAATTTGGCGGCCAGGTTAATGCCGAACGGATTGCATTGTTAGCGATGTACCACGATGCTTCGGAAGTCCTGACCGGCGATCTCCCTACTCCAGTGAAGTATTTCAACTCGCAGATTGCGCAAGAATACAAAGCCATCGAGAAAATCGCTCAGCAGAAGCTGATCGAGATGGTTCCTGATGAATTACGCGATATTTTTGAGCCGCTGATTGACGAGCATCACTATAGCGATGAGGAGAAATCCCTCGTTAAACAGGCTGATGCGCTATGCGCCTATCTTAAGTGCCTGGAAGAACTGTCGGCGGGCAACAATGAGTTTCTGCTGGCCAAAGGTCGTCTTGAGAAAACGCTGGAATCACGCCGCAGCGAGGAGATGGACTATTTTATGCAGGTATTTGTGCCAAGCTTCCATCTTTCACTGGATGAAATTAGCCAGGACTCACCTTTATAAACAGGCTTATCCCCGGTCAGCAGATGCATGACCGGGGCGATTTATCTGCGGAATCAGAACGGAAACAGCACCGGGATCAGCAGTACGCACACCACCATGACCATCACGGTAAACGGTACGCCAATCTTTACGAAATCGCTGAATGAATACTTACCCGGCCCAAGCACCAGCGTATTCACCGGCGACGATACAGGCGTCATAAACGCCGCTGAAGCCGCCATTGCCACCACCATCGCGAAGGGATAAGGCGATACCCCCATCGACTTCGCCGCCGCCAGCGCAATGGGCGCCATCAGCACCGCGGTGGCGGTGTTTGAGATAAACAAGCCAATCGCTGCACACATCACGAACAGGCAGCCAAGCATCAGATATGGCCCTCTACTGCCCGCTACGTCCATCAAGCCTTTAACCACCAGATCCACACCGCCGGTTTTTTGCAACGCCAGGGCAAAAGGCATCATCCCGACAATCAAAATAATACTCGGCCAGTGAATCGCTTTGTATGCGCTCTCGGCGTTAATACAACGGAATTTACCCATCAGCAAACAGGCGATAATGGCTGCTATCGGGTTGGGAATTTCGTCAGTCAGCATCAGCGCTACCATCAGCACCAGGCAGAAAATGGCGTGCGGAGCCTGACTGTGCGCAGGTGAGGCGTCATTGACTTCAATTGGCATATTCAGCACCACAAAGTCGCGGCCCCGCTTAGCCAACAGGGCAATTTGCCGCCAGTTACCGACCACCAGCATGATATCGCCAAGTTGCAAAGACTCATCGGTCACCGCGCCATCAAGGGCTTTACCATCACGCTTTAGCCCCACGATGTTTAGATCGAAACGAGTACGAAAAGCGATTTCGCGCACCGTTTTGCCTATCAGCTCGGAATCGGGGATCAGCGAGACCTCCGCCATCCCTACGTCCAGAGCCTGGTCGGAAAAATACTCGCCGCGCAGGATCATAGGTTCGAGCATTTGCTCGCCGCAGAACTGGCGTAAATCCACATCCGAGGCGGACATATCGATCAGCAATACATCACGAGCGCGAAATTCCGATACTCCATTTACGTTAACGATAACTCGCCGAAAACGTCTCCAGCGCTCAACCCCGATAACGTTCGCACCGTAGCGTTCGCGCAGTTTCAGATCATCCAGGCGCTGGCCAATCATTGGCGATCCGGGACGAATTGCCAGACGGCGCGCTCTCCCCGTCAGATGGTAATCTTTGATTAAATCGCGGAAAGTGCTTCTTTTACGGCCATCACGCGCTTGCTCGCTCTCTTCCCCTCTGAGCATGAAGCGCATCACCAGCATATAGAAAACACCCAGTACCAGTACCACCAGGCCTATTGGCGTGACGCTAAAAAAGCCAAATCCCTGTAACCCTTCACGTAAAAGCTCGCTGTTGACCACCAGGTTGGGAGGCGTGGCGACCAGGGTCATCATCCCACTGATCAGTCCGGCAAAACTGAGCGGCATCATCAGGCGCGAGGGCGACGTATTCATGCGCATTGAAACGCTAAGCACCACAGGAATAAAAATAGCCACCACGCCCGTTGAGCTCATAAAAGCGCCCAATCCGGCAACGGTAAGCATGAGAAACACCAGCATTTTGGTTTCGCTGTTACCGGCAACCTTCACCAGCCAGGACCCCATTTTGGTAGCGACCCCGGTACGCACCAGACCATCGCCAATAATAAATAGCGCGGCGATAAGAATGACGTTGGGATCGCTAAAACCTGAGAAAGCTTCGCTGAGGGTCAGCGTATCGCTAAGGACAAAAGCAACAATGACTAACAGTGCGATAGCGTCCATGCGCACTTTTCCGGTGGCAAAGAGCACTACGGCTACGGCAAGAAGAGATAACACCCAAATCAATTCACCGTTCACAACTTATCCTTGTCAGAAGATGGAGTTGGAAGTTTGGCATAAAAAAGCCCCGCCAGTGCGGGGCTAAATCATGAGATTAGTCTTTAAGGCTAACATTCACATTGCCGTCGACCAGACGCTCAACCTTCAGGTTCTCAAGCGTCGTTAACACAAAATCTGCTTCATCAAGCCGCGGCGCATCCGCAGGCACATTTACTGCGATAGTCCGGCAGCCAGCAGTCAGCCCGGAGAGCAGCCCGGCAGGGGCATCCTCCACGACAGCGCAATCTTTCGGCTCCAGACCCAACAGTTCAGCCCCCAACAGATAAGCGTCCGGAGCGGGCTTTCCGTGTTTCACACGCTCGGCGGTGACGAAAACATTGGTGTCAGGCAACCCCGCCGCACGGTGACGTGCATGGGCGACAGGTATCGAACCCGACGTCACGATCGCCCAGGGAATACCGGCCTGGTCGAGAGTATTGAGTAACGCAACCGCCCCAGGCAGCGCCGTTATGCCATCCGTATCCGTCGCCTCTACCGTTTCCAGCCGGGTGAACTCGGCCTGAATCTCTTCTTCGCTGCGGCCGGGTAGAAAATGACGCAACGAGGTTATCGCCTGCTTGCCATGAATGAAGTTCAATACTTCATCGTGCGGGATACCGAACCGATCCGCCCATTTGCACCACGAACGTTCCACTACTGGTAACGAATCGACCAATGTCCCGTCAAGATCAAACAGGAAACCTTTACACTGCACGGGAACCTCCATCAGGCATTGATAATTTGATTAATTTCGTTGCTGCTTAAATGATACTGACGCGGGCAAGAGTGCCAGGCGTTAAGCATACGCTGGTATTTTTCCCACATTGGGGTTTGCGAATTGAAGCCGTGAGTCCCGGCGTCAAAATGGCTGTAACGCCCTTCAATGTTAACGATAAAGCGAACATATCCGAGGTAACGGGCTTCGGTCGCCACGTCAAAACCAAGGAAAGTCACCCGACGCTCGTCGATTTCGCTGGAATCCTTGAGGTTAGTCCAGGAGACATGCAATGCGTGATACATCTCCATGATATCAATGACGGTACGGCAGGTTTCCTCTGTCAGCTGGCCAAATTCGCGGTCCAGCTCGCGCATCTGCAACCCATATCCACGCTCAATGATGGTCTGTAGACGACGGTAACGTTCAGCGTTGTCCGGGTCGAGCATCGTCATCATCTTGTACTGATTAGATAAAATCAGACGCTGCGCATTGGTCATTTCCATTTTTTGACTCCTGTAGCACTTTTTGGCGTGAAAAAAGAAGGCGCATGAATCATGCGCCTTCTTTTATATGCGTTTTCCTGATGCAATTACAAATCATCCAGGAAAGTTTTATCCAGTTGTTTGAAGGCGCGCTTAAGCGTGTCAGCTAAAGCCTGGTAATCGGGCTTGCCGTCAACCGGTGCCAGCGCCTGCCCCGCCTCCTGCAGTTTACCGCGAACTTCATAAAACCAATTCAGCACCGATGGCGGCAGCGGCGTAACTGAACGTTTCCCCAGCCACCATAAACCTTGCATCGGCAGGCTCAGCGCAAACAGCGCCGTGGCGACAGCTGGACCTAATTGCCCGCCAAGGGCGATTTGCCAGCACAGTGTGAAGATAGCGACTGGCGGCATAATGCGAATCGCATAGTGGGTGGCGCGAATAATGCGGTTTTCGATAAATACCGGAGCGAGACGTTTATCCAGAGGCCAGGTCTTTGCGTAGTGCTGCCCATGGCGAAACAAGCCAAAAAAGCTAACGGGGCGATTCTCGGGACTGGACATGGCTTTACCTCAACTTTACATATAAAACTTAAAAAATTCGTGCAAAACACCAACTGTGCATGACAACGTTCAAAAGATTTTGGCAATGGTTACGCAATCAGGTATTCTGTGCCGACCTGAAGGGCAGTTAGACCCTTTTACCAGATTAGTCAAATTATCGCATATTCTGCCATTAGCTGAAAATTAGGCAAAATGGCATAAAATCAAATGTACTTCTCCCATCATGCCCAAAAACGTTCAAGGCATGATGTTAATCATAAATGTCGATGTCATCCTGCGCTACGCTTTGTGACACACTGACGTTTTTTTAGCCACGTATCATAAAAGGTACTTCCATGTCGAGTAAGTTAGTACTGGTTCTGAACTGCGGTAGCTCCTCTCTGAAATTCGCTATCCTTGATGCCCTAAACGGTGACGAATACCTGTCCGGTTTAGCTGAATGTTTCCATCTTCCGGAAGCCCGTATCAAATGGAAAATGGACGGCAGCAAGCAAGAAGCCGAATTAGGCGCGGGCGCTGCTCACAGTGAAGCACTTAACTTTATCGTTAACACTATTCTGGCACAAAAACCAGAACTGTCCGCTCAGATAACCTCTATTGGCCATCGTATCGTTCACGGCGGCGAGAAATACACCAGCTCCGTAGTGATTGATGACTCCGTCATCCAGGGTATCAAAGATTCCGCATCTTTCGCTCCGCTGCACAACCCGGCGCACCTGATCGGTATCGCAGAAGCACTGAAATCCTTCCCGCATCTGAAAGACAAGAACGTTGCCGTGTTTGACACCGCGTTCCATCAGACCATGCCGGAAGAATCTTACCTTTATGCCCTGCCGTACAGCCTGTACAAAGAGCACGGCGTACGTCGCTACGGCGCGCACGGCACCAGCCACTTCTATGTGACTCAGGAAGCCGCTAAGGTTCTGAACAAACCGGTTGAAGAACTGAACATCATCACCTGCCACCTGGGCAATGGTGGTTCCGTTTCTGCTATCCGCAACGGTAAATGCGTTGATACTTCTATGGGGCTGACCCCGCTGGAAGGTCTGGTCATGGGCACCCGTTCTGGTGACATCGATCCAGCAATCATTTTCCATCTGCACGATGCCCTTGGCATGAGCGTAGACGCTATCAACAAAATGCTGACCAAAGAGTCCGGTCTGCTCGGTCTGACCGAAGTGACCAGCGACTGCCGCTATGTTGAAGACAACTACAAAGAAAAAGCAGATGCTAAACGTGCAATGGACGTTTACTGCCATCGCCTGGCAAAATACATCGGTTCCTATACCGCGCTGATGGACGGTCGTCTGGACGCAGTTGTGTTCACCGGTGGTATCGGTGAGAACGCGGCTATGGTTCGCGAGCTATCCCTGGGCAAACTGGGCGTTCTGGGCTTCGAAGTTGATCACGAACGCAACCTGGCTGCCCGTTTCGGCAAGTCTGGCTTCATCAACAAAGAAGGCACCCGCCCGGCTGTCGTCATTCCGACCAACGAAGAGCTGGTCATCGCGCAAGACGCCAACCGTCTGACCGCTTGATTCCACACCGCCAGCCTAGCTGGCGGTGCTGTTTTGTATCCCGCCCGATACTGGCGGTAACGAAAGAGGATATATCGTGTCCCGTACAATCATGTTGATCCCTACCGGAACCAGCGTAGGCCTGACCAGCGTCAGCCTCGGCGTTATCCGTGCTATGGAACGTAAAGGCGTTCGTCTGAGCGTCTTTAAACCTATCGCCCAGCCGCGTGCTGGTGGCGATGCACCAGACCAGACCACTACCATCATTCGCGCGAACTCCGACCTTCCGGCCGCAGAACCGTTAAAAATGAGCCACGTTGAGTCGCTGCTTTCCAGCAACCAGAAAGACGTGCTGATGGAAGAGATCATCGCCAACTACCATGCTAATGCTCAGGATGCTGAAGTCGTGCTGGTTGAAGGCCTGGTGCCGACCCGCAAACATCAGTTTGCCCAGTCGCTGAACTACGAAATTGCTAAAACGCTGAACGCGGAAATCGTCTTCGTGATGTCTCAGGGCACCGATACTCCGGAACAGCTGAAAGAACGCATGGAACTGACTCGCAGCAGCTTCGGCGGCGCGAAAAACACCAGCATTACCGGCGTTATCGTCAACAAGCTGAACGCTCCGGTTGATGAGCAGGGTCGCACCCGCCCGGACCTGTCCGAAATTTTCGATGACTCTTCCAAAGCGAAAGTCGTGAAAATTGACCCGGTTCTGCTGCAAAACGGTAGCCCGCTACCGGTTCTTGGCGCAGTGCCGTGGAGCTTCGATCTGATTGCCACTCGTGCGATTGATATGGCGCATCACCTGAACGCCACCATCATCAACGAAGGCGACATCAATACTCGCCGCGTGAAGTCTGTGACCTTCTGCGCACGTAGCATCCCGCATATGCTGGAACACTTCCGTGCCGGTTCTCTGCTGGTCACCTCCGCAGACCGCCCTGACGTGCTGGTTGCAGCCTGTCTGGCAGCGATGAACGGCGTAGAAATCGGCGCTATCCTGCTGACCGGGGCCTATGAAATGGACCCTCGTGTAAGCAAGCTGTGCGAACGTGCATTTGCGACCGGCCTGCCGGTATTCATGGTTAACACCAACACCTGGCAGACCTCTCTCAGCCTGCAGAGCTTTAACCTCGAAGTCCCGGCTGACGATCACGCGCGCATCGAGAAAGTTCAGGAATACGTTGCTAACTACATCAACGCTGACTGGATTGAATCCCTGACCGCCACTTCCGAGCGCAGCCGTCGCCTCTCTCCGCCTGCCTTCCGCTATCAGCTCACCGAGCTGGCGCGTAAAGCCGGCAAACGCGTTGTTCTGCCGGAAGGTGACGAACCGCGTACCGTTAAAGCTGCCGCTATCTGTGCTGAACGCGGTATCGCCACCTGCGTGCTGCTGGGTAACCCGGATGAGATCATCCGCGTTGCGGCATCGCAGGGCGTTGAGCTGGGCACGGGTGTTGAAATCGTTGATCCAGAAGTGGTTCGCGAAAGCTACGTTGCTCGTCTGGTCGAACTGCGTAAAAGCAAAGGGATGACCGAAACCGTCGCCCGCGAACAGCTGGAAGACAACGTGGTTCTCGGCACCCTGATGCTGGAACAAGACGATGTTGACGGTCTGGTTTCCGGTGCGGTTCATACCACTGCGAACACCATCCGTCCGCCGCTGCAGCTGATCAAAACTGCACCAGGCAGCTCGCTGGTTTCTTCCGTGTTCTTCATGCTGCTGCCAGAACAGGTTTACGTTTACGGCGACTGCGCGATCAACCCGGATCCGACGGCTGAACAGTTGGCTGAAATCGCCATTCAGTCTGCAGACTCTGCAACTGCTTTCGGTATCGAACCGCGCGTTGCGATGCTCTCCTACTCCACCGGCACCTCTGGCGCAGGCAGCGATGTAGAGAAAGTACGCGAAGCGACTCGTCTGGCGCAGGAAAAACGTCCTGACCTGATGATCGACGGCCCGCTGCAGTACGACGCCGCGGTAATGGCTGACGTTGCGAAATCCAAAGCGCCGAACTCTCCGGTTGCCGGTCGCGCTACCGTGTTCATCTTCCCGGACCTGAACACCGGTAACACCACTTATAAAGCCGTACAGCGTTCTGCCGACCTGATCTCCATCGGACCAATGCTGCAGGGTATGCGTAAGCCAGTGAACGACCTGTCCCGTGGCGCGCTGGTAGACGATATCGTCTACACCATCGCTCTGACCGCGATTCAGTCGTCTCAGCAGCAAGCATAATCTGTCACCGGCATGAAAAAAGGCGACCGTTTGGTCGCCTTTTTATTTACAGCAGCTCTCGCGCCGCCGAGACAATATCATGCGCCGTCAGGCCATACTCCTTCTGCAAAAAGTCCTGCGTTCCCACCTGACCATAGCGTTCTTTCACTCCCACGCGACGCATCGGTACCGGACAGGTTTCCACCAATACCTCCGCCACCGCCGATCCCAGGCCATTATGAATACTGTGGTTTTCACAGGTGACGATACGCCCAGTTTTTTCAGCATAGTTTTTCACCAGCATGCGATCGATAGGCTTCAAGGTAAACATATCAATCACTGCCGCGCTGACCCCTTCCTGTTCGAGCTGGCGCGCCGCCTCCAGCGCTTCTGCAACCATAATGCCGTTGGCGATCAGTGTGATATCCTCACCTTCGCGCAGCACGTTACCCTTGCCGATGGTAAATGTTGAGCCCGCCGCATACACGCTTGGCGCCTGTTTACGGATCGTGCGCACCCAGTAGAAACCGTCGAGATCGATAAGCTGGCGCAGGATATCGTCGAACATTACTGCATCGGTCACCTCCAGCACCACCGAGTGCGCCAGGCCACGCACAATGCCCATATCCTCAAACGACATGTGGGTTCCGCCATTATGGCAGGCGGTAATACCGGCATCCGAGGCGATCACTTTGACGTTATTGCGCTGATAATCCAGCGACATAAACAGTTGGTCAAAGCAGCGACGGCTGGCGAAGGCGGTAAAGGTATGAACAAATGGCTTGCGTCCGGTCAACGCCAGCCCGGCAGCGGTGCCAATCACGTTAGCTTCCATAATGCCGCAGTTGATCACATGCTGCGGATACTCCCGCGCCACACCGTCCATCGCCATTGAGCTCATCAAGTCAGCTTCCAGGGCAATAATCGGGCTGCCCGCTTCAATCTCTTGTGTGATGAATCTGGCGTAGACCTTGCGCATCTCCACACTATCTTTTTGTCCTGCGGGTGCAACCTTAATCATGTGCGGCCTCCAGTTGGCGAATCGTCTCGTTCAGCGCCTCTTTCATCTCATCCGTCAGACGCAGGTGGTGGTTATTACTGAGCTGCTCGAGGTACGGCACGCCCTGCCCTTTAATGCTGTCGAGGATCACCACTCGCGGACGTGCATCCGCAGGTGGGTGCGGCTGAACCGCCGCCAGCAGTCCGGAAATGTCATCACCTTTCACCGTGACGACATCAAAACCAAAGGCGCGGAATTTATCTTCCAGATTGAAAGCGCAGATAATTTCGTCCAGCGTGCCGTCCAGCTGTAACTTGTTCCAGTCAACAAACACCGTCAGATTATTCAGCCGATGGTGGGCGATAAACTGGAACGCTTCCCAGCACTGGCCTTCATTCAGCTCGCCGTCGCCGACGATGCAGAACACGCGATTCGCGCGCCCCGCCAGCTTATGCGACAACGCCATGCCGCCAGCGATAGAAATCCCCTGCCCCAGCGATCCGGTCGTGGCATCGACGCCGCGCGTTTTCAGCCTGTCCGGGTGGCTGGGCAGTCGCGTACCGTTATGGTTGAGCGTGCTTAGCTCTTCCAATGGGAAATAGCCCTTGATGGCTAACGTGCTGTATAACGCCGGGCCCGCATGACCTTTCGACAGTACAAAGTAATCGCGCTCCGGCCAGTCCGGATCGGCGGGGTCGATTTTCATTACCGCGCCATATAACACCGCCAGCGTTTCCACCACCGACATACTGCCGCCATAGTGACCAAAACCCAGATTCGTCAGCGATTTTAAGGTGGCGACGCGAATGTCTCGCGCCAGTTGGGTCACTTCTTTCACATTCATGATTTGGCTCCGCTGTTCTCCTGCGCGCTACCGCCCGCAGATTTCTTTTTCGCAAAAATGTTGTAGGCCACCAGCAGTGCGAACAACGCCACGACAAGACCCGTAATTGCCATCGGTGACAGGTAGCGCGCCAGGTTACCGAGCACAATCCCTACCGCGCCAAAGTCCGCATCAGAGAAAGTCGTGTTGGCAAAACCAATCGCCCCCAGCACCGGAAGCAGCAGCACTGGCAGGAAGGTGATCAGCAGACCGTTGGCAAAAGCACCGATCATTGCTCCACGACGACCACCGGTAGCATTGCCGAACACCCCGGCAGTCGCACCGGTAAAGAAGTGCGGCACCACGCCCGGCAAAATCAGTACCCACTTAAACTGCCCGCAGAGGAATAACCCGACCAGACCACCGAGGAAGCTAAACAGGAAACCAATCAGCACGGCATTGGGCGCGTAGGGGTAAACAACCGGACAGTCCAGCGCAGGGCGCGCATTTGGCACCAGCTTTTCCGAGAAGCCGGTAAAAGCCGGTACAATTTCCGCCAGAATCAGACGAACCCCTTGCAGGATGATGAACACCCCGGCGGCGAAGGTAATCGCCATAATGATGGCGTACACCAGATAGTTCTGGCCGCCGCTGTAGGTGCTTTCAACATACTCACGCCCCGCACTCACCGCCATGATCAAATAGATAATCATCATGGTCAGCGAAATGGAGATGGAGCTGTCGCGCAGGAAGCTCAGGTTCTTCGGCAGATTCATCTCTTCGGTCGAGCGAGAGCCTTTGCCGCAGACGCTGCCAATCCAGCCTGAGAGCACATAGCCCAGCGTGCCGAAGTGGCCGAAAGCGATATCATCGGTACCGGTAATCCGCTTCATATAGCGCTGCGCCAGCGCCGGGAAGAACGCCATCACCAGTCCGAGAATCAGCGAGCCGGTAAACACGAGTCCGACGCCTTCGAAGCCCGCCACGGTGAGGATCACGCCGATCATACAGGCCATATAGAAGGTGTGATGCCCGGTCAGGAAGATGTATTTCAGACGCGTAAAGCGCGCGACCAGAATATTTGCCACCATCCCAAATGCCATAATCAGCGCGGTTGAAGCACCATATTTTTCCAGAGCAATAGAAACAATCGCCTCGTTATTAGGAATAATCCCCTGAATATTAAAGGCATGCTCAAACATTCCCCCTAGCGGATTAAGCGAGCCAACTAATACCGTCGCACCACCACCCAGAACGATAAATCCCAGAATAGTTTTTATCGTTCCTTTCACGACATCGGAAAAAGATTTTTTTTGCGCTACCAGACCAATTAGCGCAATTAACCCGACCAGAACTGAGGGTACCTTGAGAATATCAACAACAAAATTCAGCGTTTCAAGGATAAACATATCCGCCTCGCTATAAAGAGTTATTGTTTGGCGAACCACGCGCGCAGTTGCGCTTCGAGTTCATTAATGTCGATGATGTTGGTGATCACCACCAGCTGGCTTTCCGGCACGCTGGCGCTGGCGGCAATATCTTTTGCCATCACAAATAAATCTGCCGCGCCCGGCGTTGCCGATGAGAGATCGGAGTGCTCCACTTCAGCTTCTATTTCAAGTTTTTTAAGCACTTTTTTAATATTCATCTCAACCATAAAACTACTGCCCAGGCCTGAACCACAAATTGCCATGATTTTCATTATTATCACCTTTTTTGGGTAGAGTTCGTCTGCATCACGCTAGCGCGTAATGGGTTATAAATCGGATTATCGAATTAACTCAGAATCGTGCAATTATTGTTTTTATCTCCTCCAGGGTTTTCGCCTGATGTAATTTTTCCATATCTTCATCACTGGAAAATAATTCCGCCAGCGCGGAGATCATTTCGATGTGGCTGTGCTTATCCGGTGCCGCAAGCATAATAATAATATCAACCGGGTCGAACTCTTCAGAACCAAATGACACGCCCTGTTCCAGCTTCAGTAGCGATAAACCTAAGCCCTTCGCCCCATCTTCCGGCCGCGCATGCGGCATTGCCAACCCCGGAGCCAGCACATAATACGGCCCCAGTTTATGGTGTTGCTCAGCGATCTCCATCACATACTCAGGCGCGATGACGCCGAATTCAAGCAACGGCCTGGCGCAGATATCCAGCGCCTGCGGCCAGGTTTCTACTTCCTGCTGGAGCGTAATGGTTGCATCAGAGATCCATGTTTTAAGCATCTTGTCCCTCGTTATCAGCAAAAGATGAGCAAACTTTATTCAAGCTACCAATAGTTAACTGCGAGAACGATCACAAAGATAGCGCTACCAACAGATAACATTCAGATTTGTGATAGCGCTATCAATTCATCATCATCATGTGAAAACGCAAAAAAAGTAGGCATTTAAGGCGTATACTGCCAAACACGTGAAGTGATGGATGATGATAAAAAGCGTCTGTTCAACAGGAATGTGTATGTCTCTAACCCGAAAACGGCGTAGTACCGGCAAAGTGACGATCGCCGATGTTGCTCAGCTTGCTGGTGTGGGCACGATGACCGTTTCCCGTGCTCTGCGCACGCCGGAGCAGGTTTCCGATAAACTGCGTGAAAAAATTGAAGCGGCAGTGCAGGAACTGGGATATATGCCCAACCTTGCCGCCAGCGCGCTGGCTTCAGCCTCTTCAAGAACAATAGCGATGGTGGTGCCAAATCTTGCTGAGTCGGGATGTTCAGCAATGTTCGCCGGACTTCAGCAAGTCTTACAGCCTGCGGGCTATCAAATCATGCTGGCGGAGTCACTGCACCGGTTGGAGCAGGAAGAGAAACTGCTGGAAACCCTGTTGGCTTCCAATATCGCCGCCGCCATCCTGCTTAGCGTTGAGCATAGCGATACTGTACGCCATTGGCTGAAGAACGCCTCAATTCCGGTGATGGAAATGGGTGCGATGCGCGCCGACCCCCTCGACATGAATATCGGTATTGATAACGTCGCAGCGATGTTCGAACTCACGGAGATGCTCATCCACCGCGGCTACCAGAATATTGGTCTACTGTGCGCCAACCAGGAGCAGTGGATTTTTCAGCAGCATTTGCAAGGCTGGTATAAAGCGATGCTGCGCCACCATATGTCCCCCAATCGGGTGATTAACGCCGCACTGCCACCCAATTTTTCCACCGGCGCTTCACAACTGCCTGAGTTTTTACTGGCCTGGCCGGAACTGGATGCGCTGGTTTGCGTTTCCGATGAACTGGCATGCGGCGCACTGTATGAATGCCAGCGTCGGCGTATTAAAGTTCCTGACGATTTAGCCGTCGTTGGCTTTGGAGATAGCGATGTCAGTCGGGTTTGCCAACCGCCGTTAACCACGATGGCGGTGCCGCACCACAAGATTGGCATTGAGGCCGGACGTGCGCTGCTGGAGCGCCTGAATGAGGGGAGCTGGAGCGACAGAAAGCCCATCACCTCCAGCTTATGCCTGCGGGATAGCTGTTAGGCGGCTACTCCGCCTCTTCCTGTTTTTCAGCTTTCGATGACTCATTATTAGCATTACGGGTCATCCATAGAGCCAGCGCTTTCAATGAATCCGGCGTGAACTCGTCGCAGCGTGCAGTGATCTCCACTGGCGTCAGCCAGCACACTTCACTCACTTCCTCTTCTTGCAGGGCGAAAGGTCCGTGCGATACGCAGCTAAACAGGCCACCCCAGACGCGGCAGTGTTTATCTTCGTAGTAGAACTGTCCGTGATCGGCAAAGGGGACACCGGCGATGCCGAGCTCTTCTTCCGCTTCGCGGCGCGCGGACTCCAACATTTGCTCATCCGCCTGCACCACGCCACCAGCGGTGGCATCCAGCATTCCCGGATGGAAATCCTTGGTTTCGGTACGGCGCTGCACGAGGATTTTGCCCATCCCATCATGAACAACAATGTAGGTCGCCCGATGACGCAGACACTCCGCACGCATTTGTTCGCGGCTGGATTGTGCTATCACCTCATTGTTTTCATTAACAATATCGACCCATTCTGTGCTTGCCAAATCGTTCTGTTCCGCCATCAGGAAACCTTACTTTTTAAAGCGCTCTCGCGGCGCGTCTATACGGTTGTGGGGTAAATTACGGGTAAATTGCGACCTCTGCAATAACCTGATGATCATCGAGTGCTAAAACCTGCAATCGCCCCTCATCCAGAAGGCCGTAGCTGGGGGAAAATCCCCCTTTGGGAATGCTGACCGAGCCGGGGTTGAAGAGAAAAATCTCACCGCGTTTCTCAGCAACCGGAATATGAGTATGACCATAAGCCAGCACATCGCCAGCGGCGAGCGGAGGTAAATTATCGGGGCTATACAGATGTCCGTGGGTCAGAAACAGGCGCAAGCGATCGCTTAAAACCTGCTGCCAGGGAGCGGTAATGGGGAAATGAAGCAGCATCTGGTCAACTTCGCTGTCGCAATTGCCACGCACGGCAATCACCCGCTCCGCCACGCTATTCAGCTTATCCGCAACCTGAGCAGGGGCATAACCTTCGGGTAGCGCGTTACGCGGCCCGTGATTGAGCACATCACCAAGGATCACCAGCCACTGTGCCCCACTTTGCGCGAACAGTTCAAGTACGCGATCAGTTGCGGGCAGAGAGCCGTGGATATCCGATGCAAACATCAGCTTCATACTATTCCATCTCCACGCATTACGATGCGCCTATGATAACGGAACCGCTGAGGCTTATCAGCCCGCGCGTTTAGCCGACAGTGCGACGTAGCGCTGAACCGACGCCCGCTGCCACTGGAAGGTGGCGTACTCCACCAGCGCCACTGGTACCTCATCGCCATTGAGTACCAGTCGATTGAGCATCAACGCGAGATCGGTATCGGCAATGGACCACTCGCCAAACAGATTCTGGCCGCCCTGCGCCAGTAGCGCCCCGGCGGTTTCAAACAGTTTCGCGGCGCTTTGCTGCCCGGCTTCGCTGAGCGCCGGTTTCTTTGCTCCGGCAAACACTACGATCGTCGAACGCTCTTCGCGAATCGGCATCAAATCGCTGCGCAGCCAGGCCTGCAACTGACGCGCCCGCGCGCGCTTTTGCAGATCATGGGGATAGAGACGTTCCCACTCCGGCGGCGCAAAGCGTTCGTCCAGATATTCGGTAATCGCCGAAGATTCGCTCAGGGAGAAATCATCGACCTCCAGAAGCGGCACGCGGCGGGTAGCAGAATAGCCTTTCCAGTTGCTTTGCAGATGCTCGCCGCTGTCGAGATTGACGGTTTTAAGGGTAAAAGGCAGGCTCTTTTCCTGCAGGGCAACATACACGGACATCACATACGGCGAGAAAAAATCAGAATCGGACCACAGGGTAATAGCAGGCTGGCTCATGGCATCCTCAATGGCTAATGTAATGGGGGCGATAAGCCAACATATCTTGTCTTTCAAGGGATGTCACTGAGCGCCGCCATGAGGATTTTGCATACTTATACCGAATCGCGTCAGTTCACCTATACTCGAAAAAAGTGTGCGACCTGTGACGGCGGGAGACTTCATGATCGATCTTTACTATGCACCCACCCCCAATGGCCACAAAATTACAATCTTCCTCGAAGAAGCAGGGCTGGCCTGGCGCATGATGCGGGTCGATATTGGCAAAGGTGAACAGTTTCATCCACAATTTCTCGCCATCTCCCCGAATAACAAGATCCCGGCGATCGTCGACCACGCTCCTGTTGACGGCGGCTCGCCGTTGAGCCTGTTTGAATCCGGCGAGATCCTGCTTTATCTGGCGGAAAAAACAGGCAAATTGCTTAGTGGGGAACTGCGCGAACGCCACGTTACGCTACAGTGGCTGTTCTGGCAGGTCGGCGGTTTAGGCCCGATGCTCGGGCAAAATCATCATTTTAACCATTTTGCCCCGCAGGCTGTTCCCTACGCTATTGAGCGCTATCAGGTAGAAACGCAACGTCTGTATGGTGTATTGAACCGACGTCTTGAGCAGAGTCCCTGGCTGGGTGGAAACCACTACAGCATCGCCGACATCGCCTGCTGGCCATGGGTTAATGCCCATCAGCGTCAGCGCGTGGATCTTGTCAATTTCCCCGCGGTATGTAACTGGTTTGAGCGTATTCACCAGCGCCCTGCCACCGTTGAGGCATTACGAAAAATACAAGCGAATTAACCCCCTGCTCGCCCGGGATGCTTTGATGTATGATTGCGGAAATTACTATACGGAGGAAACCTGCAATGTCTCAACCAGACGCCATTATTCGAATTAAGAACCTGCGCCTGCGTACTTTTATTGGTATTAAAGAGGAAGAGATCGCCAACCGCCAGGATGTGGTGGTTAACGTCGCTATACACTACCCGGCGGATCAATCACGTAACAGTGAAGATATTAACGATGCGCTGAACTACCGCACTATCACCAAGCGCATCATTAGCCATATCGAAAATAACCGTTTCTCTCTGCTGGAAAAATTAACTCAGGATGTGCTCGACATCGCACGCGAACATCACTGGGTCACATATGCTGAAGTAGAGATCGATAAACTGCATGCGCTGCGCTACGCCGATTCGGTATCCATGACCATGAGCTGGCGGCGGTAAACGCAGATAAGGGGGCTGTATGAAGATTCTGCTTACTGGTGGCACCGGTCTGATTGGCCGACATCTGATACCCCGGCTGCTGGAGCTTGGGCATAGCGTAACGGTTTCAACACGCAGCCCGGAAAAGGCCAAATCCCGACTCGATTCTCGCGTCACCCTGTGGCGCGATTTCGAGGGTCAGACAAACCTTAACGGCTTTGATGCCGTGATTAATCTGGCCGGCGAACCCATCGCCGATAAACGCTGGACGGCAGAGCAGAAACAGCGCCTCTGCCACAGCCGTTGGGATATCACCCAAAAGCTGGTCACACTGATCAACGCCAGCGACGCTCCACCGTCAGCGCTGATTAGCGGTTCCGCAGCCGGTTACTACGGTGACCTTGGCGAAGTCGTCGTCACCGAAGAAGAGCCGCCGCATAACGAATTCACCCACAAACTTTGCGCCCGCTGGGAGCAGATCGCTTGCGAGGCGCAAAGCGAACATACCCGCGTCTGCCTGCTGCGCACCGGCGTGGTGCTGGCACCACGAGGCGGTATTCTGGCCAAAATGACGCCTGCCTTTAAGCTCGGCCTCGGCGGCCCTATCGGCAGCGGTAGACAGTACCTGGCATGGATCCATATCGACGATATGGTTAACGGTATTCTGTGGCTGCTGGATAACGACCTGCGCGGCCCGTTTAATATGGTTTCCCCTTACCCGGTGCGCAACGAACAGTTTTCTCACGCGCTGGGTCATGCGTTGAATCGCCCGGCGATTTTCCGCGTTCCGGCGGCGGCTATTCGCCTGCTGATGGGCGAATCATCGGTGCTGGTACTCGGCGGCCAGCGAGCGCTGCCGAAGCGCCTGGAAGCCGCCGGATTTGGTTTTCGTTGGTATGACCTGGAAGAAGCTCTGGCCGACGTACTGGGATAGTTCAGGGCTATTTTGCCGCTGGGAGATCCTGCCGGTCTCCCTGCCATGGAACCCGCCTCGCAACAATCAAAACCCACCCACTAAGTCCCCTCTTAATTGTGAATCTGCTTCCAGTGATTATCTTTCCACTCTGTCATAACCCCCTGGTGTGCAATTTTGCATCATTACACGTTGACATCCGTCAACATCATATTCAAAATAACCAGGACATAGTGATGAAGGAACATCCGGATAAACATATCAGAGCAGCCATTGACTATGCGCTCACAAGGGGTTGGGTTTTTATCGCTGGCGGTAAAAGCGCCCACTGTTTTGGAAGGCTAATGTGCGGGACGGCCCGGCATCGGGAACATATGATGAGTATCTGGTCAACGCCTGCAGTCCCCATTAACCACGCCCGGCAGATTATTAGAATGGTCGACCGCTGTCAGGTGCCTTTATCGGCTCAGATTAACCACAAGAAGGACTAAATTATGGCGCTGTATAATTTTACCCTCACGCTTTCTGGCGTTACCGTGCATACCGTGGGTCTGGAAGATTCGCTGCATGCGGCGGGCTGCGCTGATGCCCTGGTCTGCTTTTACGGTACCGCAGTCTATCTGGATTTCGATCGCGAAAGCGACTCTCTTGAACAGGCTATCCTGTCAGCCATTGCAGATATCGAATCCGCGCCCTCCCTCAACGCCCGGGTTGAATCCGTTGATTCCGCCCTGGTAGGTTTAAGCGATATTGCCGAACTCACCGGCCTGACACGACAGGCAATCGCCCTGCTGAAAGATGGCGCGAGAGGTTCAGGTCAGTTTCCTGGTCCGGTGCAGCGCGTTAAGGGCAATTCCCCTTTGTGGCGCTGGAAAACCATTGTTGGTTGGCTGGTAACGGAAAACAGAATCCCCGAAGACTCGCCGCTGGTTGCCCACGCTGAGGTTCTGGATAACCTGAATCTGGCACTCCAATTGCGAGCTACGCGGGAGAGCGAAACCGTCCTTCACTACCTTCAAGGGCTTGAAAAACACCGGGTTGATTCGTTAAACATCGGATAACACCGTCATATAATTCAGTTCGTTGTGGTGTTAAGGTGAACAGACTCTCCACCGCTATGGCCTGTTTTATGATAACGCTCACCACTCCGCGCTTACTTCTTTCTCCATTTAACTCATCCGACTGGCCTTTTTTTCTGCGTCTGCGGCAAGATCCGGAAGTGATGCGTTTTATGGGTGAGATCCTTGAAGAACCGGCGCTACGTACGCTGTTTGAGGCTCGCTGCGCAGATACTGGCGTCTTCGTGCTGCGCGATGCCAGCGGCACGGCGATGGGTGATATCGGCCTGCGTATCAGCAGTAAAAATCCGCATGAAGCAGACGTGGGTTATGCCCTCCTCCCCGAAGCGCAGGGAAAGGGGTACGCCCGCGAAGCGCTACAAGCCATTTGCGATTACGGGTTTAACCAGCTCGGCGTTCAGGCGATTAATGCGTGGGTGTTGGGCACTAACGCGGGGTCTTCCCGCCTGCTGGAAAATCAGGGGTTTATCCGCATTCAGGTTCTCGAAAAAGTCTACCACCTGAACGGAGTGGATTACGATGACTGGATATATCGGCTGGAGCGTTAGTCATCCCGGCGGAAAATATCCCGCCGGAACAAAACGAAAAACTACTTCAAGGAACCTTTCAGGAACTGCTGCAGGCGCTGGCTTTTCGGATTACCGAAGACTTCGTCAGGGTGCCCTTCTTCTTCAATTTTACCCTGATGGAGGAAGATCACGTGCGAGGAAACATGGCGGGCAAAGCCCATCTCATGCGTCACCACAACCATGGTTTTACCCTCTTCCGCCAGTTGCTGCATGATACGCAGCACTTCGCCCACCAGCTCCGGGTCAAGCGCCGACGTTGGTTCATCAAATAGCAACACATCAGGCTCCATTGCCAACGCGCGGGCGATGGATACACGCTGCTGCTGACCACCGGATAGGTGGACCGGGTATTTAATCTGCTGGCGCTCATCAATACCCACTTTCGCCAGGTATTTCACTGCCCGATCGCGCGCTTCCTGTTTGCTCAGCCCCAGAACCTGAATCGGCGCTTCCATGACGTTTTCCAGTACCGTCATATGGCTCCACAGGTTGAAGTGCTGAAACACCATGGTCAGGCGAGTACGCAACAGGCGGAGTTGGTTTTTATCAGAGACCTTGAGCTGGCCGTCTTTATCACGAACCAAGCCAATATTCTGCCCGTTAACAACAATCGTGCCTTCACTGGGCTTTTCAAGGAAGTTAATGCAGCGCAAAAAGGTACTTTTGCCGGAACCTGATGAACCGATGATGCTGATAACGTCTCCGGCTTTCGCCCGCAGCGAGACGCCTTTCAGCACCTCGTGTTCGCCGTAACGTTTATGGAGATCGATAACGTTTAATTTATTGTCGGACATGGCGTTCTCAGTGCGTTGAAGAAGGTTTGATATGCTGCAGCCAGCGCTTTTCCGCCCTGCGGAACAAGCTAATCAGCACATACGAGATAATGAGATACAGTACTGCGGCAATGCCAAAAGCAGTAAACGGCTGGTAGGTCGCCGAGTTAATATCACGGGCGATTTTCAGCAGGTCCGGCACCGTCGCGGTAAAAGCCAGCGCGGTGGAGTGCAACATCAAAATCACTTCGTTGCTGTAAGCAGGCAGAGCAATACGCAGCGCGGAAGGCAAAATAATGCAGCGATACATTTTGACCGATGAAAAACCGTACGCTCGCGCCGCTTCAATCTCCCCGGCAGGAACCGAACGAATCGCTCCGGCGAAAATCTCCGTGGTATAGGCGCAAGTATTCAGCGTCAGCGCCAGCACCGTACAGTTCAGGCCGCTACGGAAGAAGGCGTTTAGCAGTTCGGTACCTTTGACAACTTCCAGCGTATACATCCCGGAATAGAACACCAGCAGTTGGACGTACAGCGGCGTACCGCGAAAAATGTAGGTAAACAGCCAGATGGGGAACTGAATATATTTATTGCTTGAGACGCGACCAATGGCGAGGAAAACCGCCAGAATGCCACCCATCACCACTGACGAAATCAGCAACCAGAGCGTAATCGCCACCCCGGTAAAGCGGTAGCCGTCAGTCCACAGCAGGGATTTCCAGTACTCCTGAATAATTTCAATCACAGGTCAGCCCTCTTCACGCCTACAGAATAACGGCGTTCGAGCATCAGCAGCACACCATTGGAAACCGTTGTAAATACGAGATAAATCAGGCCGCAGACGATGGCAAAGTAAAAGGGTTCCCAGGTGCTTTTGCCTGCCAACTGGGTTGCCTTGACCACATCCTCCAACCCCAGTAGCGAGACCAGTGCTGTCGCTTTGAGTATCACCTGCCAGTTGTTGCCTATTCCTGGCAGCGCATAGCGCATCATCGCCGGGAACAGGATCCGGCGAAAAGTCTGCCCGCCGCTGAATCCGAAAGCGGTGGCCGCTTCGATATGCCCTTTCGGTACGGCCAGAAAAGCGCCGCGAAAAGTTTCGGTGAAATAGGCACCATAGATAAAGCCCAGCGTGATAATCCCCGCCACCATTGGGTCGATATCAAACTGCGCCAGACCGAGTGCATCGGTCACGCTATTGAGCGCTATCTGCAGTCCATAGAAAATCAGCAGCATAAGCACCAGATCGGGCACACCGCGGATTAAAGTGGTATAGCCTTCAAAAATCAGCGCCAGCGGACGATTGCTGGAAAGCTTGGCTCCGGCTCCGACCAGACCGATAAGCACCGCCAGAACAACGGAGCTTAATGCCAGCTCGAGGGTGACCAGCGCGCCCTGAAAAATAACCTGTGAAAACCCGTACAGCATGCTGTCTGCCCTGTCTGTCATCAACCATCGCGCGCCAAATTACGCGCGATGGGGTACGCGAAATGGTTAATCGCCGTACACGTTAAAATCAAAATATTTCTTCGCCAGCTTGTCGTAGGTGCCGTCTTTGCGCATCTCGGCAAAGGCTTTATTCAGCGCTTCACGCAGTTCGTTATCATCTTTACGCAGCCCCATACCGGTGCCGACGCCAAACAGCTTCTCGTCTTTAATCGACGGACCGCCAAACTGATAATCTTTGCCAATAGGCTGTTTGAGGAAACCTTCGCTAGCGGCAACTTCATCCTGGAACGCGGCATCAATACGTCCAGCAGTCAGGTCAGAATAGATATTGTCCTGGCCCTGATAGGAGACAATTTCAATTCCTTTCGGCGCCCAGTGTTCATTGCCGTAGGTTTCTTGCGTAGTTCCTTGCAGAACACCGACGCGTTTGCCTTTCAGCTTCGCGAGGTCAGGCGTAACATCGCTACCTTTTTTCACCACCAGGCGAGAATCGGCAGCATAGAGTTTGTCGGTGAAAGCGATTTCCTGCTGACGTTTTTCGGTGATCGAAAGCGAGGACATAATGGCATCAATCTTCTTCGCTTTTAAAGATGGGATCAGCGCGTCCAACGGGTTCTCAATGAAGGTACATTGCGTATTGATGCGCTTACACAGCTCTTTTGCCAGATCGATATCAAAACCAATCAATTCACCCTGTGCATTCTTCGATTCAAACGGGGCATAAGTAGGGTCGGTACCGATACGGACTTTTTGCGGAATTGCTGCGAACGCCGTGGAAACGCTGGAAAGGGCCAGCGCTAAGGAAAGAGACAACGCCAGTTTTTTCATAACTATCCTCAACAGACTGTCATTCTAACGGGTTTATTAGAAATACTTACGGCAGTTATCGTGCCATTATTCGCCCCGGTAAGGCAAAACATTCTGCGCCGGAAAGCAAATTTTTTCGCATCAGAAACGCTTAACTATGCACTTTCTATCGCAAAGCGAGTCCTTTATTGCACCAGATTGATCCACTAAAAGCGTGATTGCACCAATAATGGGCAGCAATAGATACGAGTGGCCCGGGATTCCGGGCCAGCGGGCGTATTAGTCGCCGTACACGTTAAAATCGAAGTATTTTTTCGCCATCTTATCGTAGGTGCCATCTTTACGAACTTCAGCCAGCGCTTTATCAAAAGCGGCTTTCAGCTCGCTATCGTCCTTACGCAGGCCGATACCGGTACCATCACCAAAGAATTTTTTGTCTTTAACGGAAGGGCCAGCAAAAGCAAAATCTTTACCAGCAGGTTGTTTGAGGAAGCCTTCGCTGGCGGCCACTTCATCCTGTAATGCGGCGTCCAGACGGCCTGCTGCGAGGTCGGAGTAAATCAAATCCTGGTTCTGATAAGCAACAACATCTACGCCATGGCTGCGCCAGCGCTCATTACCGTAGCCTTCCTGAGTGGAGCCCTGTAATACGCCGACATGCTTGCCTTTGAGAGATTCCAGCGTTGGTTGAATCGGTGACCCCTTAGCGGCGATCAAACGGGAATCCGCCGCGTAGAGCTTGTCAGAGAAGGCTATCTCCTGCTGACGCTTTTCGGTAATCGACAAAGAAGAGATAATTGCGTCGATCTTCTTCGCCTTCAGCGAAGGGATCAGAGCGTCGAAATCGCTGCCTACCCAGGTACATTTCACGTTGATACGTGAACAAAGCTCATTGCCCAAATCGATGTCAAAGCCGACGAAATCCCCTTTCGCATCCTTCGATGAGAAAGGCGCGTAGGTGGCATCAGTGCCAATACGAATACTTTGCGGCAGCGCGGCGAATGCGCTGGAAGCGCTGCAAATTCCCATCATTAAAGAGAGAGCCAGGACCGTCTTCTTCATAGGTTACCCTTAAGTGTCGTGATGTTGTTATGCGATGCGTTGTCTTGTTATTGGTACTGCCAACAACTCTTGCTCGTTTTATAGTGCACGTTTTATGCCATTTTCTCAGTGCGTGCTGGAAATGGCGTTAAATTTGTTAAATAAAAGTTGCAGGATTGTCTTAAAAGCGAAGATACCAGCAATAACGGATAAACCGCAGTGCCGGAGCGCAAAAAAACAAATTAAATGTTGAGGATTTGATCGAGGCGACAAAATTGCACTGCAGGAGCGCAATTGTGAATAAAGCGCACTATGTTAGTGCGCCCTACGCGCCCTGCCAGCGGGTAAAGAGGTCTTCAGGAAGAGAGATATCGAACTGATCGATAACGCGATTGACCGTCTGGTTAATCACATCATCGAGGGTTTGCGGACGATGATAGAACGCCGGCACCGGCGGCATAATCACCGCGCCCATTTCCGCCGCCTGCACCAGCAAACGCAGATGGCCCAAGTGGAACGGCGTTTCCCGCACGCACAGCACCAGAGGGCGCCGCTCTTTGAGCGCCACGTCCGCGGCTCTGGTCAACAGACCATCGGTATAGCTATGAACAATGCCGGAAAGGGTTTTCATTGAGCACGGCAGAATCACCATCCCGGCGGTTTTAAAAGAGCCGGAAGAGATGCTGGCGGCGATATCACGGGCATCGTGAACCACGTCAGCTAACGCCTGCACCTCGCGCAAAGAGAAGTCCGTCTCCAGCGCCAGGGTCTGGCGCGCGGCCTGACTCAAAATCAGGTGCGTTTCTACATCGGGAACATCACGTAAAATCTGGAGCAGCCGCACGCCGTAAATTGCGCCACTGGCGCCAGAAATACCAATAATCAGTCGTTTCACGATATTTGCCCCTTCCGCTGAATGGCGCAGACTTTGCCGGATTATAGCTCCGGACGCAACCGCAACGAACTTTCGCGAACCACCAGCCGCACCGGCAACAACAGGTTTCTCTCACCTTCATCGCTCAGCAAAAGACGGAACGCATCGCGCCCAAGCTCGCGCTTATCAATGGCTACCGTGGTTAATGGCGGATATGCCCAGGCCGCGGCGTCGATATCGTCAAAACCGACAATTGCCACCTCTTCCGGTACCTTAATCCCCTTACGTGCGCAGACCCGCATGGCCACCAGCGCCGCCATATCGTTATAAGCAAAGATAGCATCTGGCGGCTGCGGCAACGCCAGCAGGCTCTCCATCCCCTCCACCAGCGCCTGCTCAATCTCCTTAACCGGCGGTACCTCGACCTTATAATCAGCAGGCAGCGAAATTCCGGCGTCAAACAGCGCTTGCTGATAGCCTTCAACACGCTGGCGAATACTGTAATGGCGCTGCGAATGACCAAGAAAAGCAATACGTTTTCTTCCCTGCTCAAGCAGGTGGCGGGTGGCGACAAAACCACCATGATAGTTATCCGGATTCACGCAAGGAAAATCTGCCGCCCACAGATCCACAAGGGCAACGGGTAACGCGGTTTTACGCAGTTCAGCTAACACCTCAGCTTCCAGATAACCCGCACAAATCAGTGCATCAGGCTGGTGCAGATTAATCAGCTCGCTTACCGAGTCTCCAGGGCCAATGGGCTGGAAGCTCATGGCAATTTCGTTTTCTCGACAGGCATCAGCGACGCCGAGCATCACGGTCGAATAGAACGGCAGCGCGCTGGCGATATTGTGTTCCCGGTGCAGCAGAAAAAGCAGGCGCTTGATACGCCCGCTGCGCAAGCGGCTAAAATCATAACCTTCTGCTTCCGCTATCGACAAAATCCGCTGACGCGTCTCTTCACTGAGCCCCGGTTGCCCCTTCAACGCCCTGGACACCGCGGCAATAGACACGCCGCAGGCGGTCGCAATATCTTTAATTCTGGTTTTCTTTGCCATTCCGTTCGTTTTCACCTGTCATGCGGGATTTATGCTGATTGTCCTTTTATACCCTAAATAATTCGAGTTGCAGGAAGGCGGCGACGCAGTGAATCCCCGGGAACTTACTGAAGTAAGTGACTGGGGTGAGCGAGGACAAACTGGCGTAGCCAGTTTGAACAGCGCTTGCGCTGCCCCCGAAGGGGCGAGGCCAAAGGCCGAGTAAAGCCAATGCACATGCAACTTGAAGTATGACGGGTATAGCGCCTGCTCTCCAGTTCAGCCTCGTCGTGTACGTACTTTGCCATCACCATCAACGCCCTTGTATCTCATCGGGCGAATGTATGAAGCATGCCGCTAAGGATATCACGCAGCGGATGACGATTAACAATCTGAATATTTTTATTTTTACTAAACAAAAACTCAGGTTTGTCATCCCACCTCACAAGTCATCAGGCTGAAATCGCTCTGCCTGATTATGCGTATCTCAGCGCTAAAAATAAGGTTGAACCTTCTTACCGGGCGGCATCATTTCAGGATGTCTCACAGACAAACCACATACTTTGCACTCTTTAAAATGTGATAAAGATCAACATTAAAAATTTATTTCTAGTAAAAATAAAGATCGCAATCACAAGACAAAACGTCAGGAATGTACGCATAACCATGTTCAGATCTATGCTCGCCATCGTTTTACATTTACTAAAAATAACCAGAGATACGTCGTAATAACTTGTTGAATCATCACCATTGCTAAGGCAAATAAGGATTGGTTATGGCTACTGCCGATAATCTGGATACCGATGTGCAGATAGTTGATGCGGGAGAAACGCTCTCAACCCGCGAAAAAATAGGCTATGGTCTGGGAGATGCTGGTGGACACTGCATCTCGGATTTGATCAGCGGCTTTCTGCTTTTTTTCTACACCGATGTGTTTGGCCTGAGTCCCGCCATCGTCGGTGCGATGTTTTTCTCCCTGAGAATTTTCGATGCGATTTCCGACCCAATAATGGGGGTGATCGCTGACAGGACCCGCAGCCGCTGGGGACGCTTTCGTCCATGGCAACTGTGGACTGCCGTTCCGCTCGCGGTTATCGGGATCCTGACATTTACCGTGCCGGACATGAGCCCGAACATGAAAATCGCCTGGGCCTTCGGTACCTACTTCCTGCTCTCCATTGGCTACACCGCCAACAATGTCCCTTACTGCGCGCTGATTAACGCCGTCACCAACCGTCACGATCAGGTGATGTCCTGCCAGTCATGGCGCTTTGTCTTAAGCGGTATCGCCGGCTTCCTGGTCTCTGTCGGACTGCCGTGGATGGTTGAATTCTTCGGCCAGGGTAATCTGGCTAAAGGCTACCAGTATGGCGTGACCGTGCTGTGTACAGTTGGCGCGGTGATGTTTTTACTGTGTTTTTTCTGGGTCAAAGAACGCGTCCCGCTGTCGCTGGTCGGCCAGTTTACGATCCGCCAGCACCTCGCCGGGCTGCGTAAAAACGATCAACTACTGATTATGCTGGTGATGTCGTTCCTGCTGGTGAATATCTTGTGTATCCGCGGCGGCGGCTATATGTACTTCATCTCTTACGTCCTGCAGGGCAGCGCCGGGTTTATGTCCCTGTTTTTCGGCGTCCTGACCGTCTCCGGAATTGCGGGCGCGATGATTGTGAATCCCCTCTCTCGCCGTTTCGATATGGTGCGTTTGTACTATTACACCAACCTGGCGTTGGTGGTCTTCGGCATCACAATGTGGTTCCTGCCAACCGGGCCACAATACCGTATGCTGTGGCTGGGCTGTATTGCGCTGAATAGCGTGGTTCTGGGCTTCACCCTGCCGCTGCACTTCTCGATCATGGCGTTTGCCGATGATTACGGCGAATGGAAAAATGGCGTGCGCTCTTCAGGGATGAACTTCGCCTTCAACCTCTTTTTTATCAAACTCTCATGGGCCTCATCCGGCGGAATAATCAGCATTCTGCTGATTATGGTGGCCTACCAGCCGGGACTGGAAAACCAGACCGCCGCTTCTATTCAGGGCATCACCCTGCTGCAAAGCGTTGTACCGGCAATCTTCCATCTGGTGCTGGCCTTATGCCTGCTTAAGTGTCGTCTGAACGGCCCAATGATGAACCGCATTTCCACCGATCTTCACCAAAGACATTCCCAAATTTCCTGAGGTAAACATGAAGCAGTCCGATGTAATTGAAGCCGACCTGAACCGAATTACCGTTACCGACCCTTTCCTGGGGGAGTACCAGCGTCTGATTCGCGATGTCGTCATTCCTTATCAGTGGGAAGCGCTCAATGACAACATTCCCGATGCAGAACCAAGCCACGCGTTGGCCAACTACCGCATCGCCGCAGGATTAGAGGATGGTCAGTTTTACGGTATGGTTTTTCAGGATAGCGATGTCACCAAATGGCTGGAAGCTGTCGCCTGGTCATTGAGCCAGAAGCCTGACGCAACCCTTGAACAAACCGCTGATGAAGTGATCGAGCTTCTGGCGAAAGCCCAGTGTGCAGACGGCTATCTGAATACCTGGTACACCGTTAAAGAACCGGGGCAGCGCTGGACTAACCTCGCGGAATGCCACGAACTTTACTGTGCGGGACACCTGTTTGAAGCGGCTGTCGCTTTTTACAATGCTACGGGGAAGCGCCGTCTCCTGGAAATCTCCTGTCGTTTCGCCGACCATATCAATGAAGTATTCGGTCCCAACGAAGGCCAACTGCACGGCTATCCCGGACACCCGGAAATCGAGCTGGCGCTGATGCGCCTTTACGAAGTCACCCGGGAACCCCGGTATCAGGCGCTGGCCTGTTACTTCGTCGAAGAACGCGGTAAGCAGCCTTACTATTACGACATTGAGTTTGAAAAACGCGGCGGCACCCGGCACTGGATCGGCTGGGGCGACGCCTGGCCGGGGATGATAAAAGACAAAACGTACACTCATGCACACAAACCGCTTTCCGAACAGAGCGAAGCGGTCGGCCACGCAGTCCGTTCCGTCTATCTGATGACCGGCCTGGCGCATATCGCCCGTATGACAAATGACGAAGAGAAACGCCAGACCTGTCTGCGAATCTGGAACAATACGGTCCAGCGGCGGATGTATATTACCGGTGGCATCGGCTCGCAGGGAATCGGCGAAGCCTTTACCAGCGACTACGATCTGCCTAACGATACCGCTTACGGCGAAAGCTGCGCCTCTATCGGTCTGATGATGTTCGCCCGCCGGATGCTGGAAATGGAAGGCGATGCGCATTACGCCGATGTCATGGAGCGCGCTTTCTACAACACAGTACTCGGCGGAATGTCGCTGGACGGTAAGCACTTCTTTTACGTTAACCCGCTGGAAACGCATCCGAAGAGCATCCCGCATAACCATATATACGACCATATTAAGCCAGTTCGCCAACGCTGGTTCGGTTGCGCCTGCTGCCCGCCGAACATCGCACGCACGCTGGTGGCTATTGGTCACTATCTTTTCACGCCGCGCCAGGATGCGCTGTTTATCAATTTCTATGCCGGAAACGAAGCACAATTCACCATTAACGGTCGGCCGCTGGCGCTAAAAATCAGCGGTAACTATCCGTGGGATGAAGAGGTCAACATCACCTTCACCCATTCACAGCCCGTCGCCCACACTCTGGCGCTGCGCCTGCCGGAGTGGTGTGAAGCCCCGCAGGTACTGGTCAATGGCGAAACCGCGCAAGGAGAACGGCTCAAAGGCTATCTGCATATCACTCGCCAGTGGCAACAGGGCGACGTCATTACCCTGCATCTGCCGATGACTATCCGTCGCGTCTATGCAAATCCGCTGGTGCGCCATAACGCGGGCAGAGTGGCGATTCAACGCGGGCCGCTGGTGTATTGTCTGGAAGAGGCGGATAACGGCACAGAGCTGCATAATCTCTCGCTCCCGCGCGGCAGTCAGTTTCATGAGATGGCAGGAACTGGCGTTTTGAAAGGAAAAGTGTTGATTACGGCGGAGGGTTTGCGCATGCAGACAGCGTCAGAGGACACACCGCTGTACAGCTTCGACAGCCCACAGGCGAACGTTGAAAAGCAAACTTTGACGTTTATTCCGTGGTTTAGCTGGGCCAACCGTGGCGAAGGCGAAATGCGGATTTGGGTCGACGAGGCTTAAAAACAAAAAGCCCGCGATCTCACGATCGCGGGCTTTTCCAGGCGAAGAGATTACCCTTCGTTATGCATCTCTAAATTTTCCACTTCGTTTTGCAGCTGAACCGCTTTCGCATCGTCGTTACGCAGGGAATCGAGATAATCCAGATACTGCTGATCGACGTCTTTGGTAACGTAGATACCGTTGAAAACCGAGCATTCGAACTGCTGAATATCCGGGTTCTCCGCACGGACTGCGTCAATCAGATCGTCCAGATCCTGGAAAATCAAACCGTCTGCACCGATGATCTGACGAATCTCGTCAACTTCACGCCCGTGAGCAATCAGCTCAGTCGCGGTTGGCATATCAATGCCATACACGTTCGGGAAGCGAATTTCCGGCGCCGCTGACGCCAGATACACTTTCTTCGCCCCGGCTTCGCGCGCCATCTCGATAATCTGTTCCGAAGTAGTGCCACGAACGATGGAGTCGTCGACCAGCAGCACGTTCTTATCGCGGAACTCTGCGCGGTTGGCGTTGAGTTTACGACGCACGGACTTACGACGCAGCTGCTGGCCCGGCATGATAAAGGTGCGACCAACATAGCGGTTTTTCACAAAGCCCTGGCGATACGGCTTGTCGAGGATACGGGCAATTTCCAGCGCGATATCGCAGGAGGTTTCCGGAATCGGAATCACTACATCAATATCAAGATCTTCCCACTCGCGGGCAATTTTCGCCCCCAGCTTAGTCCCCATATTCACACGGGCGCTGTAGACGGAAATTTTGTCGATGAATGAATCCGGACGCGCGAAGTAAACGTATTCGAACAGGCACGGATTGCTGACCGGGTTCTCAGCGCACTGGCGAGTGAACAACTGGCCTTTTTCGGTGATATACACCGCTTCGCCAGGTGCAACGTCACGTAAGAACTCAAAGCCCAGAGTATCCAGAGCAACGCTTTCCGAGGCCACCATATATTCAGTGCGGCCATCGCCGATATCACGCTTACCCAGCACCAGCGGACGGATGCCGTTCGGGTCGCGGAAGGCGACCATACCGTGGCCGATAATCATCGCCACGCAGGCGTAAGCGCCGCGAATCTGGCGGTTAGTGGCGGCAATCGCCGCAAAAACGTTATCTGCTTCCAGCGGATAATGGCGGAAATTATCCAGCTCGCTGGCAAAAATGTTGAGCAGGATTTCGGAGTCGGAGGTGGTGTTGATGTGGCGGCGTTTTTCTTCAAACAGCTTTTGACGTAGCTCGTGAGCGTTAGTCAGATTGCCGTTGTGCGCCAACGTAATGCCATATGGAGAGTTGACGTAGAAAGGCTGAGCCTCGGAGGCGCTGGAGCTGCCAGCCGTCGGGTAACGAACGTGACCGATCCCCATATTGCCTTGCATACGCTGCATATGGCGAGCTTCAAACACATCGCTCACCAGCCCGTTCGCTTTACGCAAACGGAAACAGTTGTTCGCATCGATGGTGATGATGCCTGCGGCATCCTGGCCACGATGCTGAAGCACCGTTAACGCGTCATAAATCGACTGGTTTACCGGCATAACACCGGCGATACCGACAATACCGCACATACGTCTTTTCCTCGTTAAGCTACATCCCAACGCTTATGCTTTGGGCAAGAAACTTGACGAGCTCTGCAGATAGTCAAAGAACCATCTGATAACGAAACTGAACTGTGGGATAAGCTCAGACTTTTGCCAGTCGTCGCTTTTCGCCATACTGGTAAAACTATCGAGAAAAAACAGAATCGCAGAGACGATTAGCACACCGCGCAGGGCGCCAAAACAGATCCCCAACACCCTGTCGGTACCCGACAGGCCGGTTTTCTCCACCAGCTGACCTATCACAAAGTTAACGATAGCGCCGACGATAAGCGTCGCGATAAACAGTATCGCGATAGCAATCCCATTTCGGACCAGTTCGTCTTCAAAGCCCGTGAACCAGACAGCCAGGTAAGTGTAGTAATGACTGGCAACAAAGAAAGCGCATCCCCAGGTTACCAGCGATAAAGCTTCACGAACAAAGCCGCGGATCAGGCTGACCAAAGAGGAAAAACCAATCACCGCAATTATGGCGTAATCAATCCAGACCATATACGTCCCACGATTTTACGCCCTGTCGTCCGGTTCGGGGCGCATTCTAACAGAAAAAGAAAACGTTTGCGTAGGGATTTCCGTGCCCTACAGAAATAAAAATGGCGCTGAAAAAACATTCAACGCCATACTGCCTTTCGCCTCTTCAGGGCGCGTCAGACAGGGGTTTCCGTGCTCTGGCCCTACCTTTCTTTATTAAAAAAGAGAGGGTTAGTTCGGGCTAAAGCCCATGACTACACCGCTAAGTCCGGACAGCTTGTTCAGCTCGCCAAGTTGCCCCTTCAGCTTATCTTTCGAAGCATCCGGGCCGACCAGAATACGGGTGATTTTACCCTGCACCGGCGTCGAAGGCGACGTATAAACTTTGAAGCCAGCGGCGCGCAGCTTACCGACGATCTCGTTGACCTTATCGGCGTTCTTCAGCGCGCCTAACTGCACAACATAGGCTTTCCCGGTCGGGGCCGGAATTTCAGCCTGCTGTTGCGGTTTCGGCGCAGGTGTCTGCACCGCGACCTGCTGCGGTGGCTGAGGTTGCGGCTTCTCCACCGGCTTCGGTTGAGGTTTAGGCTGCGGCTGTGGTTTTGGCGCGACAACCGGCTCCTGCACCACATCAAAACTGTTATTGTTCACCGGGATCCGCGAAGGATCGAGCGACGGTGCCGCGGCATCCCCAGCTCTCACCTCTTCGGCGGCCCCTTCCGGAGGCTGCGAAGGCAGCGTCTGAGTCGCTGCTGGTAGCATATCTGGCTCATCGCGATCGCCTGGTTTTGGTACCAGTGGGATTGCGGCAAACTCATCCTGATAATGTTTTTTCTGACCATCAAGCAGCCCTGGCAGGATAATAACCCCCAGAGCCACCAGTACGATCGTCCCGACTAAACGGTTCTGAAACTTACTCGCCACCGATTCTCCCCGCGTCTATCTCTTCCATTACATGCGCCACCGTGTGGAATGAACCACACACCAGCACCGTATCCTGTGGTCTGGCATCTGCCATCGCAGCGTACCAGGCCTGCGCAACGCTGGTATAGACTTTGCCTGCGCGTAAATGTTCCAGCAGTTGCTCTGCCGTCGCGCCGCGCGGCCCTTCCAGCGGCGCACAGTACCAATCGTCAACTTCCGCCTTCAGGTTTTCCAGCGTACCGGCGATGTCCTTATCATGCAGCATACCAATAACCGCCAGCACGCGCCCCGTTTTCGGTAAGGTTTTGAGACGCCCGGCGAGATACGCCGCCGCATGCGGATTATGAGCAACATCAAGGATGACTCGCGGGGTGTCGCTAATTATCTGAAAACGCCCCGGCAGTATCGCCTTTTGAATACCGTCGCGAATCGCCTGCTCGTCAACCTTGAGCTTGCTGGCACGCAGGGCAGCGAGAGCAGTTGCGGCATTCGGCATGGGTACCTGTGGCAGCGGCAGGTCGGTGAGTGCGCCGTTTTCATCACTGAAAGACCAGCTCTGCTCACCGGCCCCATAGCCCCAGTCAACGTCGCGGCGCAGGAGTTGCGCGCCCTTTTCGCTCGCAACTTCGGCTATGGTCTGTGGCATATCGGGTTCGCCGACGATAGCCGGTTTGCCACCGCGAAAAATACCGGCCTTCTCGCGGCCGATGCTTTCGCGATCCGGTCCCAGCCAGTCCGTATGGTCAAGCGCAATACTGGTGACCACCGCCACGTCGGCATCAACAATATTGGTTGCATCCAGGCGACCGCCGAGGCCCACTTCAAGAATAACGACATCCAGTTGCGCCTGCTGAAACAGCCACAGCGCGGAAAGCGTACCGAATTCAAAATAACTCAGAGAAATCTCGCCGCGCGCCGCTTCGATTTCAGCAAACGAGGTCGTATGGGCGAGCTCCGACAGCTCTTCGCCCTGCACGCGCACCCGCTCGGTATAGCGCACCAGATGCGGCGAACTATAAACACCCACTTTGAAGCCCGCCGCCATCAGTACCGATTCCAGGGTACGGCAGGTCGTTCCTTTGCCGTTGGTTCCCGCCACCGTGAACACAAACGGCGCAGGTTTTAATACCGCCATCCGCGCAGCCACCTCGCTGACGCGCGCCAGTCCCAGGTCGATTGTTTTGCTGTGCAGATGTTCCAGATAAGAAAGCCACGTAGCCAGGGGCGACGCGGCCTGAGGAATAGGTTGTTTTTCCATGATGTCCGGCAAGAGTTAAGATAACTACGCGTATAAAAAAGGGCAGCACCGTCAGGCCTGCCCTCTGTATTATCAGGCCTCTGGTTCCTGATCCGGCTCCGGTGGCACCACCTCGCCTTCGTGAACGGGTTCCGGATTTGGCGCCGGAAGGTTCATTAGCTTCGCCAGAATACTGGCCAGCTTCAGACGCATTTCCGGGCGGCGTACGATCATATCGATCGCCCCTTTTTCAATCAGGAACTCACTGCGCTGGAATCCCGGCGGCAGCTTCTCACGAACGGTCTGTTCAATAACGCGGGGACCGGCAAAACCGATCAACGCTTTTGGCTCAGCGATGTTTAAATCGCCCAACATAGCAAAGCTCGCCGAGACGCCGCCCATGGTTGGGTCGGTCAGCACGGAGATATACGGCAAGCCGCGCTCCTGCATTTTCGCCAGCGCAGCGGAGGTTTTCGCCATCTGCATCAGCGACATCAGCGCTTCTTGCATACGCGCGCCGCCGGATGCGGAGAAACAAATCAGCGGGCAGTTATCTTCCAGTGCCTGTTCAACCGCACGGACAAAGCGCGCGCCGACGACAGAGCCCATTGAACCGCCCATAAAGGAGAATTCGAAAGCTGCGGCAACAACCGGCATTTCATGCAGGGTGCCTTTCATGACCACCAGCGCGTCTTTTTCGCCAGTCTCTTTCTGGGCTGATGCCAGACGGTCTTTATACTTTTTCGAATCGCGGAACTTCAGCACATCTTTTGGCTCGAGCTCGCTTCCCAGCTCCACGAGGGAACCTTCGTCCAGCAGGCTATGCAGGCGGTTACGCGCCGACATACGCATGTGGTGATCGCACTTAGGGCAAACCTCCAGGTTGCGCTCCAGCTCTGCGCGGTACAGCACCTGCCCGCAGCTGTCGCACTTGGTCCATACACCTTCAGGAATACTCGCCTTACGGGTGGGGGTTATATTGCTTTTAATTCGTTCAATCCAGCTCATTGATAACCTTTCTACCTGAACCTGGTCGATGCCAGTTTTGTCGCAAGGGGCGCATAATGCCATTTTTGCCCCTTACAGACCATGAATGTTGCACATTAAATCATAACATCCCGTAACATGGGATAAAAAAGTGGTCGAACCGCTCACACTTCACTCTTCGGACGGCGGCATACCGCCCGAAGATAACCGCAACGTTATTTCGCCTGTTTCGCCGCAGCACGCTTGTGACGAATGATTTCAATCACCCCAGGCAGCACGGAAAGCACGATAATCGCCACGATCAGCAGCTTAAGATTTTCCTGCACGATCGGCAAATCGCCAAACAGATAACCCGCGTAGGTGAACAGCAGTACCCACAGCAGCGCGCCAACCACGTTATACATCGCAAAATGACGATAGGACATATGTCCCATTCCCGCCACAAACGGCGCAAAGGTTCTGACGATCGGGACAAAACGCGCAAGGATTATGGTCTTGCCGCCGTGGCGAGCGTAGAAGCCATGGGTTTTATCCAGGTAGCTGCGGCGGAAAATTTTTGAATTGGGATTACTGAATAACTTTTCACCAAACAGCCGCCCGATGGTGTAGTTCAGCGCATCGCCGATAATCGCGGCAACCACCATCAGCGCCACCATCAAGTGCACATTGAGATCGTTAGTCGGCAGCGCCGACAAAGCACCCGCAACAAACAGCAGAGAGTCACCTGGCAGGAACGGCGTGACAACCAGACCGGTTTCACAGAACAAAATCAAAAACAGAATCGCGTATACCCAGATGCCGTATTGCGCGACCAGCTCAGCCAGGTGCACATCAATGTGTAAAATAAAATCAATTAAAAAACGAATCAGATCCATAATTTGCGTTAGCCCTTAATAACCAGGTTAGTCCGCCAGAAACAGCGGGCCCATCGGCATTACCGGCAGGTCGTAACGGGCCGGATAATCCACCGACACCAGATACAATCCTTCCGCTTTTGCCGTTGCGGCGGCCAGAGTCCTGTCTTTTGCCGCCAGAAGTTCTGCAATCCAGCTCTCTGGCTGGTTACCGGCACCTACTTCCATCAGACTGCCTACAATATTCCTTACCATATGATGTACAAAGGCATTCGCTTTGATATCCACCACCACATATGCACCATAACGGGTGACGTTAATATGCATCACGTTACGCCACGGGGTGCGCGACTGGCACTGTACCGCACGAAACGAGGTGAAATCATTTTCCCCCAGCAGACACTGGGCCGCGCGCTGCATCCGCTCAGCATCCAGGGGATGGTAATAGTGAGTCACGCCGCGACCTAATACCGCCGGTCGCAGGCGATGATTATAGATGACGTAGCGATAGCGGCGCGCCGTGGCGCTGAACCGGGCATGAAAGTCCGGTGGAACTTGCTTCACCCAACGTACTGCTATATCGCCAGGTAAATTCGCATTTACGCCCAGCGTCCATGCCACATCTTTACGCAACGCACGGGTTTCAAAATGCACCACCTGACCGGTACCATGAACTCCGGCATCGGTACGACCAGCACATAAGACGCTCACCGGTTCATTAGCAACCTGCGAAAGCGCCTTTTCCAGTTTTTCCTGCACGCTGCGAACTTCATTCTGCCGCTGCCAACCGTAGTATTTGCTACCGTCATACTCAATGCCCAGCGCAATTCTATAGACCGGCGGCTGCTCCATCTCAGACATTAGTACAAATACTCCTGGACCAGTTTCTCAGCGATTTTCACCGCCATCAGCGCGCCGCCAAAACGGACATTATCGGCCACTGACCAGAACTGCACCTGCTCCGGCATACCATAATCATTATGCACGCAGCCGATGGAAAGGCGCGCGGTGCCGGAGGCATCTCCGACCTGAGTTGGGAACTCTCCCTCTTCGGACAGCTCAATATCTTCACCACGGGCAAAGGCATCACGCGCTTCTTCCGCCGACAGCGGGCGCTGCGCTTCAAAGCCGACCATTTGCGCATGACCGTAGAATACCGGGGACTGCACCACGCTTGCGGAGATCATCAGGCCGTCATCTTGCAAAATCTTGCGGACTTCATCGACGATACGACGCTCTTCGCGCACGCTACCTTCACGATCGGGCAATAGCGGCAGCATGTTGAACGCCAGCTGGCGGCCAAAGAAATCGTCCTCATCAACCGGAATGCCGTTAAGCAATTTAGCGCTCTGTCCCGCCAGCGCATCGACCGCTTTTTTACCGTGAGCGGAAGCAGACAGCAGATTGGTCACGCTAATACGCGACAGGCCACCCTGATCGATCAGCGGTTTTAACGCTGCAAGCAGCTGGCTGGTCAGGCTATTCGGTACCGCAATAACGTTGCGATTACGGTAATCCGTCAGCACGAACGGGTTCACATCCGGCACCACCAGCGGCACGTCCGGTTCAAGCGCAAACAGACCACTTAAATCAATCACCAGACAACCCGCGTTAGTGGCGTCTTCGATATACGCGGCGCTCGCTTCTGCACCGGCGGCAAAAAAGGCCAGTTGGGCCTGAGTCCAGTCGAATTCAGCAGCATCCTGAACGATAACCGACTTACCCGAAAAACGCAGATGCTCACCGGCGCTTTCATTACGCGCCAGCGCATAAATATCCCCCACCGGGAACTGACGATCGGCAAGGGTTTCGAACAGGGCTTCGCCTACGGCGCCCGTTGCGCCCAGTACGGCAATATTCCAGCCTTCAGACATGGTGGTGTACTCCAGAAAAAAGCGGCCCTGCCGGATTATCCAGCAGGAGCATTAAGAAGATATTAACGGATGGGATGATGCATGGCATTAAAGCCTAACTGACGCAACAGCGTCGCCGCCGGTTCGTCGCTGCACTGAACATACAACGAAGACCATTCACGGCGTTCCTGATAGTTTTTGCGCAGCTTGTCGAACTCGCCAGCAACCCCGGCGACTTTTCGCAGCGGCGCATCATCGCGGCGCACATCATACACCAAATGCGCCAGTCGTTTTAGCGTTGCCTGATCGAGCGGCCCATGCAAAGTGATGCGACCAAACTCAGGCGCGGGCAACAAAGTGTCCAGAGCCACCTGCTGCGGATGACCGATAAACGCGCTGTAAGCCTCAAAAACCTGCGTCGTACCGCGCGCTTTGCCTTCAAGGGTATAGCCCGCAATATGCGCGGTGCCAATATCAACCCACTTAAGCAATTCGGTATTGAGATCGGGCTCAGGCTCCCAGACATCAAGCACCACGCTTAGTGCCTGATTGTCCTGCAAACGCCTGAGCAGCGCGGCGTTATCAACCACCGGCCCACGGCAGGCGTTAATTAAAATCGCCCCCGGCTTAAGGCGGCTAATCATCGTCTCATCCGCCAGGTGCAGCGTTTTATACGGCCCTTCTTTATAGAGCGGCGTATGGAAAGTCAGAACATCAGCTTCCTGCACCAGTTCATCAAGAGTGCGGAAATCGCCTTCATCACCGCGATCGGCGCGCGGAGGATCGCAGAGCAGGGTTTTGATCCCCAGCGCCTCAAGGCGTTTTTGCAGACGCCCGCCGACGTTGCCTACCCCCACGATCCCAACCGTGCGATCGGTCAGCGCAAAACCATCACGTTCAGCCAGCATTAACAGCGCCGAAAACACATATTCTACTACCGCGATGGCATTGCAGCCTGGTGCTGCGGAAAAACCAATCCCCGCCTGCTGGAGCCACGCCTGATCGACATGATCGGTACCCGCAGTCGCGGTGCCGACAAATTTGATAGTCTTGCCGGAGAGCAGCGTTTCGTTAACTTTGGTGACCGAGCGAACCATCAGCGCATCGGCGTCATTCAGCGCTTCAGTTGGAACAGGACGACCAGCAACGGCCTTCACTTCCCCCAGGCGACTAAAAAGCTCACGCGCATAGGGCATATTTTCATCAACGAGGATTTTCACGATTCAGTACCTGTCTGAGAGCGAGAGTAAACCGGGGAAGTGTGCCATAATCTCGCCGCCAGGAACATCATCCCCCGGCCTTATGTAGAAGGATTAGTCATGACACAACCCGTTTCAGGTATGTCCGATCGCCCTCCGGGGACAGGCGAACCTCCGCTTACCACGCAGCAGCGTACCGTACTTGAGCGGCTGATTACGCGTCTGGTGGCGTTAACATCGCAGCAGAATGCCGAGGTGTGGGCCTGCGTCAAACACGATCTGAGCCTGAAAAACGACGCGCCGCTGCTGGCGAGCCATTTTGAGGCCGCCGAGCACAGCCTGAGTGAGCGCTTAATCCTCGCACAACAAAATCATCACCGTCGGCAAATTCTGGCGCAGTTAACCGAGCTTTTGAATCAGGGAAATAATCGCCAGGCGGTCAGCGATTACATCCGCCAGCATGATGGACAGACGGCACTGCATGCATTGACCCTCCCGCAGTTGGAAAATGTCCTGCAATTACTGCAAAGCGGTCAGTTGTCGATCCCTCAGCCACTGCAGCGTCCGCCAACGCGGCGTCCACTGCTGCCAGCAGAGCACAATACGCTGAATCAACAGGTGACAAAACTTGCCGCTGCCACCGGCGAATCCAGCAAGCTTATCTGGCAATCCATGCTGGAACTTAGCGGCGTGAAAACCGGTGAACTGATCCCGGCCACCCACTTTACCCCGCTCTCATATTGGCTCCATGCGCGGCAAACGCTTAGCTCGCAGGCAGCACCGACGCTCACATCGCTAAAAGCTGCGCTGAAACAACCGCTTGAGGCTCAGGAGTGGCAGAGAGTGATCAGTTTTGCGCAAACCAACTGGCATGCGAATGCGCAAACGCCTCTGAGCGCTGCGCAGTTGCTAACGCTGCTCAATAAAATTTTTGTACTGCGGGTCGCCAGAGCCCAGGAGACGCTAGTCATCCCGCCGGTTCAGGCTCCCCCCTCTTCACTCAGGCTAGCGTGCAAAAAACCGTGGGTCATCACGCTGACGTTAATCGTGGTGTTTGGCTTGCTGTGGTTGATGATTTAGGAAAGAACAGAATCGACCCTCGCACACCGAGGGCCGAAGCATGAATCTATTTACGCAATGAAATCAGAGTGACCACAATCCCCAGCACTGCGCATATCGCTGCGGCGAGGAAAACAGAAGAGTAGCCCAGAGACGTTGCCAATAGTCCAGTAAGCGGGCCAGTGACGCCGTAAGAGATATCCTGAAATGCAGCATAGCCGCCCAGCGCCGTTCCTCTCACCTGCGGCGGTACGCGTTTCACCACCTCCACACCCAGGGCCGGGAATATAAGCGAACAGCCGCAGCCAGTCAGCGCCGCTCCCGCCAGGGCTACCCAGGCATTTGGCGCCTGCCAAAGCAGAGCCAGGCCTATTGCCTCAATCAATAGCGAGACAATAGCGACCTTCACGCCGCCAAAACGATCCGGCATCCAGCCGAACAAAATACGCATCAATACGAAAGCGCCGCCGAATGCGGTCAGCGTAAAACCAGCCATTGCCCAGCCGTGGCTGGCGAAATACAAGGAGACGAACGTGCCAATCACCGCGAAGCCGACGCCCTGTAATCCAAGGCCGATACCGGGGCGCCAGATCATCCCTACAACGCTCCATAGCGACGGGCGCTCACCGCCGTGAGCAGGTATTTTACGTACCGTGCCATTAATTGCCCAGGCGACTAACGGCAGCGCCATGGTGACGCAGGCCAGCACCGCTACGCCATAATGACTGTAGATCAGCAGCCCCAGCGGAGCCCCGGCCGCCAGCGAGCCGTATATCGCCATGCCGTTCCATGACATCACTTTTCCTGAACGTGCAGGGCCAACCAGCCCCATCCCCCAGCTCAGATTACCGGTAAGCAGTTGGCTTTCACCAAAGCCGAGGATCAAACGCCCAAGTACCAGCAGGCCAAACTTCGCCATAACGGATACCGGCAGCAGCGCAGCGCATAGCCAGGCACCGCCTGCCAGCGCGCAGGCCAGCATGCCCTGAAGTACAGAGCGCTTTGCACCATACTGATCCGCCAGGCGACCGGCATAGCCGCGTGTTAGCACGGTAGCAAGGAACTGGATACCAACGGCGACGCCAACCATGGTGTTACCAAAACCCAGTTCCTGATGAACGAACAGCGGGATCACTGGCAGCGGCAGACCCACGGTCATGTAGGTAAGAAAAACGGCGAAAGTAATCCGAAACAGCGATCCATTCGCTGAAGAGGTGTTTTTTGTTTCAGTCACTGCGGACATGCTTTACTCCAGTTCGCAGAGTAAGGCGAGGTGATAACCACGCCCTCTCCACCTGATTATCAGGGTTAAGGCGCGTTGGATGACGTTATACGCTTACGCATTATTGGGGAGAATAATGTTTTCGCCCGCAGTGTGCCTGCTCACGCCGGGCCCTGTCAAGAATACAAAAAGGGGAGCCGTCAGGCTCCCCTTTTCAAAGCTCGCACGTTATGCGCTGTATTTGCGCATCACCAGCGTGGCGTTAGTCCCGCCAAAGCCGAAGCTGTTGGACATAACCGTGGTCAGCGCTTGCTCAGTCGGTTTAGTCACGATGTTCAGACCCGCCGCCTGCTCGTCTAACTCGTCAATGTTGATGCTTGGCGCGATAAAACCGTGCTCCAGCATCAGCAGAGAGTAGATAGCTTCCTGCACGCCAGCCGCGCCCAGAGAGTGGCCAGTCATCGCTTTGGTCGCCGAGATTGCCGGGCTGTTGTCGCCAAACACTTCACGAATCGCACCTAATTCTTTCACATCGCCAACTGGCGTGGAAGTACCGTGCGAGTTCAGGTAGTCGATCGGGGTATCAACGCCGTGCATCGCCATCTGCATGCAGCGCACCGCACCTTCGCCAGACGGAGCTACCATGTCAGCGCCATCGGACGTTGCACCATAGCCGACGATTTCCGCATAGATGTGCGCACCGCGTGCCAGAGCGTGTTCCAGCTCTTCAACCACAACCATACCGCCGCCGCCTGCAATAACAAAACCATCGCGGTTGGCATCATAGGTACGGGAAGCCAGGTCAGGCGTTTCGTTGTATTTGGTGGACAGCGCGCCCATCGCGTCGAACTCACAGGCCATTTCCCAGCACAGCTCTTCGCCGCCGCCAGCAAAAACGATATCCTGTTTGCCCAACTGAATTTGTTCAACAGCATTACCGATACAGTGCGCAGAAGTGGCGCAAGCGGAACTGATGGAGTAGTTCACACCGTGAATTTTGAACGGAGTTGCGAGGCAAGCGGAAACGCCGGAAGCCATCGCTTTAGTCACTACATATGGGCCTACGGCTTTCAGACCGCGCGGGCTGCGCATGGCGTCTGCACCAAAGACCTGGAATTTCGGGGAGCCGCCGCCGGAACCTGCAATCAGGCCAACGCGCGGGTTGCTCTGGTAAGCTTCTGGTGCCAGACCTGCGTCGGCAACCGCCTGCTCCATAGACAGATAAGCATAGATTGATGCGTCGCTCATAAAGCGCACTACTTTACGGTCAATGAGCCCAGTAGTATCCAGTTTTACGTTGCCCCAAACGTGGCTACGCATACCGGAATCCTTCAGCTCCTGAGAGAAAGTGATCCCTGAACGTCCTTCACGCAGAGATGCCAGGACTTCCTGCTGGTTGTTACCGATGCTGGAAACGATGCCCAAGCCAGTAATCACTGCACGTTTCATTCAATACCTCTGTAAGTCGCACTATTTTAAGTTTCGAGTCGCACAATAGCGTACACTTGTACGCCGAACAAGTCCGATCAGCCAAATTGTGTATAAATTTGCGCCCTCAGGCACACATCGTTAAGATCGTTCTACGCCTTGTGATTCGAGTAACTTACGTGAAACAAAACGCCATACAACCCGCCAACCTGGAATTCAATGCTGAGGGTACACCTGTTTCCCGAGATTTCGACGATGTCTACTTTTCCAATGATAATGGCCTGGAAGAGACTCGCTACGTTTTCCTCGGCGGTAACCAGCTTAACGAACGTTTCCCCATTCATCCGCGCCCATTATTTATCGTTGCTGAAAGTGGGTTCGGCACCGGGCTAAACTTTCTCACGCTATGGCAGGCGTTTGACGTTTTTCACCGCGATAATCCAGAAGCTACCCTGCAAAGATTACATTTCATCAGTTTCGAAAAATTTCCGCTGAAGGCCGACGATCTTTCTCTGGCGCACCAGCACTGGCCGGAGCTTACGCCATGGGCTGAACAGCTACAGGCTCAGTGGCCGCAACCGTTAGCGGGCTGCCATCGTCTGCTACTGGATGACGGACGTGTAACGCTGGATTTGTGGTTTGGCGATATCAATGAACTCACTAACGAGCTTGATGATTCGCTTAATCAACAGGTGGATGCCTGGTTTCTCGATGGCTTTGCGCCTGCAAAAAACCCGGATATGTGGACGCCGGAACTCTTTTCAGCGATGGCCCGACTGGCAAGACCCGGCGGAACTCTGGCTACCTTCACCTCAGCCGGTTTTGTTCGTCGCGGGCTGCAAGAAGCTGGTTTCAGCATGCAGAAACGCAAAGGTTTTGGTCGCAAACGCGAAATGCTTGTCGGCGAAATGAAGCAAACGCTCGACTTCGCCTCGCGCACTCCGTGGTTTGCCCGTAGCGGAACGGAGCAGCGCGATGTGGCGATTATCGGCGGCGGCATCGCCAGCGCCCTGCTCTCTCTGGCGCTGCTGCGTCGTGGCTGGCAGGTGACGTTATATTGCGCCGACAGCGCCCCCGCAGAAGGCGCATCCGGCAATCGTCAGGGGGCTCTTTACCCTCTATTGAGTCAACATGATCCGGCCCTCGCCCGATTTTTCCCGGCGGCATTTACCTTTGCACGTCGCCTCTACGACACTCTTCCAGTGCAGTTTGACCACGATTGGTGCGGCGTTACGCAGCTAGCCTGGAATGAAAAAAGCGCGCAGAAAATCGCCCAGATGCTTGAACTCAATCTGCCGCCGGAAATCGCCGTTGCCGTTAACGCCCAAACCGTTGCACAAACCTGCGGTGTCGACACCGACTGCGGGGGAATAACCTACCCTGCCGGCGGCTGGCTCTGTCCACAGCAGCTAACTGCCGAACTGTTCGCCCTAGCGTCTACTCGCGGGTTACATGTTCACTACGATTATCCTGTTGAGACTATCAGCGCTGATAATGACGGCTGGCAATTAAATCAGTGGCAGTACCATGAGGTCGCGGTACTGGCTAATGGTTATCAGGTAACTGACTTCAGTCAGACCACACACCTTCCTATGTATCCAGTTGCTGGTCAGGTCAGCCATATTCCCACCACGCCAGGACTATCACAGCTACGCCAGGTCCTGTGTTATGACGGTTATTTGACCCCGCAAAACCCAAACAATCAACAGCACTGCATTGGTGCCAGCTATCATCGTGGGCAAACGGATACCGCGTTTAGCGCTGCAGATCAGCAGCAAAATCGCCAACGCCTGATTGACTGCTTGCCGCAGATTAAGTGGGTGCAGGAGGTGGATGTCAGCGCCAATAAAGCGCGCAGCGGCGTGCGCTGTGCAACACGCGATCATTTGCCGATGGCAGGCAATGTGCCCGACTATAATCGCACATTAAGCGAATACGCCTCGCTGGCCGAACGCCAGGAACGGGCCATAGAAGCCCCAATTTATCGCAATCTGTATTTGCTTGGCGCGCTCGGTTCGCGCGGATTATGCTCCGCTCCGCTGATGGCCGAAATTCTGGCGGCGCAAATGAGCAACGAGCCGTTACCGATGGACAGAGAAACTCTGGCAGCGCTGAATCCGAATCGTTTGTGGGTAAGAAAGCTATTAAAAGGCAGGGTCGTTACAAGCCACTAATTTATAGTTAAACCGGGTCAGAGCCGACCCGGTACAGATTGCTATTAGTTGAGCATAACACCCAGCGCAATGGTTTTGTCAGGAGTGGCAAACTTCTGATACAAAACTTCATACCGCTCATTTAGTAAAGCGATGAAAGGGGCACCAATCGATGCCTTATCAAGACCCGTAAGCGCTACATTAACCGGAAGATTAGAAAATCCGTTTCGGCAGCTTTCATCAACATTCCCAACTATGGCATAAAAAATAGGTGTCAGTGTCGGATCCAACTGCTTGTTTTTTAGCAATACTGAGATATCGACAGGTCCTTTAGATTTATCACAAACATCCAATTTAGCAATAACATCAACACGATATTTAATTCCAAACTTCTCGTCAAACCAATAGCTTAGACGCGTCAGAAAAAGCCCAGACTCTTCCATTTCGATTTCTGCAACTTTTGAATGTTTGACTAACGCACTAGCTCCTGTCGACTGCATACCCAGGAATGGGAATTTAGACAGTTTAGGAAGTTTCAAAGAAAATCGTTCCCAATCGACCAAATTGGCATCTCGAAGCTTTTGACGCAAGCTATTGGCTCGTGAAATTGATGTCCCGTGGGGAGTAGCACTCAAAACGTTAAATGTTGCGTCAGACTGTGCAATCACGCCAGTTATAGATGTTTCAGATGCAAGCGAGCCGTTGAAAAAACAGTACTCATTAGCATTTCGAGAAAACTCAGGATGTAAAGTCGAGAGTTGCTGACAGCGATCCACCCATAAAAAAAGCTCGCTATTACTTAGCGTATTAACAAGATAATATGCCAAAAGAAAGCGATTATCGCCAGACATAGAATCGCTGCCGTAGAATACCTCTTGAATAACGCCTTGCGGAGTATAGCGTATCAGAGAGGGATACTTTAATACTTTATCTCCTATTTTTAAATCTTGAGTTAAAGGGTCAATAGATACCCGTCCAGTTAACCGTGGATACCCCCAAAAAGCCATATCAATTACAGTGCGCCAGGAAAGTAGTTTTTGGTTTAAATATTCACTAAGGGTAAAAGCTTCCTTTAATGTTGTCAGTTCGCCATTTAAATTACGTCCCAATCCAAAGGGCTGAGAACCATAGCCAAGAAAACTCAATACAGTCGGTGCTATATCTAATGTTGTGCCAACGCGTTCATTTTCCCCTGCTCTGATACCTGCGCCAGTGAGCATAAATAAATTATGGCGGTCTTTTTTTTCAAGAGTATCAGTTAAATTAACTGAAGGGGGTGCAAGATGATCAGATGCAAACACTACAAGTGTATTTTCAAGAACACCATCACTTTTTAACTTAGCATAAAGTTTACCAACTAAATAATCGGTACAATGAATAGCATTTAGCAACTTATGCTTTCCATCACCATATTTTATGTGTTCGCAACTACGCGATACATGTCCGTCAGGTTGGTGCGTGCCAATATTACTTGAAAAAAGCCCCCAAGGCTTATTTTTCCTGTTTAAACCAGCAACATGTTTATCTAAAAGAGAGTAAAAGGTATCGTCAAATAGCCCCCAACTATTTGTATACTTCTCATCCCCCCCCTCTCTCAACAATTCCACCTTACCAGCAACATTGACAAAACCGTGGTTCCGGTAAAAAAGTCTCTCACCAGCAAAATTCGTATCAGCTGCCCCCATAAATTCCAGGTGATAGCCCTTTGACTTTAGAATATCGCCAAGGCAAATCGCATTAGGCATAAAATTTTTCATATGAAAATCATTATTAGTAAAAATAGATAATAATGGTAAACCACATTGACTAGAAACCATTCCAGCAATTGTCCAACTGGCTCCGATTGTTTGTCCTATATTTGTGTAAGCAACACTCTCTTTTTTTATTTTTTGCAGTTCAGGGAGTAAGCCTGGGAACAATGTTTCCTCCATATAAGTTCCCTCCAGACCCTCCAGATAAAAATAAAGAATATTTTTCTTATCTATCACGTCGTCATACACATTTGGTTGAATAAAATAAGAGGAAAAGTCGTTAACTCCCTGAGAGGAATAAAAATATGATAATAAATTTAATGATGCAGGATTACAAAAATAAGCAGTCAATGATATAACAAAACCAAGAAAAACATTTTTGATGTTACATTTATTACTATCAATTTTACGCGATGCTCTGATAAAAAATATGATAACAGCCAGAAAAATACACTGAATAATTGAAAAAATTAATATCAGATTTTTATACTCACTGATACCAGCACCTTCCACACCAAAACGGAGATGATAGAAAAAAGAATCATCAAAACCAATCCCTGTAAACCAATTCGCTACCAGATAACATCCTGTAAGCAGACTAAAGGCTATTGTTAAAATAATAGCAGCAACTGCAATCATGTTATCATATATATTCCTCCTGGGTATTTTAAAGAAAAAATAATACGATGAAATATATAACACCATCGCAACAAAAGACATTAAATTATTATTAATAAGCATGAGTGCAATTCCATTGTATACGATTTATAATTGCCATGAAAAATCAATTAAATTATTCACAAAAAAAATACCATGTATTTAGGATAAAAAATATCTATATACACTGATATCGATACTAAAAAAAAAGCACTCCGAAGAGTGCTATCAAAAAAGAGTTCAAATAAGAGGCAATACTTCAAAAATTATAACAAACCAGATAATAGAGACCTAAAAAAATTTACACAACCAACTGATGTTCTACTTCTTTGACATGATGGCGAGCTAATGCAAGATTTGCTTTTGCTTTATCAAGTACAAAATAGATAAACAAGCCAGGATTTTTATCAATTGGGCAAATAATATGATATTGCTTGCCTAACGTGATTAACATATCCTCGATTTTATCATTTAATTTGAGAGTTTCCATGGTTCTCAGTTTGGCGCGAACTACTTCTGTATTCCCCGCAGAAGCAAGCTCAAGGTCAATACCTGCGCCATCCTGGCCGAGCATCATACCGCTGTTAGAGTCAACGATAGAAGCTACGATTGCACCAGAAACACCCATCAATGAAGCTAGAGACTCATCAATATTACTCATGATAATTCCTTTAATATTAAGTTCAACAATAAGTACTAAAAAAAATTACTCAATTAACATAAAAAGTAACTTCAGTACGTCTTCCTTATTCCTTACATCCACGGAAAAAACCGGAACATTAACCCCCGAATGATTCAGGAGCTCCAGAAGCTCAGTCACTCTGGAAGAATATATTTCACTGTACTTACTTATTCCAATGATACATCGTTCAGTGAGTAGAGTTTTATGAAATCTGTTCACAAAGAAAACAAACTCTTCACTATAATCATTGCTCGATATATCAAATAGAATTACGGTACCAACAGAACCTTCATGAATTAACCCCCATAAAGATTCAAAGCGAACCTGTCCAGGAACACCATAAAGCCTTATTCGCATTGAATTATTAAGACTCAATTCGCCATAATCGATGCCCACTGTAACGGTGCTTTTTGGTATTAATTGACTATTCAATGATTCTGTATCCAGCGAGGATCGCGTCACTTCCGTACTTATAACAGAAATATCGCTCACCGTACTGATCGCAGTAGTTTTACCAGCCCCTGTGGGGCCAACAAGAAGAACTTTAAAATCATCCATAGATAATAAGACCCGACTCTAAATGTCGATAAGCATCATCTGCCATGGCAATCACTATATCAACAAATAAAAAAAACAGCCACAAAAAAAACCAAAAAAACATTAATATCTAGCAGTATAATAATCAATTCAAATATAAAATAAAGATATCATACAAAACTCAAATACAAATCAAATAAAAATCAAATAAAAAACACCTTATATAATTAAAACATATTTCGCATGTAATTACAGAAACGTAGATTATCAAATTAAATATGGACCTTCAGTTATTCACCACGTAATTGTTTAACACCTGATGAAGTCGATTTCCCACTAATCTTGTACAAGCGTCGCTTATCTAGTTCATTATTGGTCCCTTTTTGTCGCTGGGGTTGATGCATTTGAGCTTTATCATAAACCGGCTTTTTGATATTACTGCTATCGCCATTAGAAAGTACCGGTATAGGCGCAATATGTGCCAAAGTATTTTTATCTACATTGACATTCAAGATCCTCTGAACATAGCTGTTATTCTGACCACCATCGTTCAAAAAACCTCGCGTAAAATTACCACTGTAATAACAAGAAAAAGCCTTTAAGCGCGCAGTAGCATAATCAGACGTTTTAACTGCCCGATTGAAGCACTCATTATAGATAGATGCAGCTGCACGAAGGTTAGCACAAGGTTCAAAAACAGAGTCATAACTTAAACCGTAACGCGCTAAGTTATAACGATTGATTTGCGCCAATCCCATCGAAAAATTCCAGCCAGCATTTTCAAGGTAGCGTGCGGTAGCAACAGCTTCCTCCTTCGATACTGGCTGGCGCATAAGCCTCCCCCCAACTACACCGATGGCATGAGGATTAAAGGATGATTCAACGCTGACTATACGTTGCAAAACCTCAGTCGATACTTCATTGCCGCACTGTAGGATAAGTGCTGGAAAGTCACTCATTAGACACACCTATAGATTAATAAACTATAATTCGGTCTCGTCAGGATTGATATATGAGATGCTATTCTGGAACATGAGTGAGCCGATAACATTTGTTAAATCATTGAGATTAGTTGCAGTGTAAGCATTACCATTTCCAACACAACTATTAGCCCATTCAGTGGGTGAACTGTTGTTAATAAGAGAAATGTAATATATAGAAGCACTTGTTGTTGGTGTTCCCTCTGGATATTTTTTTAACCCTTCCCGGATGACACCACAAAGGTTGTAATTCGTCATCATATTCTGTCGTAGAGCAGGATAACTATCCAGACCATCAGAAACCACAAACATCATTTTTCGTTCATTCTTACCTTTTGCAAGTAAAGGAACCGCACGTAACAATCCCCATAAGCTTTCAGTACCACCTTCTGGAGTCATCGCGCTAAATTCACTAAGTACGCTTGGGTCGCTTGATAAGTCCATCAGATAGTAAGCCGGTTGAACCAGGTCTCTAATATTTTCGGACAGGTTATTACGTTCGGGAATACTATAGTAACAACCTCCGTATCCAAATGGGATATCGTCTCCCGCTCCCAGAGAAGATACATAGGTCTTGACATTTTTTTCACTAAACAAATAGTCTCCAGAAAGTGTTCCTTCAATGTCAACATTACTGGAATTTAACAGTGAATTATAGGAAGAGGCATTAAGGGTGAAACGCAAAAAATTGTTAAAATTCCTGTTAAGCTCGGCAGCATTGGCCGGGTTATGAATGTTTGACTTACTATCAGCATCACAGAGAAGGCTTCCATTTTGCTTTACACAATACCCTTGAGAAATTAACCAACTGTCCGTCTGGCGATTAGCCTTAGCAATAACATTCATATAATAGTTTCTCTGAGCTGAGTCTGTGAGTTTTATAAAGTCATCCAATGACATCCTTCCAGCTCTACCTTTTGGTTCTTTTGGTTTATTGTACCAAAAATCCCAATCTAAAGATTCAAAGTCGCTTTTCATTTTTGCTATATGAGTACAACCAACTTCTTTCCCCTGCGGACTGGAATAATTAGTTTTATCCAGACGCACAGGAACACCATACGAATACGGGACAAATCCAATCGTACTACCATTATCAAGCTCAAATATTTGCTCACCCAGCGTAGTTACAACCTTTTTCAATAATTGTTCACGAGAAAGGCCCCGCTCAGCAGAACTACTAGTCATTGAACCAGAAAAATCAACTACAAAAACATAGTCTGTAGGAATACTTCTTGTTACCGTAGTACGACGAACAGTACCGGAAAGACCATTTCCGCGCAAAGTTACATTTGAATGAAAACCTGACATGCTTCCGGTTTCTGATAATTTCAAAATCGGGTGTGTAATCTGGTCTGCATTAACCTTATAATCCACAGCAGATAATATATTTTTTTCATCAAAAATTAACTTACCATCTACTGATATTGAATTTGTATCTATTGTTTTATCGGGGAAATAATATGTCAAATATGAACCTACTTTGGCAATATTCTCTGCTCTGGCATCTGGTGTTTGATTTCTGTTATCCGCTACCGCAACCGCATAGACACTTTGGTTTAGCGCGTCAGCAAGACGAGAACGTTCAGAGTTAAACCGGGCACCATCAACAACAAGAGAATAGAACCCCATCAGAGCAGGTAACATAAGTGCGAAACTAACAGCTATTGAACCTTTATTTTTCCTAAAAAATTTTAGCAAATGTAATTTCGAACATTTCATTCAAATCACCATTAAAATCAGATAATAACTATTTGCGTGGAAGTGAAGCATTTCTGATATAAAGACTACTCAGGTTTCTATTAAAAACACCAAGTGCTCTGTTAAAATAACTAACAGACCCTGGTATACACAAAGTGATCTCATAGACCGGATACCAAAATACAGCCTCATCTTTTGTTGCGCTTGGTCTTAATCCCCATGCAGACATAGCCGCTAATCTATTCTGATCCGATCTATTCCTTGCACTATCACAGCCATTAACAGCCGGACTGGCATAAAAAAGCTCCGACGGAATCTGACGATTTTGCGTTGAACGACTGGAAAAAGAGATCATTCTAATAGCTAACTGATAATCATCAATTGAACCATCCTCTTTTTTTAAAAGGGCATCAGAAATACTTTTCAAATGTATAAGATCCGCCTGAGTAATTGTCTCCGTGCTATTATAAAAAGCAATCCGCTCACGAAAAATCATCATTAAAGAGTTATTAACTCGTTCCGCATGGCTTTTATTGATGATAGCAAAGCTCATATCCATCAAAAAACCACACATTAAAACAAAAATAAACATATATAACGCAAACTCGATAGCTGAAGACCCATCTTCAGACCTGTTGTTTTTCCATAACATTAACTAGGCTCCACAGGATATAATTATCGGGATAAATTATTCTCTTGGATAAGGATAATTTTCCTCACCATTTTATTTTGAAAATAAGATGCTGGAAATATGAAGAATAAAGGTTTATATGGAACCTCAATTTTATAGATACCTAAAGGGTTTGATCCCAAAGAGTTAGAAGTACATGTTCCTGTAGTCAATTCCTCAAAGTTTGCGCAATATGTCACTTCTGTTTTTATCTCCATATCTCCAAATAGCAACAGAGGAGATCCCTGTGACATTTTCTTTGCCATTCGACGAAAGTAGGCAGAACTATCAGAGGATTTGGATAGCGTTGAGGTTGCGCTACTTGACTCAGACAATATCAAATCAACAGATGACATAATATATGTCACCCGGCATATTTCCATGATAAATAAAATAGATATAATAAACGGAATTACAACGAAAGCATATTCAATCGCAATAGATCCTTTAGTGTTACAAAGAAAATTTTTTAGCTGTAACAATTTATTACCCTCATATGGTTACACTAATATAGCCAATAGCAATTGCAATACCAAACGGTACGGTTCTAAAGTTACTTTTAATCACAAACATGGAAAATATCAAACAAATTAATGCTAAAGGAATACCCTGTATGCATGTCATGATAAAAAAAGGGTAAATCAAAACATCAGGTATTCCTACAAGCAATGCGACTATCAATTTAATATCACCGGCACCAATGCATCCAGTAATGGTAAATATGTAGCCAACGATCAAAAAAAGCGTTGGCGCAAGAATATTAACATCACCATACGAAATACTCAGACATAGTGATGCTATCAACGCCAGAATAACGCATCGATTTTTTATTTTTCGATACATGAGATCTGTATAACATGCATATATTAATATTACGTATATAATAAATGTAATTGTTGTAGTAATATAAGGCATTATATCCATCATCATTCCAAATAAAATATGTGCTCTGTAATGTAATAACCTACAGAACACATAGTAAAGTTATCTTTATCGTTTACCCTTCTTTATTTTTCTTTTTTTCATCACTTTATGGACTGGCAGAACCAGTATTTTATCGGTGCCTGCAACAACATCGTTGTGAACTTTAGATATGCATGAACAATTATCTTTTGGTATCACTACTTCATGTTTTCCTAACTGTTCGATGATCCTTGAAAAATAAATTTTAATAGTTTCACCTATTTTTTCATCACGGTCATATAAAATAGGTTCAACAGCAATAACACCACATGAAATATCGGAACATGTCAGCTGTAATGATTTTTCAAAAACAAAAGAAATGGTATCCGGGCATCGTTCAGGAGACATACTTAAAATATCATTATGTATAGTACTAACAAGCTTAAATAAAGAGGAAAGTCGTTGCTCTGTAAGGTTCTCTCTGGTATCAATGACAGGTTGTGCTGGAATAAATCCGCTAATATGGTCTGAACAACAAAGCTGCACAGCAAAACTATATAAAATAGAATTATTCATGAAATGATCTCGCTGGTTTTACATATGTTTATTACAAATCTTGATAACGTTTTCAGAAAGTTGGCGTAGGCGCCAAAATATTTGGCCGATGGATTCATCTTTTGTTGTCACAGCCATAAGACAAAGCATCTTTTGCTCAGCCGGGATGCGATTGAACAATATCATGTTATTATTACTTTCCATAAACACAGCATTTTGCTCCCCTCCCCCCATTTCCTGAAGCATCGCGGAACTAATCCCTAATAAAGAACTTGTCAATGCTGAAACTTTTCTTATATGAAGCTCTGAACCTGGGGTTAATAATGAAGCAATTTCAAAACCGTCAGCTGTTGAGATAAGTATATTCTTCAGAACCGCATTATTTTTCGAAAAGGCGTCCAACTCATTCTTCAATTCATGTATTAAAGTTTCGGGAAAATGATCAAGCTCTGACACCTTAACATTCTCATCCAGAGATAATTCGTTGCTCCCCGAGTTTGAATCATTTATTACAAATGGTAATGTATGCAGATTCATATTAATTCACCCATCAAATTAATTAATATTGACTTATCGTTATCACGATAAATACTCCCGACAATTTGAGAACAAATGACAATCTCATTTTAAATAAGTATTGAGTTGCTCATTCAAGCGGATTCGCGTTAAAGCAAGATTAGTATCTCGTGATATCCCTATATATATAAAATACTTTGCAGTGTGTACCAACGGTTTAAGGAGATGTATTTCATTATTGTAAGATATAAGAACATCATCTAATTCATGCTTTTTGGATGACAACCGAGAGTATTTAACATTAGCTCTAACAATGTCGCTCATCGTACTTGCAAGAACATTGCAATTATCATTTAAATTCCTGCTACGGGAAATTTTCTTTTCAATATTATCAATAATAGCCACACATAAAACACCATCAATACCTGACAATGCATCTAGTAAATAGTCAACCTCATTTTCCATTTTTACTCCTGGAGAATGTTTTTATAAAATCAAGAGAAATTATTTACTTATACATAGAAAAGACAGCACCAAAAAAACAATCTTTATAAATGCACCAGTTTATATGAGCTTCATATATAAATGGATTGTGATTTACGTTAGTAAGAAAACTCAATCAATAATTTCTCTTTATACTTTGCATTCCCCACAGCTCGTTTAATTGCCTTATTAACGATGCATTTGTTGGTTGTTATTCTCAATGTGATGCTGCTATCTCCATTATTATAAAAATCAACATTATTTATCTCCGGATATTTTTGCAGTATTGAAAGCTGTCTGGAGTATAGATCACCAGCGGGCATTGAGCTGAAAATCTGAATACTTAACTGATTATTTTTCTCTTGCGGTAACACTATATAATTCAGTGAGTACGCCGAATAAAGTGCTACTGCATTGCCATTACTAATTTTACCAGCAGTTAAACCGGCTATTATTTTAGCGTTTTCCACTTTACCGATGAATGCATTCGGCTTGCTTTTATTATTTAACTGGGGAATACAGTTTAACGCGACTTGAGACGATACAGCACTCGTTGAATTCTCCGATTTAGCAACATTTTCTATTTTCATTGTTTCATGTGAGAATGTATTCTTTGATGTATCGTTATCATCAACTTTCGCTTCATTTTGTATTTTATTTATGCCCCTTGCATTGGTAACATTAAGCTGTTCCTTCGGTGATACTTTCTTTAAAGCCTGAATTAATTTATACGGTTCTCCGGCTGTTAATTTCTCATCAACAATAATCTTTTGTGCACTTTCATCATCATTTGTTTTAGCAAGTGTATAAACCAAATTATAAACCGTTTGGCGTTGATATTTCTTCCTTGAATAGAGATCCAAGAGATGATCTCGAGCCTTAGGATAGTTTTGTTGCAATATTTCCATCATCGCTAGATTGTTTATAACGACTTCCTCGTTATAGAAAAGTCCTCTAGCTTTTGCAAAAGACTGAACCGCTTGCTCATACTGACCTTCTTGAGCAAATAGTACTCCTTGCAGATTCCAAAGTTCACCGCTTGAGCTATTTTTTGCAAGTAATGAACTCAAAATATCTTCACACTCTTTCTCTCTACCTAATTCCAAAAGATTTTTTACATGAAGAATCAAGTAGCGTTGTTCCGTACTCTTATTAATTAAAGGTTGCAAGTAAATATTAGACGATGAATAATCGCCTATTTTATTATATAATTCAGCCAGATAATAACGCTCATCTGCATTGTCTTTCACACTGAGCCTTTTCCTGTAAATTTCTATCAGACCTTGATAGTCATTAAGCTGTGTGAGTATATATTCCTTTTGATCGTCATCGGAAGAATTTGACAACTCGCCTGAACAACCAGTAAGAACAGCAAGCACTAATATGGGAATTAATTTTTTTACCATGTTGAGCTCATCTTAATCAGGCCCGGACCAGCAACGATCGCGATCAGGGGAAACAAAATAAAAGCAATCATTGGAAAAGTCATTTTTGCAGATAATGCAGCAACCTTTTCCTCCATACTTAATAAATACATCTGTCTGATTTCTTTAGACAGCTCAATTAAAACTGAATAAATAGAAGAACCAAATTTAGTACTTTGCATCAATGTTGAACATAACATTCGAATCTCGTCATTGCTCACCTCAGCAGATAGTTGTTCGAGAGCAGAGTTTATGCCACTGACGTCAGCTCGCATAACAGTACGCACTAATAAAGATGATAAATCTTTATTTATCATCTCCATTTTATATGCTATGTACGTCAATGAAGCCTCAACTGTCATACCTGACTGTATACATACAGCAAGTAAATCGATTGCATAAGGTATATCATTTGATATTCTGCGATAACGGCGTTGAGTAGCAGCTGCTTGTACTCTTGCAGGTACAATAATAATTATGGACAGTGCAGCAAGAAGTACAATAAGTAGCATTTGTTGATCTAACTGGATCCAACCAAAAAACTTACAGAGCAAAACTGGGATTGTAAATACAGCAAAAAGAATCGCTTTCGCCTTGACGTTCTTATCCAGTGCTGAGGTAATTGATACCAACTTACTATTTTTTTTGAAGGTCTTATCTAACTGAGTCTCGATTAAATTAGTACCATATTCAAGAATTTTAGTTTTATCGTTATTTTTTTCTGTAAAGTTAATTAGCCTTTCTACCTGATTAATCCGCCGCCGCCGGTATATAAGCATTAAAATGCCTCTGGCGCCTAATAAAAATATTACAAATGATATAAAATACACCATATTAACCAACCTTATTCATCATTGACCAGACGACTAACAACCCTGTTAAAATACTACCAATGGCATAATATAGAATATACTTACCGGCTTCGGTGCCAATTAAAATATCAAAATTATCTGGTGATACGAATTTAAGAAAAAAGAAGAAAAATACGGGAATGATAACAAGAACTTTAACCGACATTCTTGCTTCAGAAGTCATAGCGACTTTCTTTCTTTCCAAAGTCTTACTCGCCGATATCAACATTGTAAGCCTGGTCATTACTTCACTAACTTGCCCTCCACCTTTCATGTTTATAAGAATAGTAATTATAAATGAAAAGTATTCGCTATAGGGATAACGCTTATAGGAATCTATAAATACGCGTTCAGGTTCATCACCTATATCAAGGCGCATTAAAATGCGTTTAAACTCACGACCAAAATCAGTATCAATTGCACGCACACACTCTTCGAAACCCTGCATAATTGGGCGACCAACACGGGTAGCGCTGTTGATGATATTAAGTGCTTCAGCAAAATCTCTCTCGAACTCTCTTCGATTCTTGTTGGTCTGGTTAACATAAAGTATATAAGTCAATACTATAATCGTCAAAGAAGTCACTATTATGCTATTAAACTTAAGATATTCAAAATTTATAAATATTGTTGCAATTACTGATGCGATTAGAATGGCTGTATTCTTAATAATAAGCTCGCCATTTTTACCAATGAGATTTATACGGATTTTTATTAATTTATCTTTAAACAAACTAATAATATTATCGATGACAGCCCTTTTACTCTGACGCCTTTGAGTCGCAATAATATTAGTAGATAATATTTTATCTTTAATTTGCCTTGTTGATTTTATAGAAAAATAAAGCTGTATTGCTCCTAATAGCAATATTATTGAAAAAATGACAATCATTATCATGATACCTTATTACCAAATAATTGTTTGAGAGGGTCAAGGAATCCATGAACCAGGGCTTGACGATATACTGCTGAACGCTGTAATAGTCCATTGCATGTAAAGGCCCCTGTAATCATTCCGTTACTATCTCTTTCAGGATTCGCGGTATAAGCAAAGATATCCTGAAGAATAATATTTTCCCCTTCCATCCCCATTACTTCTGTAATATTTGTTACTTTTCTTGAACCATCCGGTAAACGCGAAGCTTGCACAATAATATTCACTGCAGTTGAGATATTTCGGCGAATAGCTACAAGAGGTAATGCAGCGTTAGCCATCATAACCATACTCTCTAAGCGAGCCAGCGCATCACGAGGATTATTTGCATGCAATGTTGACATCGAACCATCATGGCCGGTATTCATTGCCTGTAGCATTTCAAATGCCTCTGCACCACGACACTCACCAATAATTATCCGGTCAGGGCGCATACGTAGGGAGTTAATCACAAGGTTACGCATGTTTATCTGCCCTTGATTTTCCGACCCCGCGAGCCGTGTTTCTAATCTCAGAACATGAGTTTGTTGTAGCCTTAGTTCGGCAGCATCTTCGAGAGTCAATACACGCTCACTATCATCAATATACTGCGACATCGCGTTTAGTAAGGTAGTTTTACCTGAGCCGGTACCTCCTGAAACAATGATATTAAGACGACAGCGGCTGGCGATAACGAGAAAATTCGCCATCATCTCATTAATACTGCCGAACCTAATTAGTTCACCAAGAGTAATATTTCCCTTGCCAAACTTACGTATTGACATCGAAGTCCCATCAATGGCTATCGGCGATATAACTACGTTCAAGCGACTACCGTCAGGCATACGAGCATCAACAAGTGGTTGCGCGTCATCGATTCGTCGTCCTACTTTCCCAACGAGGCGACGTGCAATATCTGTCAATTGCTCATTATTAATGAATTTTTTGTCTGATAGTGTAAGTTTACCTTTGCGTTCGACAAAAATATGGTTCGGGCCATTGACTAAAATATCACTAATAGAATCATCCTCCATCAGTTCACGTAATGGTCCGTAGCCAGTGATTTCGTCAACCACCAATTCGCAAAGTTCCTGCCGTTCTGGGGCGGTAAGATAGTTATCAGTACGATTATTATTAATTACGGTCCTGACAACCATGCTAACTTCATTAAATAAATCTGTTCGATTACCTTTAACGCTATCAATTTGCTCAAGATCAATGCTTTTGAGTACCTCTTGTCTGAAGTAAACAAATGAGGGAGATTTATTCATATATCATCCATGAAAACCCCGAGATTACTCTCTGGGTTTTGGTAGCTCAATTATAGTTCATTAATAGTTTTATCAGATTATTTCTTTTTAAATAAACCACCCAAACTAAAACCTTTCTTTTGCTTAGCACCGTTAACAATTAAATTTTTACCAAGCATCTGCGCTGCAAAATTATATAATTGCATTTTTGAATCAAATTTCTTCACATCCTTTTGGAAAGGAGAAAAAATATCGATTTTGCGAGCAAGATAGTTTTCAATATCTTCATTTGATAGCTCATCAGATTTTGCAGGTGTTTTATCATTTAATATGATGATATTTTCCGATACATTATGTGCATCATGACCGCCTGTAGGCGAATTTCGCTGCAATTCATCTAAAATCAACCTTGCGTTTCTTACCGAAGATAGTTCTCTTGTTACAACAACAAATATAAAATCACTTCCAGGTACAATAACTGCTAACTTATCTCTAACTTGTGTCGTAACATTATAATCAAATATCACCATATTGTAGTTTTTGAAGTTAGGATCATCAAATAACCACTGTTCTTCCTCAGTTGCTATTTTTAATGCCTGATGAGCATTTAACGGTGTAATGACACCATCTCTCTGTATTGTGATATCTGAAATTAAATCTAAATCAGCACTACCTGTATGTCCTTGAACTAATAAAATAGGTAAATGACTTAGTTTTCCAATTGACTGAAAAAGCCACCATGCAACAAGCGACGCACCACTTCCACCTTTGCAACCTATTATACTGATTTTCTGTGTATGACTAATTTCTTCAGTATTAGTTTCTGTGTTTTTTAGTGTGAGACCTAGTTGCATTAATTGTGAGTCGAGATGCAAATAGCTGACGCCAATACGCTTCATTTCATCATGAAAGCTAATTGAGTCAATATCCCCAATAAAAATCTTTTTGACTGTTATAGGTATAAGGAATTTTATTTTTCTCTCAATCTCAGACACATCACGAAAACTTTCAATATCTATAATTGCGTATTCACTTGATGATAATTCTTTGTCCTCAAATTCATCCGCGAAAGAAGACTTTATTATAATAAAATCATAGTTTCCATTCATTCTCAGCTGAGTAGTGATACCTGATATAACATGCTGGCGAGCAGATATTATAGCTATTTTTCCTAAATGCGACTCCGCACCTTTGCTACCAGAGGAACCTTTATTAATTGTAGTCAAATCCATCATATCTAATCCCTCAGCTTTAACGAATAAATCCGCCACGCGACAGAAACTGCTTGCCATTATCGTCAGAAGTCATTCGTTCTTTGTGCTCCTCGGCTACCCCAACGTTAAAAAATAGCTTATCAACGGATGTTTTATGAAATTGCGGAACAGGAAGCTGATGGCTATTATTCGCGGATACAGGCTTAACCAGTTTCACCGTTGCGAAAACCACCAACTCACTTTTCTCTCTTTCCGTTTGCGAGCTACGGGCAAGTGCACCAAGAATAGGAATATCACCGACAAATGGAACTTTTGATAAACTCTCACGATCGGATTCGCTCAGCAAGCCACCAATGACAAAGCTATCACCATCTGCAAGCTCGATCGTTGATTGCGTTCTTCTTGTATTAATAGTCGGGATTGAATATGAGTTATAAGTATAACTGCCTGTTACATTGCTCAATTCATTTGCAATATAAAGTCGTATTTTATCACTTCTGTTCACCTTAGCGCCAATATTAAGACGGATACCATATTCTTTATACTGAACAGATGATGAACTGCTGCCACCACTATCAATGACAATCGGAATTTCGCCACCAACCAAGAAGGTAGCCACTTCCCCTGATAACACCGTTAAGTTAGGTTGAGCAAGAACACGAGCAATGCTGTCATTTTTTACTGCATTAATCAATGTACTGATATTAGCCGCATCAAATCCACCTTTAAAACCGATCAGGCTAAACACACCCGCAGTATTCGTTGCGCTGCCACCGTTTATTATGCTATCTAACGTTAAACTGCTCCATTCAATACCTAACGCATCGGTAAATTTCTTTGTCACTTCAACAACGGTCAACTTAACATTGACCTGCTGTGCGGAAGATTGTACTGTCATACGATCAATGACATTGATCCACTTATTTTTTGTTAAATGATGAACCTTCACATCACCAGCACCATTGTCTGCTTTGTCCTTGAACAAAACTTCATCTTCTTTTAGTGCTTCTCCAACAAGGCTTCCTACTGTTTGGTAGATTTGATCGCGCAGTTCCTCTGTAGCAACCTCACCTTTGATTATATAGGCCAACTTCGTGCCATTCATATAGCGTTCAATATTAATTCGCGTACCAGGGAATTGCTTATTCACTGTATCCGCCAGCAAACTGCCAACGCCATCTACCGAAACATTCACTTTTTTTAAGACTTTTGAATTTGCACCATAGAGTGTAATTTCAGCAACTCCATAACTTTTTGCAAACAATACAACTTTTTTATTACCAATAACTTTATAATCTGCAACGGCAGGGTTTGAGATGAATACCGTATCAATTTTTTCGCCCGAGGTTACATTTGTTGACTGCCCTTCCTTCATTGACAATTCAGCCCCAAATGCTACAGAAATACTACATTGCAACATGATGAATATACTTAATGCTTTAACCATCCTCAGCATATATCTGTTCCTCTATCCTTTTATTTTCTTTCGGGATTAATTTTTATAATTTGTTAAATATCGTTTAAATTTTGCCACTACTTTTCGCCACGATATTCTTTAATCTTCTCTTCAACTGTATCATTGCTTTGAGAATTATTTCCGATAGACAAAATATCTCTATTATCAATCGGCCATTGCCCTTCATCACCAACTAGTGCAGAGTGCTGCGCACCTAACGCTCTGGTTTCTGATTGACCAGGGAAAATATATAGCTTGGCTCCATCAAGGCCTTTCAGGGTTTTCACTTCATCAGGTGTCAGTTCGACTAGAATATAACCCTCTTTTTTTAATGGATTATCTTCTGCCACAGAATTTACAACCTGGCTTTCGAACTTATTTATAGCCAGCACTTTTTTATTTTTCATTATAAGTTTGAAATGCTTACTATTAATAGCGTCGCTAGTTTCCGTCGTGGGTGTAACTGATACGCTACCATTATCTTTAATGTTATGGCGTAAATGATATGATAAATAAATGTCAATCCCCTCGCCTGGTCTGGTATTAGCAAAAAGATAACTATCGGAATTTTTAATAGAAAATCCATATACAATGCTGCCAGGTTTTGCTGACATGATTATATACTCTTCGGATCCAGGCTCAGCCAATGCAGAAACTGGTATATAGGAACCAGATGCAATATCGCTCTTTATCATCCAGTTTTCAACATTTTTTACTGCAAGTATTTCTCGGTCATGGCTACCTTCTTTAATCGCTAGCGTTTTTAATTTGAAATCACTTGCAGCTAACTTTGTTCCTTTCACCAAGTCGCTATTAGCAACAGCAACGGTGATAGTTTCCATTGGTATAGCAGGCTCTTTTTCTTGCTGAACTTGCACATCAGGTAGTGTTGTTGCTGGCTTTCTATCAGAAATAAAATACAGTGCCATACCAATAATGCCAATAACCACCATCGCGATGTTGATTATCTGTGAATATTTCTTATTCATTGAGACCCTCAGAGTTTACATATATGTAAAATTACGCCTTGCTAAAAGGATTCGTCCGTTTAAACCTTTAATCTATACTTCCCTTATACTACTTATCAAGTGATAAGCTCAGAAAGGCGATTACTTAAAGTACATCAATATACTGATTAATTAATAAGTTAGATAGTTACTATATTTTTTGGCATAGCTACCGCACGAACAATACAAAGTCCGGAATATGACAATTTTAATACATGACTAGTCTACCGTGGCCATAGATATAACAATGAGCAGGAATACCCACTGTTATATTTATGGCTAATGGCATTTTAATTATATAGTTAACGCTTACAAAATGGCCAGTAATATGCTGGCCATATATATCATTATTATGGAGTCGTAGAAGTCATTGAAGCGTTGACTTTGCTTTCGACGCTAGAGAAGATGCCTTCCAGCATTGTCTGTACTGTACCATCCTGACCAAAGATAACCGCAACAACTGCTGCAACACCAGCAAGAACAATCGCATATTCAACAGCTGTCACGCCACGCTCATCGTCTTTAAAGAAGTGACGAATATTTCCCAGTCCAGAGGTACCAGCAGCATAAGTTTTAAGAATTAAATCGTTCATTACCAAGCCCTTTAATTTATCGTTTATAAAAATCATCTATATGTATGAATTGCTATACCGTATAAGCAGGCTATCAGTTCCCAGTTCCTTGGGTTCATCGAGCAAAAACATTATATGGGGCAAATTTTAAAATAGCAGCCTAATGCAAACCAATTAGGATTTCATTTATATTCCAAAAACAAATAGATGAAATGACAAATCAAAATAATACCAATATAATTCCTAACTCTAATGATTCAAGAGTTATCATTAGTCATTTCATATTTATTCATTATTCAATTTTCAAATTCACATACATAATCATAAATTGGTTATATATCAAAAATTAATTACACATAAAGAATGCATATTTGAAAATTATTAAAATAAAAACCATTTAAGAAACAAATGTAAAAATATACGTATTCTCTCTTGACACTTGGAATGTTCACTCAGCCATCACTTGTAAACCACCAAACCAGACAATAATAAAAAAGACATTGTTTTCAATGAGTTATATTGTAATAAAATCAATTTTATCTTAATAAGTTAAACATTGAATTATTGAAATAGAATATTGTTTATGGTCATGTACAAACTTAAATTAAGATATGAATTTTTAATTTTATTCAGCCTGCAAATCATAATCATTCCGACATTGAATACCCCCCCCCCATATATATAGAGACAGTAAATATATATAATGCCCGCACTGATAACTTTAGTGTATCTTGACCGGATAAATTACAAAGCTAAACAATACCTCTTTGCTGTTTTTAATTGTGTGTAATAAATTTAATTCTCGTCCCTTGATTAAGATTCACTTCTTTCTTTTTCTGGTTTTTGTTGTTCATACTATAACTACATTCTGATTTACGTAATGACTACTCACTATTGATACTCATACTTATGCCGTATAGCCAGTGAAGCCTACACGTCGTTGACTCCACTCTTAGGGCATACATGTGTTAGATAATCATGCCCCTATGACACCAAATCAGTTGCGTATTCGTTATATGGAAGAACATATTCATCATCTTGAGAAATAAAACATGATACTAAAATGCTATCACGCTCTTGATACACGCCTAACTGCACCATTCACGATAGTTTCCAGACCCAGCAACAGCCACGCGGTTGTCAGCCTCTGTACTTCCTGAAGGGATATTTAGCAGTAATCTACAATAGCTAAAGCGGCGCGATAGAATTTAACACCGTCATTCATATCATTTCCCGGCGGATAAAGCGTTTACGGTGAATGTACGCCACCTTGTGTGAGTGGAAAAAACTTTTTGCACAGATAAACTGTGCCGTCATACGTGAAGAAATTGACCAACCACACGGTTTGATCCGCCTGACATAAAGTTGCGATTAATACAGCCGAGTTCACGGGTAGCGACGGTAATGCTGATGCTTTCAGCGACTTTAAGGGCTTACTTACGGAACTCAGTCGTGTGTTGCTTACGGGGCTTATTGATGGTTAATGTTGTTTTAGTCATGTGAGTCACCTCTGACTGAGAGTTTACTCACTTAGTCCCGTGTCCACCATTGGCGGGTAGGATCACTCATCAGAAGCGCGCTATATTTCCTGCTTCAGACGAACGTCACGTTTGTCTCTGTTGCTGAGTCGTTCCGAGCAGCACTGCTGTTACTGGGGCCTGCAATATATCGACGGGCAGTTTCTGTGACAACCGCCCTGTCACCATGTTCGCCACTTAGATTTCCTGAAGCAGCGGAGGCTGTCCGGGCAAAATACACAGCAGCTTGGCTCAGGATATTGTTACTGTGGCTCCAGTTTTTTGAGCACTGACGTTTACTGAGCTTGAGTTTGTTGTTGTCGCTGCGATAAGTGACAGTCAAATCATTGGGGCAATGGCATTGATGGGATACACATCTCGATACTCCTGTTGCATTCTGACGACACGTTCACGCAATTCGGGGACGTTTTAATCACATTTTCGATTCGCCTTCTGAATTCCAGTATAGTCTTAGGATTCCCAGGACGGTTCAGTACGGTGTATCGCTCGCGGTCCAGCGCCACGAAAACATGTCAATACTTAGCCGCGAGTTGGGACCAGCCCGGTGTAAAAGATAGCTAAAGCAGGAAAATCTATTATGGAAGGATACAGTTATAATTACGTGGCATGACTCCGGTGTATTTATCCGGAGTCTACAAAAAACGGAGATCTCTAATTTAACATGATCCGGGGCTAAACTTGGCTATTCTCTATTTGGCTTTAATAGCCTGCTGATACAAATTATCCCACATGCCCTGCACCAGAATCTGATCGGGTGGCGACAGTTCGCCAGCGCTGATCGCTTTCGTCAGGCTCTGGATAACCTTATCATTCACCGCTTGCGCAGTATGCTCGTCCTCACCTTCCAGCTCAGCCACCGCCAGCGTCAGATGGCCGCGCAGATAACCGCCGGCAAATAGTTCATCATCACTGGCGTGGTCTACCATACCGTCTATCAACGCCAGAATGCGTGATTCAAACTCCGCGATCATCTTCTTTCCTCATATTATGTAAAGTGTGGCCTTAGTGCAGGTCTTCCGGCCACGGAAATTGCTCAGCCGTCAAAGGCGGCGTTTGATAATATTCTTGTAATGCTTTGATAAAACGCGCCGGACGCTCGGGGATCCCCTGCTCCAGATAGACCATCACCTGAGCATGTACTCGCCGTTGAAAAACAATACGGTCAGGTTCGAAATCGCCTTCCAGGTTGTCGCAACTGACGTTAAACGGATAGCCCGCCGCCACGCAAAACAGCCAGTCAAACGCCTGCGGTTTCACCTCTACGTCTTCAAATTTAGACTGAGTCATCGCATCACGGCCATCAGGGCAGTACCAGTAACCGAAGTCAACCAACTCGCGACGCGCTTTACCAGCGATGCACCAGTGCGAAATCTCATGTAATCCGCTGGCGTAAAAGCCGTGGGCAAAAACGATGCGGTTATAAGGTGCTTCGCCATCAGCCGGAAGATAAATCGGTTCGTCATCGCCTTTAATCAGACGGGTATTAAAATCGTCGGCAAAGCAACCGTCGAAGATTTCAATCAGCTGTTCGTAATTATGCGTACTGTTCATTAATTCATCCCCAACCAGTGGAGGATCTCCTGTCCATGGCTGTCATAAAGAAGTTTTGCACTCATCACCGCCGACACGACAACAATCATCGGTCGAATTAGTGATTGTCCTTTGCTCAGCACCAGCCGCGAACCGGCGCGGGCACCAATAAATTGTCCTACCATCATTACAAAGCCGGTGGCCCAGATAACTTTACCGCCAATGATAAACAGCAGCAGGCCGCCGACGTTGGAGGTAGCATTAAGCACTTTGGCATGGGCGGTCGATTTAGCGAGATTGAACCCGGCCAGAGTCACAAAAGCCAGCGCGTAAAAAGAACCTGCACCCGGGCCAAAAAAGCCATCATAAAAACCCACGCAGCCGCCAGCCACCAGAGCAAACGGCAGACCGTAAAGACGACGCTGACGGTCCTCTTCGCCGAGCTTCGGCATCAGCAGGAAATAGAGGCCAATGCCGATAATCAGTATTGGCAGAATCTGCTTGAGAATATCGGACTGGACGTGCTGCACCAGCAGCGCACCGCCAGTTGAGCCGATAAACGTCATCAGAATATTCAGCTTCTGATCGGCGAGATTCACTACCTTGCGGCGGATGAAATAGAGGGATGCGGAAAGCGAGCCGCCGCAAGCCTGCAGTTTGTTGGTCGCCAGCGCCTGCGCAGGGGGGAGACCAGCAGCCATCAATGCCGGTACGGTTAGCAACCCACCGCCACCCGCCAGGGAATCAATAAATCCCGCCAGAATGGCTACGAAAAACAGCACAACCAGTACCGTCGGTGACACAATAAACAGATCGATAAAACTATCCATTAAAGAACATGCTCATCCAGTAGCGCCTGGCAGGAAGGCGGCAATGGAGGCGGCGTCTTCTTCGCAGGAGAGGTTGATCCTGGTTTCGGTGGTTCAAACCAGCTTTGTAATTCCGCGCCACAACCATCGCCTGCCGGAGGTGGAGCCTGATCTTCACACTCAAGACTCCCCACAGGACAGCGCAGGCGCACATGCATATGCGCTCGATGTTGGAACCATGGTCGAACTTTACGCAACCAGTCGCGATCGTTACCCGCATCCAGGCACAACTGCTGCTTGATCGCCGGGTTAACGAAAATGCGCGTGACTTCGCTATCTTCCGCCGCCATCTTAATCAGATGACTGATTTGCGGACTCCACAGTGACGGCACTACGCGTTTGCCGTCACGCGCAACCAGATCCAGAGCCTGTGGCTTCATGAGCTGCGCTGAACTCCAGCGCGCCTGCGGGAGCTGGAGAAAAATATCCACATCCAGCCCGGACTGATGGCTGGCGTGGCCGCCGTTGAATCGACCACCAGCCGGCATACCCATGTCACCAATCAGCACCGTCCCCATTCCTTTGTTGTGCGCCTGATTGCTCAGGCGCTGAATAAACTGAACGAGATCCGGATGGCCGAAATAGCGGCGCTGATCGGTGCGCATCACCTGATAGCCGTTGGCGCTCAACGGCAGCGGCTGCGCACCAACGATACAGCCATTAGCAAACGCGCCGATGGACTGTGCGCTACCACTAATGGGTTGCGATATTTTCTGCCACGGCGTTGCCGCCAGGCTGGCACTGCTGGCGAGGAGTGCCAGCAGTGCGATAACGGTTTTTTTCATCTATTACCAGCGTGGGATTGATGTCGTCACGTCGCCGTTCTGCGCGCGCTGACGCATAAAGTGATCCATTAATACGATCGCCAGCATCGCTTCGGCGATCGGAACCGCACGAATACCGACACAAGGATCGTGACGCCCTTTGGTGATCATTTCGACTTCTTCGCCAAAACGGTTAATCGTGTGCCCTGGAACGGTAATGCTGGAAGTTGGCTTCAGGGCGATGTTCGCCACAATCTGCTGGCCGCTGCTAATACCACCAAGTACACCGCCTGCATGATTGCTCTGGAAACCCTCTTTGGTAATTTCATCGCGGTTTTCGCTACCGCGAAGTTTCACCACTTCAAAACCATCGCCAATTTCCACACCTTTTACCGCATTGATGCTCATCAGCGCGTGCGCAATATCCGCATCCAGACGGTCAAATACCGGCTCACCCAGTCCCGGAGGCACGCCATCCGCTACCACGGTCACTTTTGCCCCGATGGAGTCGCCCTCTTTTTTCAGGCCACGCATCAGTTCATCAAGCGCCTCAATTTTATCCGGGTCCGGACAGAAGAACGGGTTTTTCTCAACCTGATCCCAGTCTTTTATCGCTAGCGGAATATCGCCCATCTGGGTCAAACAGCCGCGAATGACAATACCGAATTTGGCGGCGAGGAATTTTTTGGCAATCGCCCCTGCAGCCACGCGCATCGCGGTTTCACGCGCGGAAGAACGACCACCGCCGCGATAGTCGCGCAGGCCGTATTTCTGCTCGTAGGTATAGTCAGCATGACCCGGGCGGAAAACGTCTTTAATCGCGCCGTAGTCCTGGGAACGTTGATCGGTGTTCTCAATCAGCAAACCAATGCTGGTACCAGTGGTCACGCCTTCAAAGACGCCGGAAAGAATTTTCACCTGATCCGGTTCACGACGCTGGGTGGTATAACGCGACGTTCCTGGCCGACGACGATCGAGGTCGTGCTGCAGGTCAGCTTCGGTCAGCGGAATACCTGGCGGCACGCCATCAACGATGCAGCCCAGCGCCAGGCCGTGCGACTCGCCGAAGGTAGTAACGCGAAAGAGTTGTCCAATTGTGTTTCCTGCCATCACGGCTCCGTTATTGTCGTTATGTTTGCGTGTTTATTGTTTTAGTCTTTATAGATGCTGAAATGCGCGCGGGCGTCAATCAGTTGCGATTTAGTCAGCATAAAGACGCCATCACCGCCATTGTCAAACTCCAGCCAGGTAAATGGAACGTCAGGATACTGTTCCATCAGATGTACCATGCTGTTGCCGACTTCACAAATCAGGATACCGTCATCGTTAAGATAATCTGGCGCGCAGGCCAGGATGCGGCGGGTCAGCTTCAGACCATCGCTACCTGAAGCCAGTCCCAGAACCGGCTCATGGCGATATTCGCCCGGCAGGTCGGACATATCCTCTTCATCCACATAAGGTGGATTAGTCACGATCAGATCGTATTGCACCTTCAACAGATCGCGGAACAGATCGGAGCGAATCGGCGTTACGTTGTGAATTAAACCGTGATCTTCGATGTTTTGCTCGGTAACAGCCAGCGCATCCGGGGAGATATCTACCGCGTCAACTTCCGCTTCCGGGAAGGCATAAGCACAGGCGATAGCAATGCAGCCACTGCCGGTACACATGTCGAGGATGTGCTGCGGTTGATGGTCAATCAGGCCAGCGAACTGATTATTGATAAGCTCGCCAATCGGTGAACGCGGCACCAGCACGCGCTCATCAACGTAAAACTCATGGCCGCAGAACCAGGCTTTATTGGTCAAATAAGCCACCGGAATACGCTCATTAATACGACGAATCACGCGCTCAACGATGCGATGTTTTTCACTGGAAGTCAGGCGCGCGGTGCGCATATCTTCCGGAATATCCAGCGGCAAATACAGCGACGGCATCACCAGTTGCACCGCTTCATCCCACGGGTTATCAGTACCGTGTCCGTACCAGATATTTGCAGCGCTAAAGCGGCTTACCGCCCAACGCAACATGTCCTGAATGGTATGAAGCTCATTAACAGCCTCATCAACAAAAATTTTATCCACGCTATCCTCCAGGACACGCTCTGCTATAAATTCGGCGGCTAGTTTGCCACGAAGACGGGCATAAATCAGCATTCTTACGTCAGGCTGAGGGGGAAATATACGTTTTCCTTGCCTGGATGTATGACGAGTCGGGTAAACTAGCAACAAAGAAAAAATGAGACCAGGTAATGAAAAAGAAAACATCGCTAAGTGAGGAGGATCAGGCATTGTTCCGGCAACTGATGACCGGCACGCGTCAGATTAAACAGGACACTATCGTTCACCGCCCGCTACGCAAGAAAATCTCTGAGGTGCCGCCAAAACGGTTACTCCAGGAACAGGTAGACAACAGCCATTTCTTTTCCGATGAATTTCAGCCACTGCTAAATACCGAAGGCTCGGTTAAGTATGTCCGTTCGGACGTCAGCCATTTTGAGCTGAAAAAATTGCGTCGAGGTGATTATTCGCCAGAGCTATTCCTTGATCTGCACGGCTTAACCCAACAGCAGGCTAAACAGGAACTAGGCGCGTTGATTGCCGCCTGTCGTCGCGAGCATGTGTTCTGCGCCTGCGTGATGCACGGGCATGGGAAACACATTCTTAAGCAGCAAACACCACTATGGCTGGCGCAACATCCGCAGATCATGGCATTTCATCAGGCACCAAAAGAGTACGGCGGTGACGCCGCACTGCTGGTACTGATTGAAGTTGAAGAGTGGCAACCACCGGAGCTTCCGTAGTTCGTCAGCCCCGGAGGAGATTAAATCGCTTTCGCCATCTTCAAATTGCAGGGGCTCATTTGCCAGGTGAATTCACCTTTGCCTTCAGCATCAAGCGTGACGCAGGCAATAGCAGATGTGGTGAACATCGGGGGAGTTTCCCCCGGGCACAGCTCTGAGACGAGGTACCCCACTAAAGGCAGATGCGACACGACCAATGCCGTCGCCACACCTTCATTTGCCAGCGCCTGAAGATAAGCGCTGACCAGACCAACATCGCCGCACGGCGTGAGTTCCGGCATCACGTCGACATCTTTCGGCAGATTCATGCACTCCCCAACAATCTCCAGCGTCTGTTCAGCACGCAGGTAGGGACTCACAAGAACCCGCTCAATATCCACTTTTTGACCTTTCAGCCAGGTTGCCATCTGACGAGACTCATCACAACCGCAGACGGTTAGTGGACGAACCGAGTCACTGGCTGCATCGAGGGCAGCGTCGCCGTGACGCATAATAAAAACTTGCATATTGCACCGCTTTTGTTAACCAGAAGCACCGTAGTCTTACCGACGTAAACAATACGCAGGTGACCCGGTGGCCGGGCATTGTGCCTGATCCATTCAACGAATGAAACGCTGTTTTTTACCTCAATGGCGTAAGTATAGTCAACTATTGCTCACAAAACAGCCAATGGTCAGCATCATTCATTGCCGGATTTACCTTCTTTGACCACAACTTAGGTCGTCCGTTCATCAGTGGGCCAAAAGGTCGCCCCCTGCTCAGCCATGTGTAATAAAGTGTCACATGGTGTAAAACGCGGGCCATACTGTGCGGCCAGGCGCTGCAAAATTGCCGCGACTTCCCCCGCACCCAACTTGTCTATATAGCGGAACGGGCCACCAAGAAACGGCGGGAAACCAATACCAAACACGGCACCGATGTCACCATCGCGCGCACTGCGGATAATTTGCTCATCGAAGCAGCGCGCTGCCTCATTAAGCATCATCATCACACACCGTTCCGCCACCTGTTGCGCAGACAATTGCTCCCGCGCAGAAGAAACGCCCAGTAAAGAGTAAATAGCAGTGTCGGGCCGTTTTTTGCTTTTACGCCCTTTCGCCTCATAAAGATAGAAACCCCGATTATTTTTTCTACCTTTGCGATCGTCATTCAGAATCACGTTAATGATGTTTGCAGGCGGGCTAAAACGTTCTCCCCATGCAGCCTCCAGCACCGGGATAATTTTAGTCCCGGTATCGATACCGACTTCATCAAGCAGTTGAATAGGTCCGACCGGAAAACCGAATTTCACCAATGAATTATCGATATGTTCTATCGGTTCTCCTTCCATCAACAGGCGCATCGCTTCATTAATGTAAGGGGCCAGGATACGGTTAACATAAAAGCCCGATTTGTCAGCCACCACGATGGGGGTTTTGCCCTGTCGCTTCGCCAGTTTTACCACCGTCGCGATAGTTTGCTGACTCGTACCAGCATGCGGAATAACCTCCACCAGCGGCATTTTCTCTACCGGACTGAAGAAGTGTAAGCCGATAACCTGCTGCGGCCTGCTCGCCTGAGCCGCGATCTCACCGATCGGTAATGATGAGGTATTAGAGGCAAAGATCGTCTCAGCGCTACAGTGCTGCTCAACCTCGTTGACCATTTTTTGCTTGAGGGTAATGTCTTCAAACACCGCTTCGATAACCACATCACGGTGTGCGAATCCCTGGTAATCCGTAGAACCCGAGATCAACGCCAGCTGACGATCGCGCTCGCTAGCCCGTAGATAGCGGCGGCGAACCTGTTTGTCGAGCAGATCCCAGCTGTACTTCATGGCGTGATTGATCCCGCGCGGTTGGATGTCCTTAATGCGTACCGGCAATCCTCCTTTACAGGCGGTGACGTAAGCAATTCCCCCTCCCATCAGCCCGCCGCCAAGAATACCTACACTGCGCAACGCGCCGGGTTCAGCATCCGCACCGCGATCTTTCTTAAGATCGGTACTGGCGAAGAAAATGGCTCGCAACGCTTGCGATTGCGGCGTCATCGCTAGCTCACCAAAGGCTCGCGCTTCTTCGGCATAACCACTGCTGCAACCCTGCGCCAGCCCGGTTTCAATCACCTGTAGAATACGTTTGGTCGCTGGATAATTACCTTGTGTTTTTTGATGTGTCTTTTTCGCCACGAGGCGAAATAACAGACTACGACCTAATGGTCCGGCGAGGATGCGATCGCGTACCGGAACAGTGCGGCTTACCGGTCGTCCTTTCAACGCCAACTCTACTGCGGTTTGCAACAAAATGGCCTGCGGCACCACTTCATCAACCAGTCCCACTTTCAGAGCCTGACGCGGGCGAAGCTGCTTGCCGGTCAGGATCATATCCAGCGCGCTGCTGACGCCGATTAATCTTGGTAAACGCTGGGTACCACCGGAACCTGGCAGCAGGCCCAATTGAACTTCAGGCAAACCAAGTCGGGTTTTATCATCATCGCTGCACACCCGCCCGTGACAAGCCAGCGCCAGCTCAAGGCCACCGCCCAGACATGCCCCGTGGATAGCAGCAATAACCGGAATCGACAACCCGTGGATCTCCGCCATAATCTGCTGCCCTTGACGGGCCAATGTTTCAGCCTCCAGGGCTGAAACGCAGCGGGCAATCATGTTGATATCGGCCCCGGCAATAAAATTATCTGGCTTTGCCGAAATGAACACCGCACCGCGCAGGTCTTTGTTGTCACGAAGCTGACGGATGATTGCCCGTACTTCGCTGGCAAACTCTGCTTTCAAGGTATTCATTTTTTCGCCGGGAGCATCAATCGTAATCACGGCAATATTGTCAGGGCGAATCTCAAGCGTAAATGCCGACAGGGTTTCCATTATTCGGCCTCCAAAATCATAGCTGCACCTAAACCACCCGCAGCGCAGGCAGTGACCAAACCAAACCCGCCTCCACGACGCCGCAGTTCGTGTAACGTTTGGGTGATCATTCTCGCGCCCGTGGCGGCAAAAGGATGACCATAGGCTATGGATCCGCCGAGCACATTGAACTTGCTCTCATCAACCTCTCCTGTTGCCTGTGAACGCCCAAGCACTTCGCGAGCAAAGCGGTCGCTCGCGAGACACTGCAAATTGGCCAGCGTCTGCGCGGCAAAGGCTTCGTGCATATCAATCAGGGCTAAATCAGCCAGAGTAAGTCCTGCCCTTTCCAGCGCCAGCGGCGTCGACCATGCCGGTCCCAACAGCATATCCTGCTGGACAGCAATGGCGCTGAAAGCGTAGCTGCGTAGATAGCCCAGCGGGACAAGCCCCAGCTCTTTAGCCCGGGATTCTGTCATCATAATCACCGCAGCCGCGCCATCGGTTAACGGCGTACTGTTAGCGGCGGTCACGGTCCCGTGTTTGCGATCAAAGGCCGGGCGTAACTTTTGGTAATCAGCAAGCGTTGAATTTTTACGAATATTATTATCCTGAATCAGCGGTTCACGGAAAGGCGGGGTATATGCCGTCATCACTTCTGCTGATAGTTTTCCCTCTTCCCAAGCCTTCGCAGCAAGCTGGTGCGAGCGAAGCGCTAGCTGATCCTGCTGTTCACGGGTAATACCCCAGGTTTTCGCCATCTGTTCGGCGGTGTCCCCCATCCGCAGGCCGGTGGAATATTCGGCGACCGCTGGCGGCACAGGAAGAAGATCGCGAAAGCGTAGGCGGGAAAAGAGTTTGAGGCGCTGACTCAGGGTACGTGCTTTATTCACATCAACCAGGACGCGGGCGAGTTTTTTGCTAACACCGATGGGCAACACGGACGAGGAGTCAGCCCCACCCGCGATGCCCGCCCGGATAGTTCCTGCCATCAGGCTTTCTGCGACGTTGGCCACAGCCTGAAAACTGGTCGCACAGGCGCGACTGACGCTATATGCATCGGTATGTACGCTCATGCCGGTTCCCAGAACAATTTCCCGAGCGATATTTGGCGCTTCCGGCATCTGCACAACCTGGCCAAATACCAGCTGCTCGATTATTTCCACAGGGATATCGCTGCGGGCCAGCATTTCGCCAACCACCAGCTTACCGAGATCAACGGCAGGAATGCCGTGAAACGCCGTCGCCTGTCGGGCAAACGGAGTACGTAAACCGCTGATGATAGCAATGCGATCGCCCTGGCGGGTGACTAGCGGTAATGCCTGACTCATAACACTCCCCTGTTAACCGGTAAAACAAAGTGGTCTGACCTGATAACAGTTTTAACCAATATTTTACATTAAGCCAATCGGGGAACAGAAAAAGTGGGAGCCAAAACACATTGGATAGAAAAGATAACGCCCCTGCGGAAAGGGGCGTTTGGGGAAAGACTAACGCAAGCCAAGCTGGAAAATCAGGGTTTCAGCTTCACAGCAGAATACGAAGTCGATATCCAGCTGCACACCACCATCAACTTCAGTAAAGGTCGGCGTGATTTTGCACGGTTCGGATTCAACACTACGCGCTCTTTCGCTTAATGCGGCGAGTGTTTGTTCTGCTTCGGCACGGCTTGCGAACACGCGGCTGTATGAGGCGGTGCAATCGGTGTTGTCCATGATGGTACCAACATCCATACAGCAGCAAACCGGGGTTTCATCAGCACTGCATTTACTCATTGTAGATTTCCTCTGTATATGCACCCAAGGTGCCAGATAAATAATCTGTTTATTTTACGCCCGGCGAATAACCTCCTCCAGCCGTTAATGGTGACAAATGAGATAAGTGAGCGAAATCACACTTAAAAATGATCCAAAACAAAAATTGCCCATTTCGAATATGAGGTACAACAGCAAATTTGCCAGCTGGATCGCGTTTTTCGTATCACAATTGAAAAAACTTATAAACAAACTTGCAACATATCATCTGGTCAGACCTATACTCAGCGCACTGGTCTGATTTCTCTGTCGTAAAGCAGACCCTACACTTCGCGCTTCTGTTACGGCATGTAACATTGTTTAAATAAAAATAACTCAATGAGGTTATGGGCATGAGCCAGAAAACCCGCTTTACCCAATCTGCCCTTGCAGTGGCTGTAGCACTTGTTTCAACACAGGCCTGGTCAGCAGGCTTTCAGCTAAATGAATTCTCTTCATCAGGCCTTGGTCGCGCCTATTCCGGTGAAGGTGCTATTGCTGATGACGCGGGAAACGCCAGCCGTAACCCGGCGTTAATTATGATGTTCGATCGTCCGTCAATGTCGGCGGGTGCGGTATTTGTTGATCCTGATGTGAATATTTCGGGCAAGTCGCCATCTGGCAAAAGTCTGGATGCTGACAATATTGCCCCTACAGCTTGGGTGCCAAATTTACATTATGTCGCCCCGATTAACGATAAATTCGGCTGGGGGGCTTCAATTACCTCCAACTACGGGCTAGCAACGGAATACAGTACTGACTACGCCGCCGGGACCATGGGTGGTAAAACAGATCTGACAACCGTCAATCTGAACCTGAGTGGTGCTTATCGCCTGAATGATAACTGGAGTTTTGGTCTTGGCTTTGATGCGGTCTACGCCAAGGCGAAAATTGAGCGTTATGCAGGCGATGCCGGTATGCTCGCTGCGGGTCAGATTATGCAGCAGGTACCTAATTTACCCGCGTCTGCGCGACCTGCTGCTATTGCCAAAGCACAGCAGCTTGCAGCGATCCCAGCGGATCAACAGATTGCTCGCTTGAAGGGTGATGAGTGGGGATTTGGCTGGAACGCAGGTATTCTGTATGAAGTAGACAAAAACAACCGCTACGGCCTGACCTACCGCTCTGAAATCAAAATCGATTTTGACGGTGATTATCGTAGCAACATGAACACGGCGGTTCCGGGCTTTCCTTACCCAACAGGCGGCTCGACAATTCCTGGCTCTCTGACACTGAACCTGCCAGAAATGTGGGAATTGTCCGGTTATAACCGTGTCGCACCTAAATGGGCCGTTCACTATAGCATCGCTTATACCAGTTGGAGTCAGTTTCAGGAGCTGAAAGCCACCGGCTCTGACGGACAAACGCTGTTCTACAAGGATGAGAGCTTTAAGGATTCCTATCGTCTTGCCCTGGGTACCACCTACTACTATGACGATAACTGGACATTCCGTACCGGTATCGCCTTTGATGATAGCCCGGTACCTGCGACAACCCGTTCAATTTCCATTCCGGATCAGGATCGTCTGTGGCTGAGCGCGGGAACCACCTATGCCTTTAATAAAGATGCATCAGTTGACGTGGGCGTTTCCTATATGCACGGTCAGCATGTAGAAATCAAAGAAGGTCCTTACACCTTCCGCTCTGAAGGCAAAGCGTGGCTGTACGGCGCGAACTTCAACTACCGCTTCTGATAATCTGAAGGGATAAAAAAGGGTGAACATCATGTTCACCCTTTTTTTTATTTCCAGAAATAGATTACTGCGAATCGATATCCTTAAGATCGCCCTCAATCGCCTGCGCGTTCGGGTTCTCATTCGGAGTGAGTTTACCGCCGTTGGCGATAAAGTCATGACGCTGAAAATAGGCTTCACGCATTAAGATGTACGGATCGGAAGACTGACGGAGCAGACCGTCTGAATCCAGCAGCTGTGCACGAGTCTCAACCCCTTCAACCATCCATTTACCGATAGACATCGGCCATGTCAGCCAGGAGAGGACCGGATAGAGTCCGTCCGCCATATCACCACCTTCGTCACGAATCGTAAAGCTGCCATAGAAAGGCAATTGCACATACGGGCCATAGCCAACGCCATAGTGACCAAGGGTGCTGCCGAAGCGACTCGCTTCAACGCGCTGCAGTTTCGGATTCGCCATTCCAGCCACATCAATCAGGCCACCCATCCCAAGAAGGGTGTTCAGGAAGAAACGGGTAAAGTGCACCATTCCTTTGTAGGGATCGCCCTTCAGGAAGGAGTTGACCATTACCGCCGGTTCTTCAAGGTTGCTGGTAAAGTTACTCAACCCATTGCGCGCAGGCTGCGGCACATAATCACGCCACGCCACTGCTACAGGGCGAAGAACATAAGGATCAACGACATTGAAGTTGAAGTTGAACATCGTGCGGTTAAAGCCTTCAAGCGGATCTGAACGCCCCTGCGGTTGATCGCCAGAACTAGAACTGGCGCATCCCACCAGCAATGTGGCGCCAAGCGCAAGCGCCGACAGGCGAAAATTCATAGGTGTCTCCCTGTTAATTTTAGCTATCGCTGGGGGTTATCCGGGGACAGCTGCCTCCATTAAGATATCGCCCATAAGCATGTGCCTGCTTTCAGCATAGCCTTCTTTGGCATAATTGTTGCTCCACGATTCTATACACATTTTGCAATGTCCGTATTGCTAATCTTGTCATTGTGAAGAATTTAGGAGGTTATCCAGATACGGATAGTTCAAACATCTCTACGCTTATAATTAAGGTCAATAGCAGGGGAAAACTGATGAATCCGCAAACTCACCATGACAGTGAAGAGATCGAAGTAGAAAGTGATGAAAAACAACAAGGTGAGAAAATTGAGGTTGATGAAGAGAGATTACCTTCACAAGCGATGGCGACCCATGAAGAGATTCGTCAGGAAGGGGAGAAAGAACTAGAGCGCGATGCCATGGCGCTGCTGTGGTCAGCCATTGCCGCTGGCCTTTCGATGGGAGCTTCGCTGGTAGCAAAAGGCATCTTTCATGTGCATCTTGATGAAATTCCCGGTGGTTTTTTGCTGGAAAACCTGGGCTACACTTTTGGTTTTGTTATTGTCATCCTCGCGCGCCAACAGCTATTTACCGAAAACACCGTTACCGCTGTATTGCCCATAATGCATAAGCCCACGCTGAGCAATATTGGCCTTTTGTTGCGCCTTTGGGGCGTAGTGCTGATAGGTAATTTAATTGGCACCGCGATTGCGGCATGGGCGTTTGATATCATGCCGGTTTTTGATAAACCCACGCTTGAGGCCTTCCAGAGCATCAGTTTAAAAGTAATGAGCAACACACCCACGGAGATGTTCGCTAATGCGATTATTTCCGGCTGGCTGGTCGCTACAATGGTGTGGATGTTTCCTGCTGCAGGCTCTGCAAAGATTGTGGTCATTATCCTGATGACCTGGCTCATTGCACTCGCGGATACGACTCACATTGTAGTCGGCAGCGTCGAAATATTCTATCTGGTGTTCAACGGGACGCTACCGTGGCAAGAATTCATCTGGCCCTTTGCTTTACCGACTCTTGCCGGCAACATTTGCGGCGGGACCTTTATTTTTGCCTTACTTAGCCATGCGCAGATCCGTAACGACATGGCCCACGAGAAAAAATCCCGAGCTAAAGCAAAAAAAGGGCATTAAGTGGCGACAGTTTGAGCAGTCAGACCATACCTGCTTAACCTGCAAGGAAAAAAACGCTATAATCCCGGCGCCTCGTCCCCTTAGTTAAATGGATATAACGAGCCCCTCCTAAGGGCTAGTTGCAGGTTCGATTCCTGCAGGGGACACTTTCCAGCACCTCCTCCCTTTCGTTTCAATATATTCACTCGTATCGCCCGATTTACCATTGAACGGTTGCTCGTGCTTATCAAGCAAAGTTAACATTTTACCCGCCCCTATTACTCCATCTTCACGCCTGACAATGCACCATACTGAAATCCTTTCTACCAATGATGACTGGATTGAATACACAGAACAGATGATTAAAACCAAATAAATTCACACAACAAATAATAATTTAAACTTATCATATCAGCGAAGTTTTTTATCATAGACATATTTAACCGCTATAAAATAGCTGGTAGAATGCGCGTCATAAATAACATTCATGTTAGACTCAATGGGAAACAAGATTAACGTTAGCCTTTAATGAATTCGCTAATATGAAGTTAACATCACAAAAGATGAGAAAGGTTCATCAAAACACATTTAAGTTAATTCAACATTATTCTCACAAAACAATACCATCATGAATAAAAAAGAACGAAACATATGGAAGTTAAACAACCTTCCGCCGCTGGAATACTGTTCAATTTCGCGTGCACAAAAATTATTAAACTGTGAACTAGAAGATTTGCTTCACTGGCATGATATTGGAGCCATCAATCTTTGTCTTAAGTTAGGTAAAACACATGGGACATTAAAAAGTGCAATTAGGCATGACATGGGCGGTAATAAGCCCTATTTTTATAATGCCTCAAATATTGATGAAGTGAGCAGAAGCGAAAGATCCTGGTCGCAGCATTCAAAAATAAACACTATCCTGACGCTCAATGAAAGTGAGCCCAATCTGGAGACCCAATACGGCTCTCCTGTGACACAGTTCAAACTCAAAGTTTCCGTGTCAGGCCTGTGGTACAGCCATTCCAGAAATTTAATGGAGATACTGGAGAATCCAGAGAATACCCTTTCAGAACAAAGAATAAGCATTATCTCTCCAGCAAGGAATGTCGTCTTTTGCCACTTTACTCCTGATGAGGATGAGAAGCCGACAATCTCGTTGAATAAGCTGTATATCACCAATCAGGCCATTGAAAAAATTTACGAGCATACAATCAGCAGCCGCCCCCTGGAATTCTCAGAAAAACCATTAAATATTTTTGAGGATAAGATAATTCACGATAATTCATTTATCCCACAGAACAAGCTTTTACTTGAATTCATCAATTATATCATTCGTTCCAACCCAGCATTCAGTACTAACATTCTGAATGCCACGGAGAACGTCAAAAGTAAAACATTCAGTATGATAATGGAGAAACTCAGTGCCGAGGGGATGATTTCAAACTACATAGATACGGACAGCCCAACTTCAGGTACTCTTTTTAAATGACAACAAAATCATTTTATCTGTATATTAAAATCAAAATCAGCATCGCAAAATCTTCTCGATGAAGCGATGCTTAAGATAACCATAAAATAAATCACGCACCCAAACCTCACTTCATAACTGAACTCTAAAAATATTATTAAAATCAGTTATAACTGACTTCACATCAACCTGGACGACACTCATCAGTGTGATTATGAAATCATCTTTTAATGGACATTAGCATTCGATAATTTGATTTTTTCTTTATAAAACCTGGCTGCTATATAAAGCGCTGTCGTTACCATGTTGCAAACATCCAACATGGTGACGAGTGCACACCTTCTTATGAGCTTTGCAACATTCAACATGACTACTCAAGCAGGTCACCAGAAGTTTCACCAGCTCACCGTTCTTTCACTTTTTGCCATAGGGCAGCAGGCACTTTATCACCTTAAGCAATCCTTTAAAAAAATACCGTTTATCTAAAACGTGGTGCGAGTCCCCAAAGTTACCTGGAACTGAAAGAATCTCAAAATCAAGCAGCAACGCTGGTACGGAATTGGTCATTAGCTGCCGTCGCCAGAATAGAATTTAATACCAAGTGAAATTAATGTGTCGCCGAATAACGACACTCGTAAGTAACTAAAAATTAATAAAAAAATGGCTCTTGTCTCTCTCTTTTTTTAGGCGTACATTAGCGCCATCTGGAGCAGTTAGAGCACAGAATTGACAACTAACGCCAGCAGCTGTTGGCGATAGTTAAAGCAGGCCATGAAAATTAAATTCATTTAGGCGTCTCGCAGAGCGCGCGGAGTGATGAGTCGTGAAATACTTTTTAATGGGCATTTCTTTTATGGTCATCGTTTGGGCCGGTACTTTCGCCCTGATGATCTAGCCATAACGGTGTTAAAAAAGCGGGAGCCAACTGGCTCCCGCTTTTTTACTCATGGTTTTCGCTCGTTAGCTTCGTCGAGGCAGGGAGTAAGCCGTCTGCACGGAACATCGATTTGATGCCGCGTATGGCCTGGCGAATGCGATCGCGGTTTTCAATTAAAGCAAACCGTACATGCGTATCACCATAATCACCAAAGCCAATACCCGGCGAAACGCAGACTTTGGCATCCTGTAGCATTTTTTTGGCGAACTCCAGCGAGCCCATCGCCGCGTACTGCTCCGGGATTTTAGCCCACACATACATCGACGCCTTCGGACACTCCACCATCCAACCCGCCTCATGCAACCCTTTCACCAGCACATCGCGACGGCGCTTATACTGCTCGGCAATATCACGCACACATTGCTGATCGCCCTCCAGTGCAGCAATAGCCGCCACCTGCAGAGGGGTGAACGTCCCGTAATCGTGATAGCTTTTAATACGCGCCAACGCATTAACCAGCGTTTTATTACCCACCATAAAACCAATGCGCCAGCCTGCCATATTGTAGCTCTTGGACAGCGTAAAGAATTCGACGGCAACATCGCGCGCACCGGGAACTTGCATGATAGATGGCGCTTTCCAGCCATCGTAAACAATGTCGGCGTAGGCCAAATCGTGCACGACCAAAACATCATAGCGCTTCGCCAGCGCGACCACTTTCTCAAAAAACTCCAACTCGACGCACTGTGCAGTCGGATTAGACGGAAAGCCAAGGACCATCATTTTCGGCTTCGGATAGCTTTCCCGAATGGCACGCTCAAGCTCGTTGAAGAAATCCACACCTTCCACCAGCGGCACTGAACGTACTTGGGCTCCGGCAATCACCGCGCCATAAATGTGAATTGGGTAGCTGGGATTCGGTACCAGTACGGTATCGCCATGATCAAGTGTCGCCAGCATCAAATGTGCCAGCCCCTCTTTCGACCCAATAGTGACAATCGCTTCCGATTCAGGATCGATATCAACGTTATAACGCTCCTGATACCAACGTGAAATAGCACGGCGAAGACGAGGAATCCCACGAGAAGTGGAATAACCATGCGTATCAGGGCGCTGGGCAACGGTGCATAATTTCTCAACGATATGCGGCGGGGTCGCACCATCGGGGTTACCCATGCTGAAATCAATAATGTCTTCACCACGGCGGCGCGCAGCCATCTTCAGTTCAGCAGTGATATTAAAAACATACGGAGGGAGACGATCGATACGCGTGAAACGGCGTTCAGGACTGAATTCAGCCATAGATTCCTCAGATTAACGTTAGCGCCCGGACCGTCCGAGCGACGCTGCCGCAGTTGCGGCACGCTTAGAAAATAACCCGAAAAAATTCATGTTGTCGAGAGGGAAGATAAAAAATAATTGCTGGTGAATAAAACGGGTATCAGCGCCACTAAATGCGGCACAAATCATGTCTGACTACGTGAGTTCACCAATAAAAATTAACAGGTTGATATCTTTTAATTTACTTCATTTATCTACAATAAGTGGAGATGATTGAATCTCCAGGATTCGCCATCAATCCCCTTTTATTTGTGTGACCTTTCCCTATTCTTGCCTTTGGCTAGCCTTCTGCTGCAAGGTTTTCTATCATATTCCTTTCTCGCGATTAACACGGCGTACACATGCACGAAATATTCACGATGCTGCTGGCAGTTTTTGACCGCGCGGCATTAATGTTGATTTGCCTTTTTTTCCTTATCCGTCTGCGCCTGTTTCGCGAACTTCTGCATAAATCCGCGCATACACCAAAAGAACTGCTGGCCGTTACCGCGATTTTTTCCCTGTTTGCCTTGTTCAGTACCTGGTCCGGCGTGCCGGTAGAGGGATCGCTGGTCAACGTGCGTATCATCGCAGTCATGTCCGGCGGTATCTTATTTGGCCCCTGGGTCGGAGCGATCGTGGGCGTGATTGCTGGCGTGCATCGCTATCTCATCGATATCGATGGCGTCACCGCCATCCCCTGTTTCATCACCAGCATTGTCGCCGGCCTGCTCTCCGGTTTTATCAGTCGAAAAATTCCTAAAACGCAACGCTGGAAAGCCGGGATTCTTGCCGGGATGCTGTGCGAAACGCTGACCATGATCCTCGTCGTGGTGTGGGCCCCTTCTCTCTCGCTAGGAATGGACATTGTCTCCAAAATTGGGATCCCGATGATCCTCGGCAGCGTCTGTATCGGTTTTATCGTCCTGTTGGTGCAAAGCGTTGAGGGTGAGAAAGAAGCCAGCGCCGCTCGTCAGGCAAAACTGGCGCTCGATATCGCCAACAAAACGCTACCGCTGTTTCGCCACGTAAACAGTGAATCTCTGCGCCAGGTATGCGATATCATCCGCCGCGATATCAATGCCGATGCCGTCGCGATTACCAATACCCAGCACGTGATGGCTTATGTCGGCGTGGGAGAAATCAACTATCGTGATAACGACGACTTTATTAGCCCAACAACGCAACAGGCGATCCGCTATGGAAAAATCATCATTAAAAATAATGATGAAGCTCATCGAACGCCGGAAATTCACTCCATGCTGGTGATCCCGCTATCGGAGAAAGGTGTGGTTACCGGCACGCTAAAAATCTATTACTGCCACGCGCACCGAATCACCTCTTCGCTGCAGGAAATGGCGATTGGCTTGTCGCAGATTATCTCCACCCAGTTGGAGGTTTCCCGCGCCGAACAGCTTCGCGAGATGGCAAACAAAGCCGAGCTTCGTGCGCTACAAAGCAAAATCAATCCTCACTTTCTCTTTAACGCCCTGAACGCCATTTCATCATCAATTCGCATGAATCCGGACACCGCGCGGCAACTGATTTTTAATTTGTCGCGCTATTTACGCTATAACATTGAATTAAAAGATGACGAGCAGATTGATATCAAAAAAGAGCTCTACCAAATCAAGGATTACATCGCCATTGAACAGGCGCGCTTCGGCGATAAGCTAACGGTGATTTATGATATTGATGATGAAGTGAGCTTCATGATCCCCAGCCTGTTGATCCAACCGCTGGTAGAGAATGCCATCGTCCATGGGATCCAACCGTGCAAAGGAAAAGGCGTGGTCACCATCGGTATTAATGAGTGCGGAAATCGGGTACGAATTAGCGTTCGGGATACAGGTAATGGTATCGACCCTGCGGTAGTCGCCAGAGTGGAAGCTGATGAAATGCCGGGAAATAAAATCGGTTTACTGAATGTTCATCATCGGGTGAAGCTACTGTATGGCGAAGGCCTGCACATTAGACACCTGACGCCGGGCACCGAAATTGCCTTCTACATACCAACCCAACATGCGCCCCAGGCGGCGACGGAGTCGCTGTTATCATGAGTGGAAATAAGATGAAAGTCATCATTGTTGAAGATGAATTCCTGGCGCAACAAGAGCTCACCTGGCTGATTAACACCCACAGTCAGATGGAGATTGTCGGTACCTTTGATGATGGGCTGGACGTGCTGAAGTTTTTACAGCACAACAAAGTTGACGCCATTTTTCTTGATATCAACATCCCCTCTTTGGATGGTGTTCTGCTGGCGCAAAATATCAGCCAGTTTGTGCACAAACCCTTTATTGTCTTTATCACTGCGTGGAAAGAACATGCAGTAGAAGCTTTTGAGCTGGAGGCATTTGATTACATCCTGAAACCGTACCAGGAATCGCGCATTATTAACATGCTGCAAAAGCTGACCAGCGCCTGGCAACAGCAGCAAGTCAGCACCGGTACGGGGGCGGTATCCAACCCAACGCGGGAAAACGACACGATCAATTTAATTAAAGATGAACGCATCATCGTGACCAGCATCCATGATATCTACTACGCCGAAGCGCATGAAAAGATGACGTTCGTTTATACCCGTCGGGAGTCGTTCGTGATGCCGATGAATATCACGGAGTTCTGTAACAAGCTGCCGCCAGCACACTTCTTCCGCTGCCATCGTTCATATTGCGTGAATCTGAATAAAATTCGCGAAATTGAACCCTGGTTCAACAATACCTATATTCTGCGGCTTCGCGACCTGGAGTTTCAGGTCCCGGTGAGCCGCAGCAAGGTCAAAGAGTTTCGCCAGCTAATGCATCTGTAGAGATGACCCGGATAAACGATTTATCCGGGTAAGAGGCGGGTTTAGAGAACCTGACCGAGAGTCTGACGCAGGTGCGCACCGGAACCCAGCAGCCCAGGGTTGTCATGGACAATCAGATATACCGGGATATCCTGCACAAAGGCTTTAAAACGGCCTTTATCTTCAAATCCACCGCGAAAACCGGAGGCTTTAAAGAAGTCGAGGAAGCGCGGAACAATGCCACCGGCGATATACACGCCGCCAAAAGTCCCCAAAGTTAGCGCCAGGTTACCGCCAAAGCGGCCCATGATGACGCAAAATAGCGACAGCGCGCGACGACAATCGATGCAAGTATCGGCCAACGCACGTTCAGTTACGTCTTTAGGCTGTAGGTTTTCCGGCAGACGCCCATCGGACTTCACAATCGCCCGGTAAAGATTCACCAGCCCCGGCCCTGACAGCACACGCTCGGCGGAGACATGCCCCAGCTCGGTACGCAGTTCTTCCAGAATAATGCCCTCTTCTTCGCTGTTCGGTGCGAAGTCAACATGGCCGCCCTCACCCGGTAGGCTCACCCAACGCTTATCAACATGCACCAGGTGAGCAACGCCCAGACCGGTACCTGCGCCATAGACGGCAATTGGCTTGCCTTCCACCGGTTGCGCACCGCCGAACTGAATCAGATGCTCAGCTTTCAGCATCGGAATCGCCATCGATACGGCTGTGAAATCATTAATGATTTCCAGATGAGAGAAGCCCAGATTCTTTTTCATCTCGGCAATAGAAAACGCCCAGGTATGGTTAGTCATCGCCACCCAGTCGCCGGTAATTGGGCAAGCAATGGCAATACAGCCGTCTTCCACCTTGACGTCATGCTCCTCCAGATAGACCTGAACAACGGCCTCAAGACTTGGATAATCGAGCCCGGAATAGGTCTTGGCACGGGAGATTTCCCCGCTTGCAATATCACATAACGCCAGACGAGCATTCGTTCCGCCAACGTCCCCTACTAAAGCAAATTTTGTCATTCCGTTACGGCTCCGCTAAAGTCAAAATGGTTCTTTTGGCACACTGTAAATTCATGACGCCTTAACAACAACGACCAACGCATAAGCACCCCTGGTTTAGCGATCTGCGTCACAGTTGTACTGTAATTCATGAAAAATTGTGAATCGAATATCTTACAATTGTCAGGCTGCATCTTTACTTGATCGTTTCAGCATCATTTGCATCGACGCCCATAAAGCGCCCAGGCAATGTAGTGCTCCAGGATACTTAAAAGGATACTATTCATGCTGCACCCACGCGCCAGAACGATGCTGTTATTATCGATACCCGCGATCATCATTGGTATCGCATCCAGCCTCGTATTGATTGTGGCGATGAAAGTTGCAGCTATTTTGCAAAATATCCTTTGGATCCGCCTGCCAGCGAGTTTTGGCATTAATGCCAGCGGTCCGGTCTGGACTATCGCTCTTCTTACCTGCACCGGTATCGCCGTCGGCCTGGTGGTACGCTTTAGCCCGGGTCACGCCGGGCCAGATCCTGCGACAGAGTCATTAATTGGCGCACCTGTCAGCATCAGCGCGCTGCCGGGCCTGCTCACCGCACTGATCTTAGGTCTGGCTGGCGGCGTTAGTCTTGGGCCTGAGTATCCCATTATGGTAATGAATATTGCCCTGGCAGCCGCACTTGGTACCCGGTTATTCCCGCGAGTCAGCGCCCTGGACTGGACGATTCTTGCCGCCTCAGGCACCATTGGCGCGCTATTCGGTACTCCGGTTGCGGCTGCGCTCATCTTTTCGCAAACGCTCAATAGCAGCAACGATGTCCCATTGTGGGATCGGCTATTCGCACCGCTGCTTGCGGCAGCTGCCGGTTCACTGACCACCAGCCTGTTTTTTCATCCCCAATTTTCGCTACCGCTTCCGTATCTTCCTGAATTGCGCTTTGTGGATATTATTAGCGGTGCCATCGTGTCACTTATCGCGATTGCCGTCGGTATGGTTGCCGTTTGGTGCCTGCCGCGCCTGCATACGCTGATGCAAAGCCTGAAAAACCCGATATTAACCTTGGGGATTGGCGGCTTTTTATTAGGGGTACTGGGCATCATCGGCGGGCATGTTACGCTGTTTAAAGGTCTGGATGAGATGCAGCAACTGGCGCTTAGCCTCACCCTGACCGCTAACGATTACATGCTTATTGCACTGGTGAAGCTGGCGGCGCTGGTGCTGGCCGCCGCCAGCGGCTTTCGCGGCGGGAGAATTTTCCCGGCGGTATTCGTCGGCGTAGCGCTTGGGCTGATGCTGCATGCGCACGTTCCCGCCGTCCCGGCAGCCATAACCATCTCCTGCGCCATTCTCGGGCTAACGCTGGTTGTCACTCGGGATGGCTGGTTGAGCCTGTTTATGGCCGCAGTTGTGGTCCCGGACTCTACCCTGTTGCCACTGCTGTGTATCGTTATGCTACCGGCCTGGCTAATGTTAGCCGGAAAACCGCTAATGATCGCCAGGAAGCGCGGCGATTAAACGCGGCTGTTTCGCTCCTCCAGAGCTTGAGTGACAGCGCGCAGAAAATCAGGGATATCCATTTTTGGCAGCATCACCTCCACCAGCATCAGCCTGTCCGAGGTAACGCTGCTGGCCATCGCCTCCTCCAGTTCCTGCATACGCGCGACTCGCCAACAGCGGGAAGGAACATCAGGGGCGAAGGCTTCCGGCAGGCGATTCCAGTCCCAAAGCGCAATATCGTTATACCGTTGCTCAGGGCCGTGAATCGCACGCTCAACCGTATATCCCTCATTATTAAGCAGTAAAATCAGCGGACGTTGCTTATCACGCAGCATCGATCCCATCTCCTGAATAGTAAGCTGCGCGGCACCGTCGCCAATAATCAGCACCACTCTTCTGTCCGCCGCCGCTATTTGCGCCCCGTAGGCCGCCGGGAGAGTAAAGCCAATCGATCCCCATAGCGGCTGGACAATCAGCGTTGTGTTGGCGGGAAGCTTGAGTGCTGCGGCACCAAAAGCGGCGGTCCCCTGATCGGCAAGAATAATATCTCCAGTACGTAGTTGTTTCTGTACAGCGCTCCAGAAGTTTTTCTGCGTCAGACTATCACCCGCTGCATTATCCACACCGAAAGCCGAAACCTGTGGGGGCAGCCACTCTGCAGCCAGGTTTGCGGCAAGATTAATAAGGATATCAAGCGCCTTATCCATCGGAACCCGGCTAAACCAATGGTCGCCGACTCGGACGGCAAACGGCTGGATTTCAATTGTTTTTTCCTGAGGAAGATGCTGAGTGAAACCAGCGGTGATGGTATCGGTAAATCGCGTCCCCACGCAGATTATCGTATCGGCATTTTCAATCGCTTCACGGGTTTTATCAGCGCTGGCGATCCCGCTGTAGGTTCCGACAAAACCCGGCTGCTGTTCATCAAAAAGCCCTTTCCCCATCAGCATCGTGGCATAAGAAATCGGCGTTTTCGCCACCCACTCTCTGAGCGTGTTTTGCAACCCATAACGCTGGGCGAGGAAATCAGCCAGCAGCGATACGCGACGGCTGCTTCTTAGCATCAACTCCGCATGCTCACGAAAGCCGATCAGTTGGTTCTCATCAGCGGGCAAGCTTTCTATAAGCAAACGACTGGCTGGCGGCGTAGCCTTTGCTTTTGCAACATCGGCGGGTAGCATCAGATAGCCAGGACGATGGTGAGTTAGCATCTCGCTCAATACGCGATCGATCTCATGGCAGGCATTTCCCGCCGCCAACACCGCCTGAGAGCAGGTAATGTGCTCACTCATACGCGAGAAATGGCTAAAGTCACCATCACCGAGCGTATGGTGCAGCAATTCACCACGCTGCTGCGCGCCGGTACAGGGGGCACCCACGATATGCAGGACTGGAATATGCTCCGCATAGCTCCCGGCAATACCGTTAAGTGCGCTCAGTTCACCGACGCCATAAGTAGTCAGTAGCGCACCTGCGCCTTTGATACGCGCATAGCCATCGGCGGCATAGGCCGCGTTTAACTCATTAGCACAACCGACCCACCCTAAGTCCTGATGCGCAATCACACTGTCGAGGAACTGTAGATTGTAATCTCCAGGGACGCCAAATAAGCGGTCTATGCCGCAATCTACGAGACGATCCAGTAGGTAATCGCCAATAGTGTAAGTCGGTTGCATATCCATACTCTCCTCTCGTGCAGGTAAGTTGAGTATTGAATACACAGATGCACTGTCCAGATTCCGCACCACAAATGTGGTGGAAAGCAAAATTTACGTGTTTAGGGAGTGTACTCAGCGGCAAACATTCTTTAGTGTAAACGTATACACACCCTGTTTTATCTGCGGAGGAAGTATGGTTTACCAGGCAAATGCGACGCGATATCAGACGATGGAATACCGCCGTTGCGGCCATAGCGGATTGAAGCTACCGGCTATATCTCTTGGACTTTGGCACAATTTTGGCGATGAAACTTTGGTGGAAAACAGCCGTCAGCTTCTGCGCCATGCATTCGATCTCGGCATTACTCATTTCGATTTAGCGAACAACTACGGGCCGCCTCCGGGTTCGGCGGAGAGCAATTTCGGCCGGATCCTGAGGGAAGATTTCTTGCCTTATCGTGACGAACTGATCATCTCCAGTAAAGCCGGCTACACCATGTGGGACGGGCCTTATGGCGATTGGGGCTCACGCAAGTATCTGGTTGCCAGCCTCGATCAAAGCCTGAAGCGAATGGGGCTGGAATATGTCGATATTTTCTACCATCATCGCCCTGATCCCGAGACACCGCTTCAGGAAACGATGCGCGCGCTGGATCATATCGTTCGCCAGGGTAAAGCCCTGTACATCGGGTTATCTAACTACCCGCTCGAACAAGCCCAGGAAGCCGTCAACATCCTCAACGATCTCGGCACGCCGTGCCTGATTCATCAACCCAAATATTCGATGTTTGAACGCTGGGTTGAAGATGGGCTTCTGGATTTCCTGCAAACTGCCGGGGTGGGTAGTATAGCGTTTTCACCACTGGCGGGCGGTCAGTTGACCAACCGTTATCTACATGGGATCCCAGCGGACTCGCGCGCCGCCAGCGGCAGCCGTTTTCTACAACCGGATCAGCTCACTGATGACAAACTGGAGAAAGTTCGTCAACTGAATGCGCTGGCCGAATCTCGTGGGCAGAAGCTCTCGCAGATGGCGCTGGCCTGGGTACTGCGCGAGGAGAAAGTGACCTCGGTGCTGATTGGCGCAAGCAAAACCTCCCAATTGGATGACGCGGTTGGCATGCTGGGAAACCGCCATTTCAGCACCGAAGAAAATGCAGTCATTGACGCGATCCTTGCGGTGTAAACTCATTTTTACTTTAGCAAAAAGTGCTCTCCCTTGCGATTTAGGAGTTCAGCCGATGCGATGGGGCTTTACCGCCCCGTAATATCAGGTTAACAGGCCGACAACGGCCCCGATCGTGAAGGAGAAGAGTATGTTCAGGTCACTGATTCTGGCTGCAGTACTACTGGCTACAGCGCCATTGGTCGCTAATGCTGGTGAAATCACCCTGTTGCCATCAATAAAATTACAAATTGGCGATCGCGACAATTACGGTAACTACTGGGACGGTGGCGGCTGGCGCAACCGTGACTATTGGCGCAAAAACTATGAATGGCGCGATAACCGCTGGCATCGTCACGACAACGGCTGGCACCGCGGCTGGGATAAACGTAAGGCTTACGAGCGCGGCTATCGCGAAGGCTGGAACGATCGCGATGACCGACACGGCGGCCGGGGACGTGGGCCAGGAGGTGGCCGCGGGCATGGCCACGGGCATCACTAACAGCATGGGGAGCCAGATGGCTCCCCATTTTATATAAGGATTAGCTAAATATCGTCCCGACGATCAGCCAACCGTTCAGAACTACCACAATCGCGACTATCGCCCATCCCAGCAATTTCACCCATCGGGCATTAACTAAATCACCCATCAGCTGTGAATTACTGGTGAAGATCAGCAGCGGCACCAGCGCCAGTGCAATACCAAAGCTCAGCAAGACCTGGCTCATGACCAAAATGCGAGTGGGATCCAGCCCCATCAAAATAACAATGAATGACGGCAACATGGTAATCGTCCGGCGAACCCAAAGTGGAATATGAAAGCGAATAAAACCCTGCATTACCACCTGCCCCGCCAGCGTACCCACTACCGTAGATGACAATCCCGCAGCCACCAGGCTAAGGCCAAAAATAGTCGCCGCCGCGTGGCTCAACAACGGTTCCAACGTCAGGTAAGCCTGATCCAGGTCAGCAATCCCCGTATGACCATTAAAGTGAAACGCTGCGGCGGCGGTCGCCATCATCGCCAGGTTCACAAAGCCTGCAATAGTCATGGCAATCGCCACATCCCAGCGCGTCGCGTTATAGCGCTCTTTGCGTGTCCCATCGTGTAGATGCTGAGTTAGTGAAGAATGTAAGTAGATGACGTGGGGCATAATAGTCGCCCCCAGCACCCCGGCGGCAAGAAATACCGCTTCACTGGTGGGTAGCGATGGAATGAGCATCCCTTTTGCCAGCGGTGCCAACGCCGGCTGGGAGAATATCAACTCGACAACGTACGCCACGGCGACAAACAGCAGCAAGCCACCAATCACTTTCTCCAGCGGTTTTTGTCCACGACTCTGAAGCATCAAAATCAAGAAGGTTGCCACGCCGGTCAGTACCGCCCCTTGCAGTAAGGAGACGCCAAGAATCAACTTAAAGCCGATGGCCGCGCCGATGAATTCAGCAAGATCGGTCGCCATAGCGATGATCTCAGCCTGTACCCAATAAAACCACACCACCGGACGCGGATAATGGTCGCGAATCTGTTCCGCCAAATTTTTGCCAGTAGCAATGCCCAGCTTCGCTGACATCACCTGAATCAGCATCGCCATCAGGTTCGCCCAGACCACAACCCACAGCAATTGATAGCCAAAGCTGGCCCCGGCCTGAATGTTGGTGGCGAAATTACCCGGGTCGATATAGCCAATGGCAGCAATGAACGCAGGCCCCATCAAGGCGAGCTTAATCTTGCGCGCTGCGCGACCGCTGCTATTCTCAACGCGACTGCTTGTCATTTTCTGCCTCTGGAAATATAGCCTTTGCTATGTTTCATGCTATCAAAATGCGAATGATTATCAAGCTCATTTAAAAAGGTGATAATAATTGCTGTGATAGAAGGGAACGATAGCGGGTCGGCAACTGAAAACTGCAGCTGATAAATTGTTTTTATACGACCTTCAGAATAGTACAACGATGCAACTTTTAAAACCTTTACGTAACATAACAAAAATGCATGGTTGATCACTATTTTTGCCATTAGTCACATATGCTTGCAATAGTGTGTGCTAGCTCTCGTTTTCTTTGCTCCCGTTACATAGAATGTGCAAAGAAATTTAACCTGCCTCATATTTGGAGCAAATATGGACCGCGTCTTGCACTTTATTCTCGCGATCGTAGTGGTTGCTATTTTGGCCCTGTTGGCTAGCCACAACCGTAAGCAGATTCGTATTCGTTATGTCATTCAACTGCTTGTCATTGAAGTTCTGCTGGCCTGGTTCTTCCTGAACTCTGACATTGGTCTGGGTTTTGTGAAAGGATTCTCCGAGATGTTCGAAAAACTCCTCGGGTTCGCCAATGAAGGGACAGACTTCGTCTTCGGCAGCATGAACGACAAAGGCCTGGCTTTCTTCTTCCTGAAAGTGTTGTGCCCAATCGTCTTCATCTCTGCGCTGATCGGTATTTTGCAGCATATCCGTATTCTGCCTATCGTCATTCGCGCCATCGGTACCGTGCTGTCCAAAATTAACGGCATGGGCAAACTGGAATCCTTTAACGCAGTCAGTTCGCTGATTCTGGGCCAGTCCGAAAACTTCATCGCCTATAAAGATATCCTCGGTAAAATGTCCCGCAACCGCATGTACACCATGGCGGCAACGGCGATGTCTACCGTATCCATGTCTATCGTGGGCGCATACATGACCATGCTGCAGCCGAAATACGTTGTTGCGGCACTGGTACTTAACATGTTCAGCACCTTTATTGTGCTGTCATTAATTAACCCATATCGCGTTGATGAAAGTGAAGAAAATCTGCAGATGTCTAACCTGCATGAAGGACAAAGCTTCTTCGAAATGCTGGGGGAATACATCCTTGCAGGCTTTAAAGTAGCGATTATCGTTGCCGCGATGCTGATCGGTTTTATCGCACTGATTTCTGCGCTGAATGCCCTGTTTGCCACCGTTACCGGCTGGTTCGGCTATAGCATTTCCTTCCAGGGGATCCTCGGCTACATCTTCTATCCGGTCGCATGGATAATGGGCGTACCGGCGGGCGAAGCGTTGCAGGTGGGAAGCATTATGGCCACCAAACTGGTTTCTAACGAATTCGTCGCCATGATGGATCTGCAGAAAGTGGCCTCAACCCTCTCTCCACGTGCGGAAGGCATCATCTCCATCTTCCTGGTGTCCTTCGCCAACTTCTCCTCAATCGGTATCATCGCTGGCGCGATTAAAGGACTGAATGAAGAGCAAGGTAACGTGGTTTCCCGTTTCGGCCTGAAGCTGCTTTACGGTTCTACTCTGGTGAGTGTGCTTTCTGCATCTATCGCTGCACTGGTATTGTAATCTGTAACTTGTATTGAAAAAGCCGGGCGAGTCCCGGCTTTTTCATGCCTGCAGTTCGCTCAGTGGCTGCGGCTTGCCAATCAAATAGCCCTGTAAATAGTCGACCCCTAGCTGTAGAAGCTTTTCCCTCTGTTCCTGAGTTTCAACATACTCTGCAACCACCTTCATATTCTTTACCTTCGCCATTTCAATAATCGATTTGATCATGATGGTATCTAGCGGATCGGTCTCAATATCACGCACAAAGCAACCGTCTATTTTAACGATATCAGCCTGTAAACTTTTCAGGCGTTCATAGTTAGCGTAGCCCGTACCGAAGTCATCAATGGCGATACTACAGCCAAAATTTCGTAGCTGGTGGATATTATGCAGACTGGTTTCAACATCAGAAAATGCCTGCTCTTCAGTCACTTCGATGGTTATGACCTCTGGTGACAAGTTATAGCGCTTAAACAGTGAGATAATTTGTGCTGCGCTGTCGTTTTGCATCAACGTGTAAGGCATTAAATTGACGGAGAAATGCATCCCTGGATATTGATGCACCGTACTGAATAGCGTTTCCAGAACCTGCATATCAAAACGCTGACTCAGGTTGAACTGCGCAATCAGAGGAATAAACCGATCGGGAGTAATGATGCTGTTACCACAACGTATACGGCTAAGTATTTCGTAGTAACCGTTTCCTGAAGCATCCTGAATAGGCTGGGCATACAACACAATTTCGCGGTTGTTAAGCGCCTGTTTAACCTGGGCTAACAACCGTACCTGGTCAGTAGTTTGATCGGATATTTGCTCTTGAGCTATATCTAACGCTAATACTCGACGAGCCGCTCCCGCTTGCTCCGACAGCCAGCTTAGCTGACCCAACATTGGATGAAGTTCCGATTCTATGCCGTTATAGCGACCCCAGGACGCGCCAAATTCAAGATCAAGCATCTGGTTATGCCAGCTGTATTTTTTGTGATTAAGTGTTGAGACAATATGACTGAGGCGTGCCGCAGGCTCCGGACCATTCAGTACGAGTAACAGCTCGCTGCCGGGTAGCTGAAAAATCTTCTCACCCTGACTGAGTAACGGCTGCATTTTGCGGACAATTTGTCGTTTGCTATCGACTCTCATCATCATGCCGTAATGACGACTGAGGAAATCCAGATTTTGAATCCGTAAGCTGCTGATAACGACCGTCGGATTACGGTGCAGATAGCTCTCCAGTGCACGCAAATTCGGTAAACCGGTTAGCGGGTCTTCCTCAGCCTGGTCTCGCCATCTTAGCTTTATCCTCTCGCTACGAGCATAAATATCTACCATATAAAACAAACAGATGGTGAAAGAAATCAACACAGAGAGGACAAACGAGAGTGAATATTCAGTCTGCACACCATGTAAAAAATTCTGGTTGTACGCCACGAGTAAAAATGCAGAAACAGACCATGAGATGCGAATTAGCATATGATCCAGGCGACTAATCCCAATGAAGTGCAGGATGAATATAAGGGGGACTAAATAACCTGCAATGAAATCAGAATCATAAGGTGAACAGAGTATAAGTAATATAGTCGCCAACGCCGCAAACCAATATAGCGTAAATACCCGCTGCTCGCGCGTGCGCCACGATTGAGAAAGATTGAGCCAGAATGCACGCGCATACTGCGGACTGATAATCATCCGCAACGGATAATAAAAGAATGTTGTAAAAATTAATGCTGCACTAATTAGGCTTTGGATATCAATAATCGTGTAGATAACCGACATATTGCCGAAATAGCTGGAGATGGCCAACGGAAATGAAAAAAACTGTCCAGCCATGTACATGGTGATCTTCAGCAGAATGGGAGCAAAAAAACCGCCCCAAAACACCCTCATTCCCATATGCTTTGCCGTCAACCCTGCACGCCAACGTTTTCCAAGCTGAAGGCGGACAATAGCACACGCAACAAAGACCGAGAAAAGCTGACAAAACAGCAGGATTGCCGCCTGCGGTAGCGTCAGGTCGATAATCCAGGTATTAGTCACCGCAAACGTAATAATCAATGGCGCAACGGCATATCGGCCAAAAATAAAAAGTACCGAATACATTACACTCATCGGCAACCACGCCAGATAAATTTGATTTCCATCAATGAGCGTTTGCGGGGAAATAAATCTGGATAGAGGAATCGCGATAAAACAGATCAATATAGCCAGCAGAGTTTTTTTGATCTTAATGTTAAGATGATCAATCATTATTGTTAATTAAAACTCCCACCGAGCTAAATACATTTAAGGCGTAAATGGTATGTCGCTTAATAATGACAGGCAAGATTTTAAATCGTGAAAAAATCTGAAATTACTCTTCGCTAAGATTGCTGGATACTTACTGACTTATTCAGAAGCTACTTTACGTTAGCGCGATGAAAAACAAAAACCCCCGCCGTAGCGAGGGTTCTGAATTTGGTGGAGCTAAGCGGGATCGAACCGCTGACCTCTTGCATGCCATGCAAGCGCTCTCCCAGCTGAGCTATAGCCCCACAGTGTTTTACGTTCCAAAACCTGATGGGAACAGGATTTGGTGGAGCTAAGCGGGATCGAACCGCTGACCTCCTGCATGCCATGCAGGCGCTCTCCCAGCTGAGCTATAGCCCCAACGTAAAGCTGTCGTGTTGACGGGCGGCATAATATGAATTCCTTCGTCAGGTGTCAACGGCAAAATGAATCCCCTCCATTTGATCGCTGAAAAAGCAGACAAACGGCTGACATTGCGAGCCTTATCGCAGCGAGAAGCTAAACATGTCACCCTTTCGCTTAAAAGGATGCTATAACATGGACAACTAATTCCCCCATATTTACTCAGGAAATAGTATGCTCAAGGAACGAATGACACCTGAAGAAATAGCACATCTGACTGGCTTCAGTCGGCAAACGATCAACAAATGGGTACGTAAAGAAGGATGGCAGACGTCCCCGCGTCCTGGTGTACAGGGCGGTAAAGCGCGTCTCGTACATGTTAACGAGCAAGTTCGCGAGTTTATTCGCAGCGCACAGCGTGTGGCTGAAAATCCAGTCCCCTATTCCGCAACCGATAACGATCTGGAATCTCTACTGCTCACGCTGAGCAAAGAGATGACAACGGGCGAACAAAAGCAGTTTATGTCACTGCTGTTACGCGAAGGGATCATCGGGCTACTCAATCGTCTGGGCATCCGCGACCAGTAAAATCATGATGAAACTCAAAGACAAAATGACCCCAGCGGAGCTCGCTGAGTGTCTAAACCTCGCCAGACAGACGATTAATCGCTGGGCCCGAGAGCAAAAGTGGCGGACAGAAGCCATACCCGGCGTCAAAGGTGGGCGTGCTCGCCTTATCGTTATCGACAAACCGGTTATCGATTTCCTGGTGAATATCCCCGCACTGCGGCATCTGACCATGGAATATCAGCTAGCGGAACAGCCAGGCAACTACTTCGTTAATGACGCTGACGCTATCTGGCGTCAAATCGTCGAAACACTCCATCTTATGACTCCGGCGGAGCAGTTACATCTGAGGGATCTTCTCGCACGCGAAGGGATTAGTGGATTTTTATCCCGGTTAGGCATCACTGACGCTGAGAAATAAGCAAAAAAAACGGCAGAGTTAATCACCTGCCGTTTTACTCATCCTGCAATCAAAATCAGGATTGTTGGCTTTCACGCTCGGCAATAAAGGCCAGCGCTTTATTGATGCGTTCTACACTGCGTAATTTACCGATTGCATGTACGGTGACATCCAGTGCTGGCGACTGCCCTGCACCGGTCACAGCGACGCGCAGCGGCATCCCCACTTTACCCATGCCAACTTCCAGTTCATCAGCCGTTGCCTGAATTGCGTGGTGAACGTTTTCCGCCGTCCAGTCGCTGATGGCCGTTAACTTATCGCGCACCACTTCAAGCGGTTGACGGGCAACCGGGCGCAGATGTTTTTTCGCAGCATCAGCATCAAACTCAGCAAAGTCTTCATAGAAGTAACGACAGCTCGCCGCCATCTCTTTCAAAGTCTTACAACGCTCGCCCAGCAGTTTCACCAGCTCAGACAGCTGCGGGCCGTTACGGGTGTCGATATTTTCCTGCTCAATGTGCCACTGTAAATGCGTCGCGACATATTCCGGAGCCAGTGAGTTGATATAGTGATGGTTCAGCCACTGCAGTTTTTCGGTGTTAAACGCGCTGGCTGATTTGCTCACCGCCCCCAGACTAAAGAGCTTGATCATCTCTTCACGAGAGAAAATCTCCTGGTCGCCGCTGGACCAGCCGAGGCGCACCAGGTAATTCAGCAGCGCTTCCGGCAGATAGCCATCGTCGCGATACTGCATAACGCTGACCGCACCGTGACGCTTGGAGAGTTTTTTGCCATCATCACCATTGATCATAGAGACGTGCGCATAAATCGGCACCGGCGCGTTCAGTGCTTTCAGAATGTTAATCTGGCGCGGGGTATTGTTGATATGGTCTTCACCGCGAATCACGTGGGTGATTTCCATATCCCAGTCATCAACGACTACACAGAAGTTGTAGGTCGGAGAACCATCGGTACGGCGGATAATCAGATCGTCCAGCTCCAGGTTGCTGAATTCGATAGGACCGCGGATCTGGTCATCAAAAACAACAGAACCTTCCTCCGGGTTGGCAAAACGCACTACGCAAGGCTCGTCATCTGCGTGATGTTCGTGACCATGGCGGCAGCGGCCGTCGTAACGCGGTTTATCGCCTTTTGCCATCTGCTCTTCACGCAGGGCTTCCAGACGCTCTTTAGAGCAATAGCATTTATAGGCCGTGCCCGCTTCCAACATTTCATCAATCACAGCGTTGTAGCGATCAAAACGTTTGGTCTGAAAGTACGGACCCTCGTCCCACTCCAGGCTCAGCCAGTTCATGCCATCCATGATGGCTTCAATAGCTTCCGGCGTGGAGCGTTCAAGATCGGTGTCTTCAATACGCAGCACAAACTCACCGCCGTGGTTACGTGCAAAAAGCCAGGAATAGAGAGCAGTACGCGCACCGCCAACGTGCAGATAGCCTGTTGGGCTTGGCGCGAAGCGAGTTTTGATTTTCATGAATTGGCCTTACGTTTGATAAAGATGCCGACAGGCGGCAGTGTTCGTTGGATTTTATAGGGCAATATTCTAACACTGTGGGCTGATTCCTCAATGTTGTTGGTGTTTCAACGTCACGCTTTGCTCTTTTTGTTTATAAATCATGCGCCATAGATGAGTTCGCGATCGTTTTGTTTAATTTTACGACGAACAAACAAATTATTTAGAAAAGGCGTTGACTCATTTTCAACTCTCCCTATAATGCGACTCCACACAGCGGGGGTGATTAGCTCAGCTGGGAGAGCACCTCCCTTACAAGGAGGGGGTCGGCGGTTCGAACCCGTCATCACCCACCACTACTTAACGTAGTCTCCGCCGTGTAGCAAGAAATTGAGAAGTGGGTGATTAGCTCAGCTGGGAGAGCACCTCCCTTACAAGGAGGGGGTCGGCGGTTCGATCCCGTCATCACCCACCACTTTCTCGCCAGCTGGATTTCTTGCAATAAAATGAAGTACCGAAGTGGGTGATTAGCTCAGCTGGGAGAGCACCTCCCTTACAAGGAGGGGGTCGGCGGTTCGATCCCGTCATCACCCACCACTTCGGGTCGTTAGCTCAGTTGGTAGAGCAGTTGACTTTTAATCAATTGGTCGCAGGTTCGAATCCTGCACGACCCACCAATGCAAAAAAGCGCCCTAAAGGCGCTTTTTTGCTATCTGCAATATACAAGATTCGAACCTGCAGCAGGTTCGAGTCGAACGAAGAGAGACAACGGAGCCGCCTGCGGCGACGGCCCGAAGGGCGAGCGAAGCGAGTCATCCTGCACGACCCACCAATGCAAAAAAGCGCCCTAAAGGCGCTTTTTTGCTATCTGCAATATACAAGATTTGAACCTATATGATGGTGCTACGCTTATCAGGCCTCCGGTACGTTGTAGACCCGATAACACGTTCGCACCACCATCGACGACTTAATTACCCCGTCAACGCTTCCACTAGCTTCGTCAGCGCAAGCGTCGCCTGAGACTCTTCATAGACGATATATAAATCAGCGGGAATACGCTCCTCCAGCGGACGAAATACAACGCCAGGCCAATTCATCTGCGCATAGCTATCCGCGATTAGCGTAATACCAATCCCCATGCTGATCATCGCCAGAACCGTTTGTGGTTCCATCACTTCACGAACAATCATCGGCGAAAATCCAGCAGTCTGGCAAACGCGTTGCAAAAATGCCCAGTCGGTATGGATCGAGGGCATGGTGACAAAATATTCATTTCGCAATGCCTCCAGGGGAACCACATCATAGGTAGTCAGGTGGTGTTCTTCCGGCATAGCGACCAGAAAAGACGATTCATGCAAACGTAAACTGGTAAACCCTTCCGTTGGCTCGGTGGCCATCCGCCAGATTCCCGCATCCAGCTCTCGCCGTTCTAGTAGCGCCATCTGCATCGCAGGCATTTTTTCGCGAAACAGCACCTCGACATTCGGATTATCCTTTAAAAAACGGTGCATCACGGGGCGCATTTTCCCCCACATTGCCGTCCCCACTACGCCAAGCTCAATACGCCCTGCTTCACCGCGTCCAATTTGCTCAACCCTTGCCAGCGCCTGATTGGCACTAGCCAGCAGGCGGCGAGACTCTTCCATCAGGATCTTACCTGCATGTGTTAACACCACGCTGCGAGAATGGCGAACAAACAGCAGCGTACCAAGCTGCTGTTCCAGTTCTTTAATATGAATACTCAGCGGGGGTTGTGACATATTCAGGCGAGCGGCAGCCCGTCCAAAATGCAGCTCTTCTGCAACTGCGAGAAAGTAACGCAGCAACTTAAGATCGATACGGTGGGTTCGCTCCAACACGACTGCACTCCATAAATGAGAGAGGGTAACGCTCGGAATTTACCACACAGTCTAGTGAAAAATGAATTTAACGGCGAGATACCCGATGTACATGAATACAATGGTAAGCACGCCCGGCAGGACACTTGGAGCTGGGATTGGCAGGCGACACAGCGTAAATAAAGCGCCAATACCAAATCCGATACCTGATGAGAAAATAATTTCTTTCATTAACAATCCTTGCTGAACAAAAAGACTGGCGAGCATCCCCTCGCCAGTGAAAAAGAATTAATGCGCCAGAGACTTCATCACTATTTTTTCTGGCTCATGTTTATATTTAAAGAACAGTGCAAAAATCACCGCCAGCGCCAACGAATAGGCTGCAAACAGTAGCCAAATGGTTTGCCAGTCTTTCACACCGTCAACAGAGAAGTAATCCACCGCCATACCGCTTAAAATAGACCCAACCCATGCGCCAACGCCGTTCACCATCGTCATAAACAGCCCCTGAGCACTGGCGCGAATGTTGGAGTTCACCTCCTGCTCAACAAACACCGACCCTGAAATATTGAAGAAGTCGAATGCGCAACCGTAAACGATCATCGACATCAGCAGCAGCACAAAACCAAACGGAGACGGATCGCCAAAGGCAAAGAAACCAAAGCGCAGCGTCCACGCCAGCATACTCATCAACATCACCGTTTTGATGCCAAAGCGTTTTAGGAAGAACGGTATGGTAAGGATAAAACCGACTTCAGCCATCTGCGAAACGGAAAGTAAAATAGAGGGATACTTAACGACAAAACTATTGGCAAACTCAGGATTGCGGGCAAAATCGTGCAGAAATGGGTTACCAAAGACGTTGGTAATTTGCAGCACGGCCCCCAGCATCATCGCAAACAGAAAGAAAATCGCCATACGCGGATTTTTAAACAACACAAACGCATCTAGCCCCAGCTTACTGGCAAGCGTTGTAGCCGCTTTCTTCTCAGCAACCGGAATCTTCGGCAACGTGAAAGCATACATCGCCAGCACCAGCGAAGCACCTGATGCGATATACAACTGCGCGCTACTCAGTTCCAACCCCATGAGGCTCACCGTCCACATGGCGACAATAAAGCCAATCGTGCCAAACACGCGAATCGGTGGGAATGCGGTAACCGGGTCCTGTCCAGACTGTGCAAGACAGGAATAAGAGACGCTGTTAGACAACGCAATCGTCGGCATATAGGCCATTGCATTAATCAACATCACCCAGAACATGGTATCCGGATCGGTGACGGTAGTGGCATACAATAGCACCCCGGCACAGACCAGGTGGCAAAGCATATAGGCGCGTTCAGCACGTAACCATTTGTCGGCAATAATCCCCATAATGCCGGGCATAATAATGGCCGCCAGTCCTTTGGAGCTATAAACCATCCCAACGTTTGCGCCAGTAAAGTCGAGGGTGTTTATCATGTAAGAACCCAGGGTCACCAGCCAGCTTCCCCAGATAAAATATTGCAAAAACGACATGACCTTTAATCGGGACGCAATACCCATTTTTCGTTCCTTGCCGTAGAGATAGAGTAAGAGAAAGACCCCGTGCGCGGGGTCATTGTTATTATTAATTTCAGGCCAGTTTACGTAAGAAACCGCAGATCAGATTAATAAAGTTTTGACGAGATAACTCAGCCGCTGCCAGGGTCTGCGCATGAGATAATTTCACATCACCCAGGCCTTCAGCCAAATTGGTAATAGCAGAGACAGCAACCACTTTCAGGCCACAGTGCCGCGCAGTGATGACTTCTGGCACGACTGACATACCAACGACATCGCCACCAATAATCTGCATCATGCGGATCTCAGCCGCCGTTTCAAAGTTTGGCCCAGGGTAGGAAACGAAAACACCCTCAGTGAGCGGAAAACCCTCTTCTGCCGCGACAGTCTGTAATACAGCACGATAATCCGCATCATAGGCATTCGCGAGTGAGAAGAAACGGTCACCAAAGCGTTCATCGTTCAACCCAACCATCGGTGTTCCTGGCATCGTGTTAATGTGGTCATTTAATGCCACCAGGCTACCTGGCCCGACTTCCGGACGAAGAGAACCCGCCGCATTGGTGCAAAACAGAAGTTCACAGCCCAACAGCTTCAGAGTCCGAATCGCATCGGTCATAATGGTCATGCCACGGCCTTCATAAAAATGTCCCCGACCTTTCATGCAGGCAACCGGAACACCAGCCAGATGACCAAGCACCAGCTCTCCGGCATGTCCATGGACGGTGCTGACCGGGAAACCCGGCAGTTTCTCGTAAGAAATAGCCACTGCACCTTCAATTTGTTCCGCCAGGGCACCTAAACCTGAACCAAGAATAAATGCCACGCGCGGCGTAAAATCAGGCTTGTAACCACGAATGATATCTGCGCTATACCAAGGGTTCTGTGACAAAAGGGAGTGGCTCATGATAGATCCTTAAGGCTGAATAATCGGAAAGTGTTGTGTACCTCTTGTTTATAACGAGAGAAGACTATCGTTTACCAATACACTTTCCCGTAATGATTGATATCCTTTCTATATTGATGACATAAACCTCATTCAGATCGTTTACCTATCGATTATCAATAATTAAATATTGGTTTTACCTTCTCTTTTTTGAATAAGATGTCATCTGCTGGGGCCCACAGCAAAATAAAATAAACACCTACATTTTTATATTTCTGGCAGATGGAACACCCCATGAATAAAACGCTTATAAATTTAAGTTTTGCCGCCGCATTGGTTTTACCTCATACCGTACAGGCTGAATTTAAAGGTGGTTTCGCCAATCTTGGCCTGCATTACCTCGACTGGACATCAAGCACGACAGAGAAGTCTGGCAAAAAATCCCACAAAGATGATTTCGGCTATCTGGAACTTGAAGGTGGTGCCAACTTTAGCTGGGGGGAAATGTATGGATTTTTTGATTGGGAAAATTTCTACAATGGCCGTCATGACAAGCCCGGTAGCGAACAGCGCTATACGTTTAAAAATACCAACCGTATTTATTTGGGCGATACCGGATTAAACCTCTATTTACACGCATACGGCACCTACGGTTCGCCCGATCGAGTGAATTTCCATGATGATATGTTTCTCTATGGTCTCGGATATAATTTCACCGGCAATGGTTACTGGTTTAAACCCTTCTTCGCCAAACGCTATACCGATCAAACGTATTATAGCGGCGACAATGGTTATGTGCTGGGCTGGGTAGCCGGATATAGCTTTATGCTGGGTAGTGAAAAATTCACCCTGACCAACTGGAATGAATATGAATTTGACCGCGCTGCAACCTATGCTGCGGGCAACGGTGGTAAAGATGGGCTTAACGGCGCTGTGGCGCTGTGGTGGAATGCGACACCTCATCTGACAGCAGGCGTTCAGTATCGCTACGCGAAGAATAAGCTTGGGGAAACTTTTCTTCAGGACGGCATTATTTACTCCCTCAAATATCAATTTTAATCTTTTGCGCCTGCCTGAAGCGGCAGGTCGACTATATTTGATAGAGAGGATCTGCCGCACGGCATGCGGTCAACTCGCTGGCCTGGGACCTGACGACCTCCCACAACGCCTCTGCAGCAGTTGATAACGACCGGTTTTTACGCCGTGCCAACATCAGTTGCCGTTCAACTACCGGCGTTAACCGCTTCACCTGCAAATGGCTTCCCTGAGGAAGCGGCAGGGCTAACGCCGGTAATATACTGATGCCAATTCCCGCTTCAACCATCGGAAATAGTGTCGCTGGATGGCCAATCTCCTGCACAATCTTCGCTTCAACGGAAAATCCAGCGAGAGCCGCATCGATAAGCGGACGGCTACCGGACGCATAATCCTGTAACACCAGCCGCTGCTGCTGTAGCTCCAGCCAGCCCACAGAGTATCGTTGGGCAAAAGAGTGATCGTGGCGGCAAAGCAACAAAAACGGCTCCGCCAGTACCGTCTCGCACTCTAAATCGGTGGCGGCTCCAGGATCGATAACGATGCCAAAATCCACTTCTCCCTGACGGATGCTCTCCAGCACCCATTGCTGAGGGCGGTCGTGGAGAACAAAATCGATCTCAGGGTAGCGTCGATTAGCGTATGCAATGCACTGCGGGATCAGGTGGGCAGAAATGGTCTGACTGGCGGCAACTCTGACGGTTCCAGTAAGCTGCTGCCCGACGCGCCCGGCCTCACGCAGCGTACTGTTCAATTCATCCAGCAGACGCTCCAGTCTGGCCGCCAGCTGCTGTCCCGCTTCCGTGAGCACCACCTCCCGGGTGGTTCGGTCGAGTAGACGCACCCCGGTTTGATGCTCCAGCTCTTTGACGCTATGGCTCACCGCCGACTGGCTCAGGCCGATACTCTCCCCTGCCCGGCTAAAGCTCCTGGCACGAGCGACGGTCACAAACACCTTTAACTGACGTAGCGAATAATTCATCTCTTTTTTTCATGAATAGATGCAATAAATCGATTTTATTTCTCAAACTAAAGAAAGCACAATAGTCGCATCGATTTTCAGGAGCGTTTATGAAATTTTTCCGCATTCTTGATCCATTTACTCTCACCTTAGTCACCGTCGTCCTGCTGGCCTCCTTTTTTCCGGCACGCGGTGGATTTGTCCCATTCTTTGAACATTTAACCACCGCCGCCATCGCCCTGCTGTTCTTTATGCACGGGGCGAAACTCTCCCGCGAAGCGATCGTTGCCGGTGGTAGCCACTGGCGTTTACACCTCTGGGTGATGTGCAGCACCTTTATCGTCTTCCCCGTCCTCGGCGTACTGTTCGCATGGTGGGCGCCAATAAACGTTGATCCGGCGCTGTACACCGGCTTTATTTATCTCTGCATTCTGCCAGCCACCGTACAGTCCGCCATCGCGTTTACCTCGCTGGCGGGCGGCAACGTCGCTGCGGCAGTGTGCTCGGCATCAGCCTCAAGTCTTCTGGGGATTTTTATTTCACCGCTGCTGGTTGGCCTGCTGATGAATTTGCACGGCGCGGGCGGAAGCCTTGAGCAAGTTGGCAAGATCATGCTGCAACTGCTGCTGCCATTTGTTCTGGGGCATCTTTCTCGCCCATGGATTGGCAATTGGGTGGCAAAACATAAAAAGTGGATCTCAAAAACCGATCAGACTTCAATCTTGCTGGTCGTTTACTCCGCGTTCAGTGAGGCGGTTGTGAACGGCATCTGGCACAAAGTGGGCGTCGGATCGCTACTGTTTATCGTCGTGGTTAGCATTGTTCTGCTGGCGATTGTGATTGCTATCAACGTGTTTGTGGCGCGCAAGTGCGGCTTCAATAAAGCGGATGAGATTACGATTGTCTTCTGCGGATCGAAAAAGAGCCTGGCAAACGGAATCCCGATGGCCAACATTCTCTTCCCGACCTCAATACTAGGGATAATGGTGCTACCGCTAATGATCTTCCATCAGATTCAGCTGATGGTGTGCGCCGTGCTGGCGCGTCGTTATAAGCGCCAGGCCGAAGCGTTACAGGCGCAGGAAAAGACCCGCGCCTCCGAAGCTTAACGCGGGCGCTTAAGGGGCTGAACCAGATCGGTCAGCCCCTCGGTTTTAATCAACAAGGTTAATGCCATCAACTCGCCAAGATGCCCGGCGGGAAATTGATCTTTACGAGCAAACCACAGCAAATACTCTTCTGGCACATCAATTAAACGACGCCCTTTGTATTTACCAAACGGCATTTCCGTGTTGGCAATCTCAATAAGCTGGTCTTTATCCACGAGATTCTCCGAGCAGGCGCACCATTTCGGCTTCATCAATCACCGTAATACCCAGTTCCTGCGCTTTGGCTAGTTTAGAACCAGCTGCTTCTCCGGCAATCACCAGATCGGTTTTCTTCGATACGCTGCCCGCAACTTTCGCCCCCAGCGCAACCAGTTGCGCCTTAGCGTCATCACGCGAGAGCTGGCTCAGACTACCGGTCAGAACCACCGTTTTCCCGGCAAATGGGCTATCAATCTCTTCGGCATTGACCACTACCGGCGCGGGCCAGCGAACCCCTTCTTTGCGAAGCTGAGCGATCACTTCGCGATTACTCTCTTCAGCAAAGAAATTACGCACATGCGTCGCAACGACAATCCCAACATCCGGCACTTTTTGCAGATCTTCAATCGATGCCTGCTCCAGTGCCTCAATGGTGCCAAAGTGAGCGGCTAAACCTGCCGCCGTCGCTTCACCGACTTCGCGGATCCCTAACGCATAAAGGAAACGGGCAAAGGTGGTCTCTTTTGATTTCTCCAGAGCATCCACCACGTTCTGCGCTGATTTTGGCCCCATGCGGTCCAGCCCGGTGAGCTTACCCGGCGTCAACTGGAAAAGATCGGCTGGCGTATGGACGTACTCTTTCTCAACCAGCTGGTCGATGATTTTATCGCCCATTCCCTCGACATCTAACGCGCGACGAGAAACGAAATGTTTGAGCGCTTCTTTGCGCTGAGCGCCGCAAATCAGACCGCCAGTACAGCGCGTGACAACTTCACCTTCCACGCGTTCTACATCGGAATGGCAGACCGGGCAATGCGTGGGGAACACGATTTCACGGGTCTCTTCCGGACGCTCTGAAAGGACCACGTTCACCACCTGAGGGATAACATCTCCAGCGCGACGAATCACCACCTTATCGCCAATTCGCAACCCCAGGCGGTCGATTTCATCCGCATTGTGCAGCGTCGCGTTGCTGACCAGCACTCCTGCGACATGGACTGGCTCCAGACGGGCAACTGGCGTGATGGCGCCGGTACGCCCTACCTGAAACTCGACATCGCGTACAAAGGTCATCTGCTCTTGCGCCGGAAACTTAAACGCCACCGCCCAACGTGGCGCACGGGCAACGAAGCCCAGTTGCTCCTGTAACACCAGAGAATCAACTTTAATAACCACGCCGTCGATATCAAAACCCAGGTTCGGACGGTCTTCTTCAACCTTGCGATAGTAAGTAAGCACTTCCTCTGGCGTATGGCAGAGTTTTACGCGCTCGCTGACCGGCAGTCCCCAGGCCTTAAACTGCTGTAAACGCGCAGAGTGGCTTTCCGGCAGCTCACCGCCTTCCAGCACACCCACGCCGTAGCAAAAGAAAGTGAGCGGTCGCTTCGCCGTAATTCGCGGATCGAGCTGGCGCAAAGAACCGGCGGCCGCGTTACGTGGGTTAGCAAACACTTTCCCACCGGTGCGACGCGCCTCATCATTAATTTTTTCAAACCCCGCCTGCGGGAGAAACACCTCGCCGCGAACTTCCAGCCGCTGCGGGATATCGTCACCACGCAGTTTCAGGGGGATGGCGCGAATGGTACGTACGTTGGAGGTAATATCTTCTCCGGTGGTCCCATCGCCTCGGGTCGCCGCCTGTACCAGAACGCCGTTTTCATACAGAATGCTAACCGCCAGGCCATCCAGCTTCAGTTCACAACAGTAAGTCAGATCATCAGTATTTTTCAGACGGTCCTGAACGCGCTTATTAAACGCGAGGAAGCTCTCTTCATCAAAAACGTTATCCAACGACAGCATTGGCACTTCATGGCGAATCTGGCTAAATGAGGCCAGAGGTGCAGCGCCAACGCGCTGAGTGGGTGAGTCAGGCGTAATCAGTTCAGGATGTTGAGCTTCCAGTTCACGTAATTCACGCATCAACCGATCGTATTCCGCATCAGGAATTTCCGGTGTATCCATGACATGGTACAGATATTCATGATGGCGAAGCGTGGTTCGCAGTTCAGTCAGTTTTTGTTCGTTCGATTCCATATCGCACCATCAATGATAAAAAACCCCCGACGGGCGGGGGTTCAGGATAAGTAGACGAAACTCAGGAAGATGAATCAGGCGTTAGCCTCTTTCACTTCGCGAATGCGGTCCTGGTATTCACGCAATTTTTGCGGCGTCATCATACGACGCTGATCGTCCAGCACGACACCACCAACTTCATCGGCAATGTACTGCGCGGATTGCAGCATCAACTTAAAGTTTTGCAGCTCATCGCCAAAGGACGGAACCTGCATAAAGATAGTGATCCCTGGCGTCATCATATCCGCCATGCTATCCGGATTGAATGTGCCTGGTTTTACCATATTCGCCAGGCTGAACAAGACCTGGCCGCTACCGTCAGGACTGAGGTGGCGATGGAAAATATTCATATCGCCGAATTTGAAGCCAGCCTGCTGGATGCTGTTGATTAATAGCTCACCATTAAGCTGCGAACCATGGTGCGCGGCAACGTTCATCACAATGACCGTTTCTTTACGCTCTTTAGGCTGCGGTGCTGGCTGCGGTTCAGGAGCGGCCTGAGGTTCAGGTACCGGCTGCGGAGCGACTGCAGGTTGTTGAACCGATTGCGGCGCATGCTGAACTGGCTGCTGCACATGTTGAACAGGTTGCTGGGGCTGCGGCGGCACGGGCTGCTGTGTCGGCGCAACGTGATGCGGTTGCTGAACCGGAGCCTGTGTATGAACTGGCTGCTGATGTGGCTGCGGCTGATGAGATGGCTGCGGCGCACGAGCAGGCTCCTCCTGATGCACAGGCTGCTGCGCCTGACGCTCATAAGGCGGCTGATACTGGTGTTGCGGTGCCTGATGAGGTGCTTCATGCTCCCCATGAGTCCCATTCGGCGCGTGATTAACCCGATGAACCCGGACTTCACCAACGCCTTCAACATCGCCATCAAAGTCATCGCCTTCCGACTCTTCATCGTCGCGAGACTTCATACGTTTTAGTGGGCGATCGCGAAACATCGAAGAACGTTCTTTACGGCTGGTCCAAAAACCGTGCACCAGTAAAGCGATTATGGCGATCGCGCCAACAATGATTAATATCAGACGCAAATCCTGCATCATTATATTCTCTGTTGTTCTAACACCTTGCCACCACGGCAAACATTTACTCACTAAGAGTATTTGTCGATTACATCAAGTGCAAGTGCGTCTGGGGCTTTCACTACATAAAGATGAACTAAATCGTGCTTTTTGCTGTTTTTTCGAACATTTCCTAACTGGTTATTGTCTGCTAACCCGATAAAATATCCCGGCATTCAGTCTGGATGTCAAAAAAGGAGCATTGCCTGACTATGGTTTCATCATCCGCAACGACCCCGCGTAGTGGCGTCTATTATTTTTCGCAGGGCTGGAAACTGATCGGGCTACCGGGGATCCGTCGATACGTATTCCTCCCTTTACTCGTCAACATCATTTTGATGGGTGGAGCCTTCTGGTGGTTATTCACTCGCTTGGGTAGCTGGCTCCCTTCGCTGATGAGCCGTGTACCGGAATGGCTGCAATGGCTTAACTATTTGCTGTGGCCGATAGTGGTTATCTCCATTCTGCTGGTCTTTGGCTACTTCTTTTCGACGATTGCCAACTGGATAGCCGCCCCCTTTAGCGGTCTACTGGCTGAGCAGCTTGAAGCGCGCCTCACCGGCGCAACGCCTCCGGATGTCGGAGTTTTCGGCATAATGAAAGATGTGCCACGCATTATGAAGCGTGAATGGCAGAAGTTTGCCTGGTATCTCCCACGGGCAATCGTGCTTTTAATTCTCTATTTCATCCCCGGCATCGGCCAGACCGTTGCACCCGTACTGTGGTTCCTGTTCAGTGCCTGGATGCTGGCAATTCAGTACTGCGATTACCCTTTTGATAACCATAAAGTGCCGTTTAAAACCATGCGTGAGGCGCTGCGTACCCGCAAAGTAACCAATATGCAATTTGGTGCCCTGACCAGCCTGTTTACCATGATTCCGGTACTGAATCTGGTCATTTTGCCGGTGGCCATTTGCGGTGCAACGGCGATGTGGGTCGATTGCTACCGCGACAAACACGCCATGTGGAAGTAATCCCCTCCTCTCTTCTTGCGGAGCGGCTTATGCCGCTCCTTATTACTTATGGCTTGCCATTATTTCTCTTGCGAATATAGATATGCTAAATCCTTACTTCCGCATATTCTTTAAGCGGGTATGCTGAAGCCGTACTCCCAAATTTCATACAGTTAAGGACGGGCCATGAGTAAGATTTTTGAAGACAACTCCCTGACTATCGGTCATACGCCGCTAGTACGACTGAACCGAATCGGTAACGGACGCATCCTGGCAAAGGTAGAATCGCGTAACCCGAGCTTTAGCGTGAAATGCCGTATCGGTGCCAATATGATTTGGGATGCCGAAAAACGCGGTGTACTAAAACCAGGCGTTGAGTTGGTAGAACCGACCAGCGGTAACACCGGAATTGCACTTGCCTACGTCGCAGCAGCACGTGGCTATAAGCTAACGCTGACAATGCCAGAAACTATGAGCATTGAGCGCCGCAAGCTGTTGAAAGCATTAGGTGCTAATCTGGTATTAACCGAAGGCGCGAAAGGCATGAAGGGTGCAATCCAGAAAGCCGAAGAAATCGTCGCGGGCAACCCAGAGAAATTCTTACTGCTCCAGCAGTTCAGCAACCCGGCCAACCCGGAAATTCATGAAAAGACCACCGGCCCGGAAATCTGGGAAGATACTGACGGTCAGGTTGATGTCTTCATCTCCGGAGTCGGTACCGGCGGTACGCTGACCGGCGTAAGTCGTTACATCAAAGGCACCAAAGGTAAAAAAGATCTGATTACCGTCGCGGTTGAACCCACCGACTCCCCGGTTATCGCCCAGGCGCTGGCAGGTGAGGAGCTAAAACCCGGCCCGCACAAAATTCAAGGCATTGGCGCTGGCTTTATTCCGGGCAACCTGGATTTGAAGCTGGTTGATAAAGTCGTTGCTATCACCAACGAAGAAGCCATTTCAACCGCACGTCGCCTGATGGAAGAGGAAGGTATTCTGGCCGGTATCTCTTCCGGTGCAGCCGTTGCTGCTGCGCTGAAGCTTCAGGAAGATGAAGCCTTTACCAATAAGAATATTGTGGTTATCCTACCCTCTTCAGGTGAACGCTATTTAAGCACTGCATTATTTGCTGATCTCTTCACAGAGAAAGAACTGCAACAGTAGTGCCAGCCTGTTAACATCGTGTAAAAAAGCACCTTTTCAGGTGCTTTTTTGTGGCACAGTTCAAATTTTTACCCCTCCTGGCATTGATTCACTTCGTTGGGTCTGGTATTTAACCAGCACATTTATTTTGATGCGCGAAATTATTCGGATTTGGATTTCCATAAGCTGAATCGATTTTATGATTTGGTTCAAGTCTTCCTTTCGCGGCATAATGTTTAATGACGTGGTAGACGTCAACGGCCTGAAGGTTCACGCGGCGATTCACTGCTGCTGGTGCCGGAGCCGGACACGTAATGCCGGCGCTAACGATACAGGCTAAAGTTTGGCCGTTAGGCTAAACTTTAGGTCCACAACACTAAACCTATAAGTTGGGGAAATATAATGTTCCAGCAAGAAGTTACTATTACCGCTCCGAACGGTCTGCACACCCGCCCTGCTGCTCAGTTTGTTAAAGAAGCAAAAGGCTTCACTTCTGAGATCACTGTTACCTCCAACGGCAAAAGCGCCAGCGCCAAAAGCCTGTTCAAACTGCAAACTCTGGGTCTGACTCAGGGTACCGTTGTGACTCTTTCTGCCGAAGGCGAAGATGAGCAAAAAGCAGTTGAGCATCTGGTTAAACTGATGGCTGAACTCGAGTAAGTTCACGGGTTCTTTTTAATATCAGTCACAAGTAAGGTAGGGTTATGATTTCAGGCATTTTAGCATCCCCGGGTATCGCTTTTGGCAAGGCACTCCTGCTGAAAGAAGATGAAGTAGTCATCGACCGGAAGAAAATTTCTGCCGATAAGGTTGATCAGGAAGTTGAACGTTTTCTGAGTGGCCGCACCAAGGCCTCCGCCCAGCTGGAGGTCATCAAAACCAAAGCTGGTGAAACTTTCGGTGAAGAAAAAGAAGCCATCTTCGAAGGGCACATCATGCTGCTGGAAGATGAGGAGCTTGAGCAGGAAATCATAGCCCTGATTAAAGATAAGCACATGACTGCCGACGCGGCAGCCAATGAAGTTATCGAAGGTCAGGCTATTGCACTGGAAGAGCTGGATGATGAATACCTGAAAGAGCGTGCGGCTGACGTACGCGATATCGGTAAACGTCTACTGCGCAACATCCTCGGCCTGGCCATCATTGATCTGGGCGCGATTCAGGATGAAGTTATCCTGGTTGCTGCTGACCTCACCCCGTCTGAAACGGCACAGTTGAACCTGGACAAAGTACTAGGCTTTATTACTGATGCTGGTGGTCGTACTTCCCACACCTCTATCATGGCGCGTTCCCTTGAACTGCCTGCCATCGTGGGCACCGGTAGCGTTACCGCTCAGGTGAAAAACGGCGATTATTTGGTCCTCGACGCGGTGAATAACCAGGTTCTGGTTAACCCAACAAACGAACAAATCGAAGAACTGCGTAATCTGCAGGCTCAGGTTGCTGAAGAGAAAGCGGAACTGGCTAAACTGAAAGACCTGCCGGCAATTACGCTGGACGGCCATCAGGTTGAAGTCTGCGCTAACATCGGCACCGTCCGTGACGTCGAAGGCGCTGAGCGCAACGGCGCGGAAGGCGTAGGTTTGTATCGTACTGAATTCCTGTTCATGGACCGCGACTCGCTGCCGACTGAAGAAGAACAGTTTGCAGCTTACAAAGCGGTTGCCGAAGCGTGCGGCTCTCAGGCCGTTATCGTTCGTACCATGGATATCGGCGGCGACAAAGAGTTGCCGTACATGAACTTCCCGAAAGAAGAGAACCCGTTCCTCGGCTGGCGTGCTATCCGTATCGCAATGGATCGTAAAGAGATCCTGCGTGACCAGGTACGCGCCATCCTGCGTGCTTCTGCTTTCGGTAAACTGCGCATTATGTTCCCGATGATCATCTCTGTTGAAGAAGTTCGCGCGCTGCGCAAAGAGATCGAGATCTACAAACAGGAACTGCGTGACGAAGGTAAAGCTTTTGATGAAGCCATTGAAATTGGCGTAATGGTAGAAACCCCTGCCGCCGCGACAATCGCTCGTCACTTAGCCAAAGAAGTTGATTTCTTTAGTATCGGTACCAATGATTTAACGCAGTATACTCTGGCAGTTGACCGTGGTAATGATATGATTTCACATCTTTACCAGCCAATGTCACCGTCCGTCCTGACGCTGATTAAGCAAGTTATTGATGCTTCTCATGCTGAAGGTAAATGGACTGGCATGTGTGGTGAGCTTGCGGGCGATGAACGTGCTACACTTCTGTTGCTGGGTATGGGGCTGGACGAATTCTCTATGAGCGCCATTTCCATCCCGCGCATCAAGAAGATTATTCGTAACACGAACTTCGAAGATGCGAAAGTATTAGCAGAGCAGGCTCTTGCTCAACCGACAACGGACGAGTTAATGACGCTGGTTAACAAGTTCATTGAAGAAAAAACAATCTGCTAATCCACGAGATGCGCGGCCCAAATTACTGCTTAGGAGAAGATCATGGGTTTGTTCGATAAATTGAAATCTCTGGTTTCTGATGACAAAAAAGACACCGGAACTATTGAGATTGTTGCCCCGCTCTCTGGCGAGATCGTCAACATCGAAGACGTGCCGGATGTCGTTTTTGCGGAAAAAATTGTGGGTGATGGCATTGCCATCAAACCTACTGGCAACAAAATGGTTGCGCCGGTAGATGGTACCATCGGTAAAATTTTTGAAACCAATCATGCGTTCTCTATCGAATCTGATAGCGGCATTGAGCTGTTCGTTCACTTCGGTATTGATACCGTTGAACTGAAAGGCGAAGGTTTCAAACGTATCGCTGAAGAAGGCCAACGTGTGAAAGTCGGCGACCCGGTTATCGAATTCGATCTGCCGCTGCTGGAAGAAAAAGCCAAGTCTACCCTGACTCCGGTTGTTATCTCCAACATGGACGAGATCAAAGAGCTGATCAAACTGTCCGGTAGCGTAACCGTGGGTGAAACCCCGGTTATCCGCATCAAGAAGTAATTCTTGCCGCAGAAGAATGGCGCCTCTAAGGGCGCCATTTTTTTATATCGTCGCTTTAAGCGGTCGATAGCATTTCTCTCTCGACAACACCTTCATACCCTCCGGAGAGCTTTCCAGAATCCGCTTCTCGCTGTCAGAGACCAGCAAATCACACTGATATCCGCCAACCGCCCCAAACAGCGAGCTGACTTCGCAGGCATCTTCCAGCGCCTCACTGCCTGAGGTATCAAAATGTCCAACAACTCTTCCCAGCTGACGAACCACTAAACGGTAGCTCTTCATACTCCCTCCTCTGGCGGTGGAAGAATTAACTCATCACAACCCTGCTCATCAGTCCAGGTCATCACCGTCAGTACCCGCTGTGCAGCGGCACGCGCGGCATCGCTCAGCGGCATCCCGCAAACTAAACCGCTAACCAGCTCGGCGCAAAAAAGGTCTCCCGTGCCCTTCAGGTCCGTTTCAACACGCGGATGTTCCACCATCTCAACTGACTCTGCGCTAACCACCAACACGTTGATCGAGGCGTTATCTATTCCCGGCGCGCTGGTAATCACTACCCATTTCAGCGAATCAGATAACAGGCTGCGCGCAGCGATAATCGCCTCCTGCTGATTGTGGCAAGGCAGGCCACTTAGCGTCTCCAGCTCAAACAGGTTAGGCGTGATAACCTGCGCCAGGGGCAGCAGATGGATGCGATATGCTTCGGGAATCTCCGCCTTGACGTAGATGCCGCTATCCACATCGCCAATGACCGGGTCGACCAGAATGCAAAGATCTGGATGATGCTCGCGGATGCGGCACAACCATTGCGCTAACCGTTCAATCTGCACCGCGCTGCCCATATAGCCAGTGGTGACCGCACGCAGTTCGCGCAGAGCATCACGCTCTTCCAGCGCCTTTAAATACCCGACAAACCACTCTTCCGGAATAACGCCGCCATAGTACGTATCATAATGCGGAGTATTGCTGAACAGCACCGTCGGCACCGCCATCACCCGCAGGCCGTGCTGCTTTATCGCCGGTACCGCAATGCTATTTCCGACGCTGCCGTAGACCACTTGCGATTGCACGGCCACAATATCGACCTGTAGCGCCCGGCTTTTATCGTTGAAGAGCACCGATTGTATTTCGTCTTGCTGGCCCATCCTTTCTCCTCCCGCTGGACAGCGGGTCATACTCTGATTATCATTCGTCCTATGCTAAAATTCATTTTGTCATAGGTCAATAATGTTTGTCGGAAAAACCGCTAGTGAGATCTTCGATAACGTCCGTCATCTGGTACAAAGCGGCGTATTAAAACCAGGCGATGTTCTGCCACCGGTTCGCGAACTGGCTACCAATCTCTCGGTTAACCGCAACACCGTCGCTTCAGCCTATAAGCGGTTAGTCACCTCCGGATTAGCCATCAGCCAGGGGCGTAATGGTACGGTCATCAAGACACACAATACTCTCCCCGAGCTTGAAGGGGGCGATCCCTCTTCGCCGTTGAAGGATATTTCCAGCGGCAATCCTGACCCTAATCGTCTGGCCGACATTAAACGCTATTTCAGCGCTATCGCAGTCACCCCACGTCTGTACGGCGATGCGGCAGTTGAACCGCAGCTTGCCACCTGGGCCCACACCTGGGTTAATAAAGACTTGGGCATAGACGCCGAGATTAACCTGGCCAGCGGCGCTATCGATGCGCTTGAGCGTCTGCTTTGCGCCCTGCTGTTGCCCGGCGATAGCGTAGCTATCGAAGACCCCTGCTTTCTCAGCAGTATCAACATGCTGCGCTATGCCGGTTTTAACCCTTCGCCAGTGCCGGTGGATAGTGAAGGGATGCAGCCCGCAGCGCTCGAAGAGGCGCTACGCAACGGCGCGCGGGCGGTCATTATTACCCCCCGCGCGCACAACCCCACTGGCTGTAGCCTCAGCGAAACACGCGCCCGGGCGATACGTGAAATACTTGCCCGCTACCCGCTGGTTCTGGTGATTGTCGATGATCATTTTGCGCTGCTGTCCGCGACGCTTTGGTACTCCCCACTGGCCGCTGAAACTCAGCGCTGGGCGCTGGTACGGTCGCTGTCAAAAACGCTGGGACCGGATATGCGCCTGGCCATTGTCGCCAGCGATCCAGACACATCGGCGGCGCTGCGTCTACGCCTGAACTCCGGCAGCCAATGGGTCAGCCATCTGCTGCAGGATCTGGTGCTGGCCTGCCTGAATGATAGCGCCTTTATGGCATCTTTAACGCAGAGCCAACGCCACTATCGCCAACAACATGAAAAACTGGTCACCGCGCTCTCTCAGCGTGGACTCACCCATTTTACGCCTGGAGACGGTCTTAACTTTTGGCTTCCCCTGGAGAAACCCAGCCAGCCGATTGCCCTACGTCTGGCGCACGCGGGTTGGCTGGTTCGCGAAGGAGAAACGTTCGGTGTTGGCGCACTGTCGCACGGACTCCGCCTTTCGCTCGCCACGCTGAACGATGATGAAATCAATAAACTCGCCGATGATTTATGCCAGGTATTACAACAACATTGACAGGAGTTAACGCTATGCAGATCCACTTTATTGTCCATGAAGTCTTTGAAGCGCCGGGAGCGTATCTGCATTGGGCGCAGGCGCGCGGTTACGCTACCAGTTGGTCACGCGTTTACGCGGGTGATGCACTGCCAGAAAATGCGGATGACTTTGATATGCTGGTTGTGCTGGGCGGCCCGCAATCGCCGTGCACGACGCTATCTGAATGCCCTTATTTTGATACCCACGCCGAGCAGCGCTTAATCGCCCAAGCGATTGCTGCCGGGCGAACGGTCATTGGCATTTGCCTCGGCTCGCAGCTGATTGGCGAAGCGCTGGGCGCGCCGGTGATGCAAAGCCCGGAAAAAGAGGTTGGTCATTATCCGATAACGCTAACCACTGCGGGTCTGCAGGATAGCAAACTCTCACACTTTGGCCCTTCACTGGTGGTTGGCCACTGGCATAACGACATGCCGGGACTGACCCCGGAAGCGGAAGTGATGGCCTCCAGCGAAGGCTGCCCGCGGCAGATAGTGAAATATCGCGACCGGGTATATGGTTTCCAATGCCATATGGAATTTGATGCTGAGGTCATTGAGCTGCTGATTGCTCATTCGCAGCCAGAGCTCAGCGCCGCCAGAGGCAGACGTTTCATCCGCAGCGAACAAGAAATGCGCGGCTGGGACTACCGTGAGATGAATCAGAAACTGTGGACGTTTCTCGACAAACTGACGATGAATTAACCAAAAGCGAGCGTTTTTCTTAAAGCTAAATCCCCTCACTGCGGAAAGAGTAAACTTTATCGCGAACAAACCACTATGGAAGGGACTCAAGATGAAGAACATTCTCTGCGCGGTGATGGCATTATTTCTTACACTTCCCGCCTTTGCCAAACTCAACGCTTATCAAGAAGAGCGCATTAACGCGATGCTCGACGCCCTGGGGCAAAAAAAGGATCTGATCTTCGTACGCAATGGCGATGCCCATACCTGCGAGGAAGCAGTGTCACATCTGCGGTTAAAACTTGGTAATACCCGTAACCGCATCGATACCGCCGAGCAATTTATTGATAAGGTAGCATCATCGTCGTCTATTACCGGTAAGCCCTATATCGTCAGGATCCCTGGAAAAAGCGACGAAAACGCGCAGCCGTACCTGCACACCCTGATCGCTGAGACGGATAAAACGGTCACGGCGGAAAATCAATAGCTCACAAAAAGGGCCATCAGAGATGCACAATCCTAACCCGCAGTTAAAAGCCGCCATTGAAGCCTGCGATCGCGCCATCTCGCAGGAGGATTACGCCAGCCTGATGGAGTATTACGCCGAAGACGCCGCGCTGGTGGTTAAGCCAGGAATGGTGGTCAGGGGCAAAGAAAATATCCGCAAAGCGTTTATCGCCATCGCCGATTATTTTCAGCACCGGCTGGTGGTGACGCAGGGGAAGATGGAGATTATTGAAGGCGGCGGCAATGCGCTGGTGATTATGGAAACCCGGCTGGATATCCCGACTGCGGAAGGCGGCACGACACAGGTCACGCGGCGCGCAACCTATGTCTTTCGCCAGCAGGGTGAGCGCTGGCTATGTTCCGTAGATAACTCCTACGGTACCGACCTGCTCGACGCTCCCGAGGTTTAAATCCCCGCGCCCTGGGCAAAGTGCTCTTCGCCAAAGACCCCGGTAGAGAGGTAGCGATCGCCGCGATCGCAGACGATCGCCACCACCACCGAGCCGGGGTTTTCACGGGCGATACGTAATGCGCCCGCCACCGCGCCGCCGGAACTGACGCCGCAGAAAATACCTTCCCGCACCGCCAGCATTCGCATGATGTTTTCCGCATCCTGCTGATGAATATCCAGAACTTCATCCACCAGCTGTGCGTTAAAAATGCCCGGCATATATTCGGCTGGCCAGCGGCGAATCCCCGGAATACTGCTCCCCTCTTCTGGCTGCAGCCCGACAATGCTCACCGCTTTATCTTGCTCGCGCAGAAAGCGTGAAACGCCGGTAATGGTCCCGGTCGTGCCCATACTGGAGACAAAATGGGTGATTCGTCCATCAGTCTGCTGCCAGATCTCCGGCCCGGTGGTGGTGTAGTGCGCATAAGGGTTATCCGGATTATTGAACTGATCCAAAAGCTTACCTTCGCCGCGCTGGGCCATCTCCAGCGCCAGATCGCGCGCACCTTCCATCCCCTGCTCTTTGGTGACCAGAATCAGCTCGGCACCGTAGGCGCGCATAGCGGCACGACGCTCCTGACTCATATTATCCGGCATCAGCAGCTTCATCTGATAGCCTTTGAGCGCAGCAATCATTGCCAGCGCGATGCCGGTATTGCCGCTGGTCGCTTCAATCAGCACATCGCCGGGCTTAATCTCGCCGCGCTTTTCGGCTTCAACAATCATCGACAGCGCCGCGCGATCTTTCACCGACCCCGCAGGGTTGTTCCCTTCCAGCTTGACCCAGATTTCGCTGCCGTTGTCAGGCGCAAGGCGTTGTAATTTCACCAGAGGCGTATTGCCAATTGTTTGTTCTAATGTATTCACGGTTTTTGCCCAATAAAAAGGCCGGGTGAGAGTTTACCCGGCCTGCAAACGACCCCGGATGGCGACGCATTGCGTCTAACCCGGGCTACCAAATCCTGCCGTTGCGAAAACGGCGATAAACTTGCGGATTAAGCTATCAGGCCGATTCAGCCAGAGCAAGCTCCCCGCGCGGCTCGATGCGTTCATTGCCGTTGTACAGGCGTGCATTTTGCAAGCCGACAAACAGGCGCTCCCCGCGATACGGCGCGTCTTCTCCCTGCAGTACCACGGTCAACGGTTCGTCATACCACCCAAGGGGCTGAACAACTAATTGGGTGTAGTGGCCTTTGGGGCTAGCTTCCAGTACCTGTACCGGCAGAGGCGAATCAAGGCTGGTGCGACGGCTGATATCCACTTCCCACGGACGCAGGAACAGATCGACCGGCCCCTGGTATGCCGGGGTATAGCCCAACGGCCAGCGATGCGCGCCGACGTGGAACTGACCGCCGCGAATGGTGCCTTTCAGGCGGTTAACTTCGCCCATAAACTCCAGCACAAAGCGGGTGGCAGGCTCACGCCACACCAGGTCAGGCGCATCGGCCTGTTCGATATTGCCCTGGCTCATCACTACCACGCGATCCGCCACTTCAGTGGCTTCTTCCTGATCGTGCGTTACAAATACGCTGGTGAATTTCAGCTCTTCATGCAACTGACGTAGCCAGCGCCGCAATTCTTTACGCACCTGAGCATCCAGCGCGCCGAAAGGTTCATCCAGCAGCAGGATTTGCGGTTCAACCGCCAGCGCACGAGCCAAAGCTACGCGCTGCTTCTGCCCGCCGGAGAGCTGGGCCGGATAGCGATCGGCCAGATGCGCCAGTTGCACCATTTCCAGCAGTTTGGTCACTTTCGCTTTAATACCGGCAGCATTCGGACGTTCGCGACGCGGCAGCACCGTCAGGCCAAAAGCGATGTTGTCGAACACCGTCATATGGCGAAACAGCGCGTAGTGCTGGAACACGAATCCAACTTTGCGATCGCGCGCATGCACACGGCTCACGTCGGTGCCGTGAAAACGGATATGCCCGCTGGACTGATTCTCCAGCCCGGCAATAATACGCAGCAGCGTAGTTTTCCCGGAGCCGGACGGCCCCAGCAGCGCAACCATTTGTCCGGAGGGGATATCCAGCGAGATATCATTCAGCACCTGGGTGCGACCAAAAGACTTCTTAATATTGGCAATCTCAATGCTCATGATTTCCCTCCAGTTGCGCGCGTTTTTCCTGATTGGCCAAACGCCATTGCACCATACTCTTCAAAAACAAGGTCAAAATAGCCATTAACGTCAGCAGGGCGGCGGCGGTAAACGAACCGACGGTGTTGTAATCCTGCTCCAGTAATTCAATTTGCAGCGGCAGCGATAAAGTTTCGCCGCGAATCGAGCCGGAAACTACCGACACGGCGCCGAATTCACCGATGGCGCGGGCGTTGGTCAGCACCACGCCGTAGAGCAGCGCCCAGCGGATGTTTGGCAAGGTAACGCGACGGAACATCTGCCAGCCCGAAGCGCCGAGCAAAATCGCCGCCTCATCTTCATGGCTACCCTGGCTCATCATCACCGGCACCAGCTCGCGAACCACAAACGGGCAGGTCACAAAGATGGTCGCCAGCACCATACCCGGCCAGGCGAACATGATCTGCAGGTTGTGCTCATCGAGCCAACCGCCCAGCGGGCCGTTAGAACCGTAAAACAGCAAATAAACTAGCCCCGCCACCACCGGCGAGACGGCAAACGGAATATCCAGCAGCGTCAGCAGCAGCTGGCGGCCGGGAAAAGTAAAGCGCGTCACCAGCCAGGCAAGCAGCACACCGAACACCAGGTTTACCGGCACGGTAATCAAAGCAATCATCACCGTCAGCCAGATAGCATGCAGCATGTCCGGATCGGCAAGGTTTTGCAGCACCGGCATCAGGCCTTTGCTAAACGCCTGCACGAAGATATAGACCATCGGCACAATCAGAATGAAGGCGGAAACCAGCATCCCGGTACCAATCAGAAACCATTTTCCCCAGTTAATACGGGGCGCGTCATAACGCTTCAATTGAGCAACGATCGCCATTAATGACCTACCACGCGTCGACCAAAGCGACTTTGCAGGGTGTTAATTGAGAACAGCAGCAGTAACGATGCCGCGAGGATCACCGAAGCAATTGCGCTGGCGGCAGGGTAATCAAACTCCTGCAAACGAACGAAAATCATCAGCGAGGTCACTTCCGTTTTCCACGCGATGTTACCGGCGATAAAAATCACCGCACCGAACTCGCCGAGGCTACGGGTAAACGACAACGCAATCCCAGCCAGCAGCGCCGGAGACAGCTCCGGCAACACCACTTTGCGAAAGCTCTGCAGACGCGTCGCGCCCAGCGTTTCCGCAGCTTCTTCATACTCCGGACCCAGTTCTTCGAGCACCGGCTGCACCGTACGCACCACAAACGGGATGCTGGTAAAAGCCATCGCTACTGCGATACCCAGCCAGGTATAGGTCACTTTGATATCAAACTTCGCCAGCCACTCGCCGTAAAAACCGTTGACCGAGAATAGCGACGCCAGCGTCAGGCCCGCTACCGCCGTCGGCAGGGCAAACGGCAGATCCATCAGCGCATCTAGCAGCGTACGTCCCGGAAAGCGATAGCGCGTAAGGATCCATGCCATCAGCAAACCGAATACGCCGTTGAAAATCGACGCCACGAAGGCCGACAGCAGGGTGACTTTATAGGCCGCCACCACCTGAGGATTAGTGACCACATCCCAGTACTGAGCCCAGGTCATCTCAGAGAGCTGCATCACCAGCGCGCTCAACGGCAGCAGCAGAATCAAGCAAACAAACAGCAGGCTGGTGCCGAGGCTCAGGGTAAAGCCCGGCAGCACGCGCTTTGATGCAACAGCAAACATTACTTACGCCCCGCCGCCAGCAGTTTGTCCAGCTCACCGCCGCTGACAAAGTGGGTTTTCATCACTTCCGGCCAGGAGCCAAACTGGTCTTCCACGCGGAACAGTTCAGTCTGCGGGAATTTATCTTTCAATCCATCCATCACTTTCGGGTTGTTCACGCGATAGTAATAGTCGGTGATAATTGTCTGCGCTTGTGGGCTGTAGAGCCAGGTCAGGTAGGCCTTCGCCGCCTTTTCCGTACCGTTGGCTTTGACGTTTTTATCCACCCAGGCCACAGGGAATTCAGCCAGGATATTGGTTTTAGGAATAACCACCTCGAATCCCTGATCTTCGTACTGTTTGCGGATGTTATTTACTTCCGATTCAAAACTAATCAGTACATCACCCAACCCGCGTTCCGCAAAGGTGGTAGTAGCACCGCGACCACCGGTATCAAACACTTCGACGTTCTTCAGAAATTGGGTCATAAACTGCTCGGTTTTGGCTTTATCGCCACCGTCAGCTTTGTCCGCGGCGCCCCACGCGGCTAAATAGGTATAACGCGCGTTGCCTGAGGTTTTCGGGTTCGGGAAAATCAGTTTCACATCGGAGCGCACCAGGTCATTCCAGTCGTGAATATTTTTCGGATTGCCTTTGCGCACCAGGAATCCCATGGTGGAGTAAAACGGCGAGCTGTTATTCGGCAAACGGCTTTGCCAGTCGGCCGGAATCAGCTTGCCTTTGTCGTGCAGGATCTGCACGTCGGTCACCTGGTTATAGGTCACCACGTCGGCCTTCAGGCCTTGCAGAATCGCCAGCGCCTGTTTTGATGACCCGGCATGAGATTGTTTAATCGTCAGCTTATCGCCAGCGTTATCTTTCGCCCACTGCTGTTCAAACGGCGGGTTAAGGGCGGCAAACAGCTCGCGGGAAACATCGTAGGAACTGTTCAGCAGTTCCGTCGCCTGTGCCTGCGCAACCAACAGCACAGAAGCTGCCAGCGCCAGATATCCTTTTTTCAGTGATTTAACGGCCATTGCGCACCCTTATCAATTTGATGACTTTCTGGTGATCATCATATTTATAACGGTGATGAAAGGAGTAACGGTTTTATATACCGTTTGGCGATTTGGAAGTCGAAAAGAGAATAAGGACATGGGAAAGTATTTCTGAATCGTGCATCCAGAATCTGAATGTCACTCTGACAAGCCGCTGGCACCAAGGTACCGTGCCAACATGAACAATAGACAATTATTAGCTCGCCAGCTCAGACGTAGCTTAACGCCCGCGGAACGTCGACTGTGGTATTTACTCCGCGACCGTCGCTTTGCTCGCTATAAGTTTCGCCGCCAGCATCCCGTAGGCCCCTATATTCTCGATTTTGCCTGCTGCTCAGTACGGCTGGCGATTGAGCTGGATGGCGGGCAACACGATGAGAGGAGTGTTTACGATGCCCGTCGCACCCGTTGGTTGCAGGGTCAGGGATGGCAGGTTTTACGTTTCTGGAATAATGAGTTTGAACATCATGAGGAGGCGGTGATGGACAGGATACTTGAAACGCTTGAGTCGCGGATACCCTCACCCCGGCCTTCTCCCTGAGGGAGAGGGAGAAAGGCAGTCGGCGCTCGAGCTCACCAACAACGCCGATCGTTCCGCCTGTCGCGCCGAGGAGAAACTGTACTCATCAGCAACGCCGATCGATCCCCTCTCCCCTGTGGGGAGAGGGTTAGGGTGAGGGGGAAAGTTTACAACGCCTGCAACCTCTCCAGTGACGGCGCGAAGTAGTACCCGCCGGTCACCGGTTTAGTAAAGCGCAGCATCGCATCGCGCTTACCATCGGTATCGCCGAACATACTCAGCAACTGCTGCTCAATGTTGTACAGGCGCGCGCAGTAGGCACAGAAGTAGAGACCATGAACGCCGCTGGCGGTGCCGTACGGCAGGCTCTGGCGCACAATCTTCAGGCCTTTACCATCTTCCTTCAGATCAACGCGGCTAAGGTGGGAGGTTTCCGGACGATCGTCGCCGTCAATCTCTTCGTTGGCTTCTTTGGTACGACCAATCATCATTTCCTGGTCTGGAACGCTCATGCGGTTAAGCTGTTTGAGGTTATGTTCCCAGCGCTGAACGAAAACGTAGCTGCCGCCTGCATCAACGCCATCTTTGATAACGGCGACTTCACGGCGCGTCTCTTCACCCGCCGGGTTTTCGGTGCCATCAACAAAGCCGCTCAGGTCGCGATCTTCAATCCAGCGGAAGCCGTGAATCTCTTCTTTAACGTCAATGATGTTACCAAACGCAGCCATTGCCGCCTGGGCAACAGAGAAGTTCACCTCATGCCGCGCGGACAGAATATGAATCAGCACATCATACTGGGTAGACGGCGCCAGACCTTTACCATAGACCGGGAAGTCTTTTAACTCTTCCGCGCCCACGCCGCCGCTCAGCTGACGCCAGACGTTATGGCCAAAAGCAACCACCGCCCCCAGCTTAGCATCCGGATATTTCGCCTCAAAAGTAGCTAACTTATCGGCAAAAATCTTGCTGGCTTCACGCAGTGCATCAACGTCGCCTTTAACATTCGCTTCAATCCAAATCGCCGCACGGCAATGTTCCGGCAAAATGCCGCTCTGAACCTGAGACATCGCTCCTCCTGAAATTATACAGCCACAACGCTGTGGCCTTTTTAAGGTGCTATTGTACTCGCTTTTTCAGGACGTCGAATCACTTCAGATCAAATTAGCGACGCCAGATAATCTCGCTCACCGGCCAGTTCTTCAGCGTGTCGTCAGAAGGCATCAGCTCTTCAGGCCCGCTCCAGTTGCCGGTGAAGGTATAGCTGATATGCTGGCTACCTTCGGCTTTACATTCCACAACCGTGCCGTTGTCATGATGGCCTTTCTGGCAGTTGCCGAAAGCTTTACTGTAGATGTCGCTAAACGGTGTGCCTATTTTCACGCCGCTGGCGGCTTCGATATCGCTATCACGCACGTCGATACGGCTGATGGTGCCGCTCTCGCCGTTGATGGTCAGCGCGACCTTGTCATCTTTTAACGCTTCAAAATAGCGCACGATGTTGCCGTTGGCGGTTTTCATACCGCTGCGCAGGCGATAGCTGCTGCCAAGCGCATCGCTAATGGCCTGCTCGCTCATCGGCGTCGCGGCGGTCAGGTTGCCCACGCCCTGCTCGGTAACCTCCGTTGAGGAACCAAACCAGTTCCACGGATAGGCCGCTGACCAGTTGACCGCGCTCATTGTTGAGCAACCGGTTAAGACCAGCGGTAATGCGCAGAGAAGTAAACGTCGCGATTTCATGACTCAGTCCTTTCTTATTAATTCAACGCATGTTGGAGTACGCGATCGGCAAAAAGTGCCCTTAAAGCTGTTCGTCACGAAAACAGGCTTTCAGCCGACGGCTGCTCAACAGCCACCAGAGCGCGTAAAGATCTGCCACCAACAGGGCGATGGTCACCGCCGAAGGTGATTCACCGCTCAGCCACAGTAACGGCTGCCAGACCAGCAGCAATATTTGCGAGAAGACCAGCAGCCAGCGCATCAGCATCCAAAGCCGAGGAAATTTTTGACGGTGTCCGCTGACGACAAACGCCAGTACCGCCGGAATACCGGGCAGCAACCCCAGCCAAAAATTATCATGATTCGGATAAAACAGATTCAGCAGCGCATCGCCTTGTTGACGCGACGCGCCTGCCATCAGAAACAGCACCCACGTCCGCGCCTGCAACAGCAGCACGCACCAAAAAAGAAACGGCAAACGCAGGCGACCATGGCTATCAAAATCGGAGGGGATAAATTCAGTATTCTTCATCTTCAATTAAGCGTTTACCGAGGCACAGCACGTCCGAATGCTCATAGCCGAGCCGCTCGTACATCCCCTGAACCACGTCGTTATCTTCACGTATCATAATGTTGATTTTTGGACAGCCGCGGGCAATCAGCTTTTTCTCCAGCCGGTTAAGCAACGCATTCGCAATGCCGCGACCACGATATTCAGGGTGCACGCCAAGATAATAAGCCGATCCGCGATGACCGTCGTAGCCACCCATCACCGTGCCGACGACTTCGCCATTAACCTCGGCAACCAGGAACAAGCTGGCATCGTGGTTCAGCTTACGTTCAATATCCATTTCCGGATCGTTCCATGGCCGCAGGAGATCGCAACGCTCCCACAGGGTAATCACCTCTTCGAAATCTTGTTGGCGAAAAACGCGTATCTCCATGGTATTCCCCACCATTAACGGTTAAAAACAGTGATTATGGCGCGATTGAGCGCGATAGCCAATATCAGGCGCAATGAGCCGCAAAAA